>DASVYG010000327.1:0-32878 GCA_036392315.1 Gemmatimonadaceae bacterium
CGATAGAGTGCGTCCGGTGGACGGTTGGAATCGAACGAGTCAGTCACGGCCGGACGCTGCGCAAGGGGAGTGCCGGTCAGACTGCCTCCGCGAATGCCTCGAGGCGCGCCAGCGCCTGAGGCATGTCGCGGCGGCCATAGCCCAGCCGAAAATGACGGCCCGGATATGCGAACTGCGATCCCGGTACGATGAGGACGCCTTCACGTTCCACCAACGCCGCGGCGAATTCGTCGACGTCGCCGGTCAGCAGCCTCGGAAAACAGACGCTCCCGGCTCGCGGCCGCACCCAGGCGAATCGGTCGGCGTTTCGCGCGAAGAAGCCGTCGAGCAGCTCGAGGTTGCCGAGCACGATGGCTCGCGAGCGCTCGAGCACGCGCTCCCGGGCGCGCAATGCAATCAACGCCAGGATCTCGCTCGGCGCACTGTTGCAGAGCGTGGTGTAGTCCTTGAGCGACGCGAGCTTTCGATAGAGGTCCCGATCGCGCGTGGCCACCCACCCGATTCGCAATCCGGCGAGTCCGAACGATTTCGACATCACACCGAGGCTGATCGCGCGGTCGGAACAGTCGGCGGCGTTGGGAAGCGTCGGAGCGTCGTGCTCGAGTAGACGGTACACCTCGTCGGAGAAGAGATGGACGCCGTGCTGCTCGGCGATCGACACGAGTCGCGCCAATTGGTCGGCCGACAGTTGGCTGCCCGTGGGGTTGTGCGGCGAGTTCGCGACGATGACCCGCGTGTTGGGCCTCATGGCCGCCGCGACCGCGTCGACGTCGAACGACCAGTCGCGCGGATCGAGCGGCACAAGCGTGACCGATGCACCCGCGGAGCGAGCGACTTCGTGCAATGATTGGTACGACGGCCACATCACGACAGCGTGATCGCCCGCCTGGAGCAGCGCGTGCATCGTGAGATAGATGCCTTCCTCGGCACCGGCAAACGTGATCACATCGTCGGATGCGACGTGGTCATAGAGCTGCGCGATGGCTTCGCGCAGCGCGGGAAGCCCGAGCGACTCGGCATAGCCGAGGGTCAGCGCGTCCCAGCGGCAGCGTGCGTCATCGTCGGCCAGCGCGAGCAGCTCGTCGAGTCGGTAGGGCTCGAGGTCCGACGCGCCGAGCACGTGGCGCACGGCGAACTCCCATTTGGCGAAGTATCGTTCGAGCGTGAACTCCGCGATGCGCATGAATCAGCGTGCGACGATGACGCCGCAGGCAATGCGTGAGCCGGAGTCGCCGGCCGGGTCGGTCTTGTAGTCGTCGCGCGCCGCGTGGATCACGATCGCCGCGCCGTTGGCGTCGAGCAGTGCGTTCGTGCCTTTGAGCGTCACGCCCGGTACCAACATCTCGAATCGAAGCGCGCCGGCCGCTGGCGTATCGACATTGGCCATGTCGCCCAGGTGCGGTCCGTTTGGATTCTCGAATCCGTGCTGTTTATTCAGCGGATTGAAATGCGGTCCGGCGGAGGTGAACGGCGCGTCGCACTTTCCGACGGCGTGAAGATGGATGCCGTGTGCCCCGAGCCCGAGGTTCGTGATCGAGCCGACGACGAGGAGGCCGGCGTACGTGTCGGTGAACGTGGCCGTTCCGACGCGGGCGCCGTTGAGGTCACGAATCGTCGCGGTGGCCGACGTGCCAAGCGCCGGCGCGCTGGTGGACGCCGCTGGTCGGGCAGGTGCCGTGGGCGACGGGCTTGGCGGTGTATAGACGGCCGGCTGCGAGCACGTCACCGCCGCGAGCATAGCCGGCGCAACGATCAGCGCGCGAAGAAGAGCTGTCGAGTCATTGATCACGTGTCGAGCCTCGTGTGCTGGTTGTCACCGAATCGCCGTCGCCGCGGCACGGACTCGCGCGAGCGCGTCCTCCGGTGTGTCACCAATCGCTGAAAGGTGCCCCATCTTGCGACCCGCGCGGGCGCCGCGCTTGCCGTAGAGATGTAATCGAACGCCGGGCTGCGCGAGAGCCGCCTCGAACCGCGGCGGTCCTTTCTCCCACAATTCGCCGAACAAATTGAAAATCGCGCCGGGGCGCAGCACGCGCGTGTCGCCGAGTGGAAGGTCGCACACGGCGCGAACGAGCTGCTCGAACTGGCTCGTCGAGCAGGCGACCTCCGTCTCGTGAAAGGAGTTATGTGGGCGTGGGGCCAGCTCGTTGACGAGGAGTGTTCCGTCGCCAAGCACGAACATCTCCACCGCCAAGATCCCTTCAAGTCCAAACGCCTCGGCGATGCCTCTGGCAATTTCTTCCGCTTGTTTGGTGACGCCTGGCGGCAACGGCGCCGGAAGCACCGACCAAGCGAGAATCTGCCGCTCGTGAACGTTGAATGCGGCGGGAAAGACCGCGACCTCACCACTCGGGCGCCGCGCCACCATGACCGACAATTCACTGTCGAGATCGAGCAGGCGTTCGGCGACGGATGGCCGTCCACCCAATGCGACCCACGCTTCGCCCGATTCCGCTGCGGCGTCGACGCGAATCTGACTCCGTCCGTCGTACCCGCCGTGACACGCCTTTAACAGAAGTGGCCCGAGCTCGCGCGCCGCGGACTCGAGCTCCGCGACGTTCGACACGTCGCGATACTCGCCAATGGGAAACCCGTGCTGCGCCAGCCAGCGTTTCTGTCGTCCGCGATCCTGAACGACGCCAAGGATCGACGCGCCGGGCCGCAGCGGAGCGTGGCGCGACGCGGCGTCGAGGGCAGCGACGCCAATCTGTTCGATCTCGAGTGTCACGACGTCGCACTGCGATGCAAGATCGGCCGCGGCGTCGGCGTCATCGAACTTCGCGGCGACCACGCGATCAGCTACGGCGCTGGCGGCGCATTCGGCGTCGGGATCGAGCACGTGGACGTGATAACCCAACGTGCGCGCAGCCATCGCGGTCATTCGACCGAGCTGACCGCCGCCGAGGATGCCGATGGTGGAACCGGGCGCGATAATCGACATCAGCTCCGGGGCGGCAGCGTCGTGTTCGCGAGCACGTCGTCGGTGCGGCGTTGTCGCCAGGCGCGCAGTCGTTCGCGAACGTCGGCGCGCTGGATCGAGACGATCGACGTCGCGAGCAGCGCGGCGTTCACGGCGCCCGGCTCACCGATGGCGAGCGTTCCGACGGGAACGCCTTTGGGCATCTGCACGATCGACAGCAGCGAGTCGAGCCCGTTGAGCATCGTCGCGGGAACGGGAACACCGAGCACGGGCAGCATTGTTTTGGCGGCGACCATGCCGGGTAGATGCGCGGCACCACCGGCGGCGGCGATAATCACCTCGATTCCGCGTGCTTCCGCCGTTGACGCGTACTCGAACATCCAATCGGGTGTGCGATGCGCCGAGACGACCTTGGCCTCGTGCGGTACGCCAAGCTCGGTGAGCAGATCGATCGCGGGCTGCAGGTATTTCAGATCGGATGTACTGCCCATGATGACGCCGACGAGCGGGCGAGAATCGGGTGACGTCACGGTCTCATGTTGTCGAAGTGTCAATCGGCGTCGTTGCGGGACGAACAATGGCGATGCTGACGTCGGAAATATAGGCGGGCGCAGGTTCTTGTTGCGAATCGGGGCGGTGGCACACATGATGGAACGCCGGTCCCACCAACGAGGCCGGTATTCACACTTTACTCGAGGTATGCATGATCCGTTTCTTTGTCAGACTCGCAGGCCGCAGTGATGGTGTTTCGCGTCGAACGATGGTTGGGGCAGTACCGCTGTTGCTTGGCGCGCTCACCGCGGCGCACGGTCAATTGGTTACGCCAAAGACCGTGCCGATCCACCAGGACGATCAGTTCGCGATCTTTCCCGCCACACGGGCGGGGATGGCCAGTGTGGCGATCGCGTTGGACGACACGTTGGCCGATCCGTTCTCCAACCCGGCAAAGGCGGCGAGCATCCGGGTCGGACGCATGTTCACTGCGCCGTTTACCCACGGGATCAGTGCGGGACAGGGCGGCGGCAGCACGCTGCCCGTCGGCGGGGTCGCGAGTAGCGGGGCATGGGCCGGCGCCGCCGTGTTCGCGCTGCAAAAACTGAATCACGGCCCCACGAGCGGGTTCGGCGAGAACACGGCGGCGAATCAGTATGGGTCGGTCGTCGTGTCGCGCCGCTTACCCGGCGGAGTGTCCGTGGGAGCGTCGGCGTATCTGGCGGGTCTCAGCTCCATCGACGGCGTGGATTTGCTGTACCAGGGCAGCGACCGGCTCGTAGAATCAGGATCGTTGTCCGACTTCCGCATCGGCACCATGAAGGAATGGGGCGGTCGGCGGCTCGAGCTGCTCGTGCTCACCAACCGCACGGGGATGACCCACGACGTGCATTTCACCACGAGGACGTGGCTGCCGTCGGGCCAGCAGGTGACGACGCGGTCGGATCACAACGTCGACCAGACGAACATTTGGGGCGTGCATACGCAGTACGTGCAACCGGTCGGCGACGACGGGTGGCGTGTCGGCGTGCTGGCCACGGCGAATCGTCTCTCGCACCCGAAGATCCCGAATTATCAAATTCAGAACATACCGCGCGATCCGGGGACGACGTACGGGTTCGATTTCGGATTGGGTATCTCGCGCACGGTCGGCACGACGACGTTCGGCGTCGACGTGATCGAGGAGCCGATGGTGAGTGACACGTGGGGCACCGCGGCGGCCGACACGGGGATCGCCGGCGGAGGAGTGCTGCACGCCGGCGACAAGACGGTGCTGAATCACTTCACCTTCGCCAATCAGAAGATTCGCATTGGCGTCGGTCACGATTTCATGCTGTCTCCCGACAGCAGCGACGCATTCGGCTTTGAACTCGGCATGGGCGTCTCGTCGATCAACTATCGATTGCACCAGACCAACAACGTGCTGCAGTCGGATCGGGTGCAGGACGAAGGGTGGAACGAATGGACGCCAACGTTTGGGCTGCACTGGCGTTCCCGGGGCTTTACGGTGCGATACCTCTACCGGCGCACCTGCGGGCCCAGCGCGTGCATCGACATCATCTCAGGAGACAAGGTGAACGTCGTTGCGCCGGCGGTCGTCGCGGCGGCGGTCTCTCCAATGTCGGTCAACGGAGGCACGTCGCACGTCCACCAGTTCATGCTGGAGATTCCGATACACTGACCTGCGTCATCCTGAGGTATGAAACGACGAAGGATCTGCTGTTGGTCGAACAGACAGCAGATCCTTCGTTGCGCTCAGATGACAACGGCCACTATCGCGTCTTGTCGACCACGACGGCGCCGCCTTTCATCACCCATTTCACGTTGTTGAGCGCGACGTTGATGTCCTCGAGCGGGTTGCCCTCGACGGCGACGATGTCGGCGAAATAGCCGGGTGCGATCGCGCCAAGACTCTTCTCCATGCCGAGGATTGCTGCGCCGTTGGTCGTTGCCGTCGCGAGCGCTTGTGCCGGCGTCATTCCGAGCTGCACGAACCACCCGAGCTCGCGCGTGTTCTGGCCGAACATGTGGAAGACGGCATCCGAACCCATGCCGAGCTTCACTCCGGCTTTGAATGCGCGCCGTGCCGTCTCGAAATTCCGGAGACGGAACGAGTCGAGTGCCGCGACTTGTTGCGGCGTGTACCGGAAGTCCTTTGCGTATTCGGAGTAATACCGATTGTGGTCGATGGTCGGGACGTAAAAGGTGCCGCGCTTCGCCATGTCGGCGAGCGTCGCGTCGTCGAGATCGATTGCGTGCTCGAGCGTCGTCGTGCCGGCGCGGACGGCATCGCGTCCGCCATCGGGACCATATGAGTGGATGGCGATGCGTTTCCGGTACTGGTGCGCGGCGTCGACGGCGGCTTTCATCTCGTCGAAGGTGAACGTTTCGTTGCCGGTGACGTCGGCGCCGCTTCCGGTCGAGCCGTACATCTTGATGTAGTCGGCGCCCGCGTCCACCTGTTGCTTCACCGCGTCGGGAATTTGCGAGATGTTATAGACGCGACCGCGCACGGTGCGTGTCGTGTCCGTGTTTGCACGATAGGGCGGACGCGCCCGCTGCAATCCGTAGCCGGCCACGAACATGCGCGGTCCGATCCAACCCGCCTTGTTGATCGAGTCGCGCAACGCGATGTCCGTGTAGTTCGACGCGCCGAGGTCGCGGACGGTCGTCACGCCCGCCTCGAGCGTCTTCATCGCGTTCGCCCGCGCGAGTTGCATGGTTTGCTCGGGCGGTCGCGGCGCTTGGCGCCACGGATCAGTGCCTGATACCGGATCCCAGTAATACGTCATGTGGGTGTGCACGTCGATCATGCCCGGGATCGCGGTGTAGCGTGTCAGGTCGACGGACTGTGCGCCGGCCGGCAGCGCGTCGCGCGCCTCGAGCACGCGCGTGATCTTGTCGCCGTCGACGATTACGACGCCGTTGGATACGACGCGACCCGTTCCATCGACGACCGCGGCGAATCGGAGCGCCTTGGTTTGCGCTTGACTGGCCGCTGCACCGGCCGCGAGCCACAGGAATGCGCAGACATTGAGTATTCGCATGAGGCTAACTTCGCCCGCGACCGCGCCATCGTCTAGCGCGCGTCTCCACCCACGCCCAGCTTTCGTCGAATGACACAACGACTGACGGCCGTCATCGCGGCGGCTGCACTCCTCGCCGGCGACGCGTGCGTGCACGGCGCCGGCACCGTGGCTACACCGGCGCAGCGGCGGGCGATTCTCCTCGATCCGAGGTCGTCGTTCTGGGAGGCGCACGCTCCGCGCGCGTTCGATGCACGTGTGGAGACGAGCAAGGGCGCGTTCGTGCTCGAGATCGAGCGGGACTGGGCTCCGCGCGGTGCGGACCGGTTTTACAATCTCGCGCGCGCCGGGTTCTACGACGATTCGCGATTCTCTCGCGTCGTGCCGCGGTTCATTGCACAGTTCGGAATTCCGGGCGACCCGGCCGTGGGTGTCGTCTGGCGGAGCCGCGCATTTACCGATGATCCCGTGACGCACAGCAACGTCCGTGGGACCATTGCCTTCGCGATGACCGGACCAAACACGCGAACGACGCAGCTCTACATCTCGCTCGTCGACAACACGCGTCTCGACGCACAAGGGTTCGCTCCCATCGGCCGCGTCATAGAGGGCATGGCTGTCGTCGACAGTTTGTACTCGGGCTACGGCGAGAAATCCGGTGGGGGAGTCCGCGCGGGGAATCAGACGCCGTTGTTCTCGGGCGGTAACGCCTACGTCGATCGCGAGTATCCCAAGCTCGACCGGCTGATTCGAATCACCGTCACCGATCGAAAGTGACTCCGCCGACCATCGACGCCCAGGGATGCCATTTGGGTCCGGCGGCGTATGCGCGCGAGTCGCTCACGGCGCGGTAGGCGAGGCTCAGCGCGCGATAGCGGAGCTCGACGCCGAGCTCTCCGGAGCCGACGAAGGGCTCGTGTCCGACACGCGGGCTGGTTCGGAACGTGTTGCCGTCGAGAAAGATGTTGTGCGCCACGGCCTGACCCGAGATTCCGCTGACCAACGACAGCGATACGCCGCGTGGCTCCGGCAGCCACGGGTGGGGCAGATGCCAGCCGGTGCGCATTTGCAGCCCCGCCTCGGCGGCCGTGATCACGTTTCCGAACGACGCGGCACCGCGCGGGATGATGTCGAAACCCAACGGACCCAGAGCGGCGCCGGCGCGCCAGCGCTCTTCCAGGCGAACAATGGCGCCGGGCTCGAAATCGATCTGGCGGCTCCAGTCGGTTGGGCGGTTGAAGGTTGGTGCGGCGCTATGTGCGAGCCGCTGCGTGAACTGTGCAAGCGACGGCGGCCCGGTGACGCCGACGGTGAACGTCAGCTCGCCGTCGCGGTCTTCGCGCAGCGACCGCGCGCTCTGCGACAGATAGAGCCACCCCGCACTCGGCCGCGAACGATCGATGACGCGTGGATCGCTCAGCGTCGCGTCGCGCGTGTAGATGTCCTGTCCGAGCTCGAGGCGCGCCGAGCGACAAGCGCGCGATTGCGTGGTGCACGCGCTGTCTCCGGCGAGAACCGATCGCGACCACCACGGCGCGTCACCGCCTTCGTACGTGATGTGGACGCCGCTCGTGTATTCGTCGTCGGGGCGATTCCATGGCAGCATCCAGAAATCGAACGCGTCGTTGTCGGTGCGGAGCGACAGCGTGTGCGGGGCCGGCGCCGATTGCGCAATGGCCGCTCCGACTGGAGCGGCCATTGCCAACAACATCGCGCCGAGCGTTCGCCGAATCACTGATACTGGATGTAGATCGGACGCGGGATCAGACGCAACACCTCGGCGGGCGTGAGGAGGACGTCGCCTTTCTGGACGTCGTGATGGAAGAAAATCTTGAAGCCCGTGAACTGCACCGGCTCGGCGACTTCGTAATCGCGATACGAGTCGAACTTGAGCCAGGGCGGACCCCATCCGTCCATGTCCATCACAACTTGCACTTGTGGCGTTGGTTTGATCGCCGACGCGTTCGATACCATCTTGCGCGTCCATCGGTGTACCACGAGCACTTTGGGCGGAAGGTGCTTGTCGATGACGAGCTGCGTCAGCGTGCGAATCGCGTAGTTGATGTCGTCCGCGCTCATCTCGCCCACTTTCTTGCTCGGTACGACGCCCTCGCGCTCGTAGTGCATGGAGAACTCCGGATCGAGCGCGAGATGCACATCGGGGCGGGCGAGGAAGGGCAGCAGACGCGGCAACTCGGCTTGCACGGTGCTGTGGCCGACCTGGACGTCGAGGAAGAGGAGTCCTTTTCTCGTTTGTGCCCAGCCGTAGACCTTGTTGATGAGCGACGTGTCCATTCGCAGCCGATACATGCCGTCGCGTCCGGGCGCGCCTTGTGCGACGACCGTGACCAGCTGCAGCGCTGGCTGCACAGGGGTCGACGGATCGGCTTTTCGCCAGAGTGCAACTGTCTCGTCGAGCTTGGCCAGCATCTGGTCGACGGGGTATTCGCCGAGCACGCCCATTTTCTTCTCGTGCGGATTTCCGTAGAACGCGACGATCCGACGAGCCGGCAGCAGGGCACCGTCGAGCGGTGCCGGACCGCTCGGCCAGGTCGCCATCATCTTGGTGCCGCGGCGAATGGCCGACAGGTACGACACACTGTCGTGCGCATTTCGGCCGGCGATGAGCCGAGCACGAGTCGTGTCGCCCGTGAGGACATTGGGCGATCGCGCCGATCCCTTTCCCGGCTTTGGCGCGACGGCTTGTCTTCCGACGTCGCCGTTCGCCGAGCGAGTGGAGTCGGCGCTCTGGGAGGCACGTGCATCGGGTTTGGCGCCGCACGCGGCGAGTGCAAACAGCGAAGCGAGGAGCAGCAACGATCGGTACCGCATTGTCATCGGCATCTCGTGAAGCGAGTGTGGCGTGGCCACGTGATATCTGAAATTAGTGGACGGACATGGGTCGGCGTTCGGCCCAATGACGAATGCGACGTCATGACGCAAAATCGCCACCCGGTAAGCGCAGATGGCGCGCTCAGCGAATGGCGATTCCCAGCGTCGTCCTGAGGAGTGCGACGAAGGACCTGTTGCACGACTCCCCGAGTAGGACTCGAACCTACGACCACTCGATTAACAGTCGAGCGCTCTACCAACTGAGCTATCGGGGATCAGATGCAGAAACGTAGCGAGCCACGGGGCGAAGTCAACCGGATTACGAGCGAGTCCAACCCTATTCGCGCCAGTGACTTAAACCGCTTGCGGAAGTCGCTCGCGCGAGGCCCTGCGGCGAGGACGATGGTCGTCGTATTCGGCGAAGCCGGGTAGCACACCGCGGAGCCACTGCCCGGTGTACGACGCCGCGACTCGAGCGACCTCTTCCGGGCGACCAGTCGCCACGATCTCGCCGCCGCGGTCGCCCGCTTCGGGACCGAGATCGATCACCCAGTCGGCGAGCTTGATGACATCCATGTTGTGCTCGATGAGTACGAGCGTGTGGCCCGCGTCGACGAGGCGGTCGAAGACCTGCGCGAGCTTCCGGATATCGTCGAGATGCAGGCCCGTCGTCGGCTCGTCCATGACGTACAGCTTCTTTCCGCTCTTCTTACCGCCGAACACGAGCTCGCGCGCGACCTTGAGTCGCTGCGCCTCGCCGCCGGAGAGCGTCGTTGCCGGTTGGCCGAGCCGCAGATAGCCCAGACCAACCTGCTGTAACTGCCAGAGTGCTTGACCGAGCTTCTCCTCGCGCGGAAAGAAGCGAATGGCTTCGTCGACGGTGAGCTCGAGGACCTCGAAGATGTTGCGGCCGTTGACGCGCACGTCGAGCACCGCGGGCTTGAATCGCCGGCCGGCGCAGTCGTCGCAGGGGACGAACACGTCGGCCATGAACACCATCTCGACTTCGAGGTAGCCCGCGCCTTCGCACGTCTCGCAACGTCCTCCGGCCACGTTGAAGCTGAACGTACCCGCCGTGTATCGGCGTTCGCGCGACAGCGGAGCGTCGGCGAAGATGCGACGGATCTCGTCGAACGCTTTGACGTACGTGACGGGGTTCGACCGCGGCGATTTGCCGATCGGGCTCTGGTCGATGCCGATCACGTCGTCGATCGCTTCGACGCCGGTGATGGAGTCGAACGCGCCGACCACTTCGCCCAGATGCTGCTTGGCGCTGTGCTCTCCGTGCAGGCGCGTCTCGAGCGCGCGGAGCAGGACGTCGTGAATGAGCGTGCTCTTTCCAGATCCTGAAACGCCGGTCACGACGGTCACCGCGCCGAGTGGAATCTTTATGTCGACACCCTTGAGATTGTGTTCGCGGGCGCCGGTCAGCGTGATCCAGCGTGGTCCCAAGCGACGTCGCGTGGCGGGAACTGGGATCTCGCGCGCTCCCGTGAGGTACGCACCCGTAAGCGGACTCTCGGCGATGCGCGAGATTGGTCCGCTGAACACGAGCTGTCCGCCCTTTTCGCCGCTGCCCGGCCCGAGCTCCACCATGAAGTCGGCGGCGCGAATGGCGTCGGGGTCGTGCTCGACGACGAGCACGGTGTTGCCCGTGTCGCGCAGGCGGTGCAGCAGGCGGAGCAGACGATCCATGTCCCGCGAGTGCAGTCCGATCGACGGCTCGTCGAGCACATACAGCGTGTCGACGAGCTGCGATCCGAGCGAGTTGGCCAATCCAATGCGCTGCGCTTCGCCACCCGACAGCGTGCGTGTGGCGCGATGCATTGTCAGATAATTGAGCCCGACGTCGCAGAGGAACTGAACGCGATCACGCGCCTCTTTGAGGATGTGCGCCGCGACCTGTCGCTCGAACGAGGTGAGGTCGAGCGTCTCCAACCATTCGAGCAGCCGATCGACAGGCAACTCGCTCACCTCGGCGATCGTGCGCCCGGCAACGCGAACCTGAAGCGCCTCGGGCTGTAGCTTGGTGCCGTGGCAGTCGGGACATTCCTGGGCCGTTTGATACTGCCGCAGGAAGACTCGGATGTACTGCTTGTACTTCTTCTCCTCCAGATCGACGAGGAACGGGAAGATGCCTTTGTATCCGCGGACCTTGGCGTTCAGGAGCTTCTGTCGCGCCGCGGCAGAGAGCTTCTGCCATGGCGTGTCCATGGAAATCCCTTCGCGCTTCGCGAATTCGGCGAGCGCACGACGCTTGTTCTCGTACCGTGGCTTGGTCCACGGATCGATCGCGCCGTCCTTCAGGCTGCGCGCAGGATAGGGCACGATGAGCGACTCGTCGTACTCGAGCGTCGCGCCGAATCCGTTGCACCGTTTGCACGCGCCACGCGGGCTGTTGAACGAGAACAGCTGCGGCGTGGGAGTGGGCGCGCGCGTGCCGTCGTTGGCGCACTCGTACCGTTCGGTGAAGCGAAGAATCTTCGACGGCTTTGGCGTAAGCGGTGTCTTGACCGGCTCCGTGAATAGAACGATGCAGTCGCCGTCTCCTTCGCGAAACGCCGACCCGATCGCGTCGGGCAGGCGACCGCGCGCCTCGTCGCCCACCGCCAACCGATCGACGACCACGAGCAGCTGCTTGGCGAACGTGATGTCAATGGCCTCGGTCATGAGATCGTCGAGATGTTTGATCTCGCCGTCGACGGCGACGCGTACGAAGCCTTGCGCGCGCAGATTCTCCACAACGACGTCGTGCGTGACTTCGGGCGAGAGCACGAGGGGGAAGGTCACGTAGAAGCGCGTTCCCGTCGGGAGGGCAAGGACGGTGTCGGTGGCCGACTGCACCGTGTCGGGACGCATCTCACGACCGCACAGCGGACAAAACGTGCGCCCGATCCGCGCCCAGAGCAGCCGCAGGTAGTCGTAGATCTCGGTCGCGGTTCCCACGGTCGAGCGGGACGTCTTGGTGGGATTCTTCTGCTCGATGGCCACAGCGGGCGACAGGCCGTCGATCGAATCGACGTCTGGCTTCTCCATGCGCTCGAGAAACTGGCGCGCATACGCCGAGAGGGACTCGACGTACCGGCGCTGGCCCTCGGCGTAAATGGTATCGAAGGCGAGCGACGACTTGCCTGAACCCGACGGACCAGTGATCACCGTGAACGCGCGTCGCGGGATCTCGAGGTCGAAGCCCTTGAGGTTATGCTGCCGCGCGCCGCGAACGATGATGGAGTCCTTCATCCATCAAAACTTAGCGAAGATCTGCGACCGAAGAAATAGCGAAGCCGGGCGCGGCTCGCGTGAAAACGCTACCTGGCGCGCCGGACCAGTCGGCCGACGATCAACACGAGGAGCGCGCCGAAGGTCGCGATACCAATGGAGCGGAGATCGAGATCGCCTTGGTCGACCTTACCCCAGCCGAGCCGCGTCCCGATCATTCCGCCGAGCAGCGCGCCGATGATGCCGAGGAAGATGGTAAAGATGCAGCCCGCGGGATCCCGGCCGGGCATGATGTACTTGGCGAGGGATCCGGCGATGAGACCGAGCAGCAACCAGAAGAGCCAAAGTGGCATCGGCGAACGATCGGGATGTACCTGGCGGAAATCCAGTGCGCCCAGCAAACAGCGCGTACCACGCGGCTGCCTACGTCGGCCGGCCGTGCGATACGCGCTGACGATCGGTGGTTGTCCTACAGGGTCGTCGTTCCGCGCGACCGCGTGGTCGCACGATAGATCCAGAGGAGAATCAACGCGCCGACGATTGCGAGCAGGATGCTCCAGAGCGAGAAGCCGTTCAGTCCGGTGCCAGTGATGAGGCTCCCGACAAAACCGCCGAGGAACGCTCCTACGATACCGATGAGAATCGTAACGATGATACCACCGGGGTCCGGTCCCGGCATGAGCGCTTTGGCGATCGCGCCGGCGATCAGACCGAGCACGATCCACGCGATTATACCCATAACATCGCCTCCGATATTGGGGTCAGACGTCGGGGACCTCTAACGCAACGGCTGTACCAAGGGATGCAACGGCTGTACCAAGTTCAGCTGAAACGATCGGCGATACCTCGTTCGGTGAGAGATCGACTCCAGCCGGCGGCCGGGGACGGATCCCGGCTGATAACTTTGGTGAATGAACGAAGAGGATGTCGTCGGGAAAGCATACGACGCGCGGCTCATGCGGCGCCTGTCGGTCTACGTGCGGCCGTATGGCTGGCTCGTGGGCGCGGCGCTCAGCTGTCTGATGCTCGACGGGGTTGTGCAACTCGTCGGGCCGCTGATGACGCAGCGAGTGATCGACGTCGCGCTTCCGGCGCGCGATGTGGCCATGGTGTGGCGAGCCGCGCTGCTTCTCGCGGGGTCGCTCGTCGTCGGGTTTGCTTGCCAATACGCCGAGACGATGCTGACGAGCCTCCTCGGCCAGCGCGTCATGCGCGATCTGCGGCGCGACATCTTCGGGCACGTGCAGCGCCTGCCGGTCGTATTCTTCGATCGCAATCCAGTCGGCCGACTGGTGACGCGCGTGACGTCGGACGTCGAAGCGCTCAACGAGCTGTTCACCGCCGGCGTGGTCGCGGGGCTCGGCGACCTGTTCACGCTGTTGGCGATCAGCGTCGTGATGCTCATCATCGATTGGCGGCTCGCGCTGGCGTCGTTCGGTGTGATTCCGTTCGTGTACTGGGCGTCGCACGTGTTTCGTGCCAAAGTGCGGGACTCGTATCGTGACGTGCGGACGCGCCTCGCGCGCATCAACGCGTATTTGCAGGAGCGCATCACCGGCATGCGCATCGTGCAACTGTTCGGGCGCGAGGAAACCGAGGCCGAGCGCTTCGATGAGCTCAATCGCGGACATCTCCAAGCGAACCTCGATTCCATCACCTATTACGCGCTGTATTTCCCGGTGATCGAGATTCTGACGTCGATCGCGCTGGCGAGTCTCATCGTGGCCGGAGCGCATCGCGTGGAGATCGGGTCGCTCAGGGTCGGAACGGTCGCAGCGTTCCTGCAACTCGTGCGGCGCTTCTTTCAACCGCTCCAAGATCTATCGGACAAGTTCAATACCCTGCAACAGGCGATGGCGGCGTCCGAGCGGATCTTTCGGCTGCTGGATACGGAGGTGGCCGACGTGGGGTCCGTCCCCACGATCCACCACCGCGAGGTGGCGAATGGAGTGACGGTCGAGTTCCAGGACGTCTGGTTTGCGTACGATCTCGGCCATGTCGCCCGCGAGGGAGGCCAGCCGGCGTCGCCGGAGTGGGTTCTCAAGGGCGTGAGCTTTAGAGTCGAGCCGGGCAAGACGCTTGCACTGGTCGGCCACACCGGGGCGGGAAAGACGACGGTCATCAATCTCCTGCTTCGATTCTACGAGCCGCAGCGTGGGCGGATTCTGGTCGACGGCATCGACGTGCGGGACATTCCGCTCCCGGAGCTACGGGGTCTCATCGGTTACGTGCAGCAGGACATCTTTCTCTTCGCGGGCGACGTGCTGACGAACATTCGATTGTCGAACGACATCTCGGAGGAAGACGTCGCGGCGGCGGCGGCGCGCGTGGGCGCGGATCGTGTCATTCGGCGGTTGCCGCACGGCTATTCACACGTCTTAGGAGAGCGCGGAGCGTCGATCAGCGTCGGAGAGCGGCAGCTATTGTCGTTCGCCCGCGCCATCGCTGCGGATCCGGCGCTCCTGATCCTCGACGAGGCGACGAGTGCCGTGGACAGCGAGATCGAGGCGGAGATCCAGCACGCCCTCACCGAATTGATGCGCGGACGAACGACGATCGCCATCGCCCACCGATTGAGTACAATTCTCGAATCCGACGAAATCATCGTGTTGCATCACGGCCATGTTCGCGAGCGTGGAACCCACCGCGAGCTGCTGGCGAAACATGGATTGTACGAGCGATTGTATCGACTCCAAGCCGGCGCCGGAGCCGAAGCGCCCAGGGTGCAGCGCGGTGTGCTCCCGGCGGGCGCATGACGCTTGCCAGCCGGAGGGGCGATGGGGTAGTTTCTGCCGGAGTACCGGTGTGGCGCATCGCGCTATGTACGCCCGACCTGGCGGCCGATTTCTTCTTGCTGAATCACTAAATGGTGCGTCTGCTCTACTCCGCGCGGACCGATGTCGGGATGATCCGATCCGGGAACGAGGACAATTTTGCGGTCCATGCAAATGGCGATCGCGGGTTGTTCATCGTGGCCGACGGCATGGGGGGGCACGCCGCGGGTGAGGTCGCCAGCGAGATGGCGGTGCAGATCGTCGAGCGCGAATTGCAGGGCGTCAAGAATCTCGACGATCGATCTGTTCCCGAGACCGTCGCCGAAGCCCTCCGGAAAGCGAACCGGAACATTCACGATCGCACGATCACCGAGGTCGACAAGCAAGGGATGGGCACGACGGCATCCGTGCTGCTCATCTCCGCCATGCGGTACCTCATCGGCCAGGTCGGCGACTCGCGCGTCTACCTGCTCCGCGACGGCGCGCTGCATCAGCTCACCAAAGACCATTCCTACGTTCAGGAGCAGGTCGACGCCGGCTTTCTCACGCCCGAGCAGGCGCGCTACCACCCGTACAGCAACGTCATTACGCGTTGCGTGGGTGCGAGCCCGGAAGTCGAGCCCGATATCTACACCGGCGAAGCCAAGGTCGGCGATCTCTTCCTCGTTGCCAGCGATGGGCTCACGGGCATGGTGGACGACCGGCGGTTGCAGATGCTGCTGATGTCGCGCGCGGAGCCCGAGCGCAAAGTCCACGCTCTGATATCGGAAGCCAACGGGCGTGGTGGGCTCGACAACATCACGGCGATCGTCGTCCAACTAGCGCCGGACGAGACTCCCGCGGGCGGCTGAGCGCGGCCGGGCGACGGCGCCCTCGCCGTCTGCCTCATCGCGACGCGGTCTCGCCGCCGCCACGCGCGCAGCGAAGGGGACGCACCGCGAGTATAGGAAATAGCCCGACGCTACGCGCGGGCCTCTTCCGGTCTTCCCGCGCCCGCTGCAAATCTCACGATCTCGTCGCCCCCCACTCCTTGCCGAGAGACGTACACATGCTCCACGCACATACCGCCCGACGTGCGCTGCGCGCTGCCGTCGGTCTGGTCACGCTCGCCGCCGTGCCGGCCGTCGCCCAGGATCACGCGAACCAGGCCAATTGGGAGCTCGCGAACAAGTTCTCGCCGCAGAGTCTCCGGTCCCGCGTCTACACGAATTCAGTGAATCCTCATTGGCTCGGCCAGAGCGATTCGCTGTGCTACGATTGGAAGGACCACACCGGCTCGACGTTCTTTCTCGTCGTGCCGACGACGAAGACCAAGAAGCCGTTGTTCGACCAGGTCAAGCTGGCGTCGCAGCTGTCCGACCTCAGCCACCGCGCGCACGATCCACAGAATCTGCCGTTCACGTCGATCCGCTTCTCGACCGACCGCAAGACGTTCACCTTCACCGCCGACAGCTCGCGCTGGGAGTGGGACGTGCGCGCCGAGACCCTCAAGCTTCTCGGTCCGGCGACGCCGGCGACGCCGGCGAACGCCGAGGGCAATGGGCGCGGCGGGCGCGGCGGACGCGGACAGGGCGGCGGCGCTGCCACACCGCCTGATACGGTCAACACGTGCGGCGGTGGCGGAGGCGGCCGGGCCGGCGCCGCCGGCGGCGGTGGCCAGTTCGGCGGCGGGCGCGGCGGCGATTTCCGCAACTACTCGCCCGACAGCAGCATGTTCGCGTTCGCGCGCGACCACAATCTGTTTGTCGTCAAGGTTGCGACCAAAGACACCGTTCAGCTCACCAAGGACGGTGTGAAGAACTACAGCTTCGGCGCGCGCGACACGCTGCAAGAGCGCCAGCAGCAGGAGCTGCAGCAACAGCAGCAACAGCAAGACGACTCTCTCCAGCAAGGCGGCGGCGGCGGAGGACGCGGCGGCATCAACCGCGATCCACGCGTGCGCGCGAGCGTCGTGTGGTCGCAGGACTCCAAGGCGTTCGCGGTGACGCGGAATGATCAGCGCAAAGTCGGCGAGTTGTATCTCGTCAACAACCTGGCGAATCCGCGCCCGACGCTCATGACGTACACGTACGCCATGCCCGGCGAAGAGAACGTGCCGCAGGAAGAGCTCTACTCGTGGAAGGTGGGCGACGCGCAGCTGACACCGGTGAACGTCAAGAAGTGGAAGGATCAGCGGCTGTTCGACCTGCACTGGAACGGCAACGCGGGCCACCTGCGCTTGGTGCGTCGCGATCGAACGCAGCGTCACATGGAGCTCATCGACGTCGACATGGCGTCACACACGGTGTCGTCGCTATTGCACGAGGACATCGTGAACAACTCGAGCGAGCGTCAGAACGTCCGGTACGTCAAGACCGGCGGCGACTTTATCTGGTGGTCCGAGCGCACCGGGTGGGGGCATTACTACCTCTATGACAACGGCGGGCATCTCAAGCATGCGCTGACGTCAGGCGCGTGGCGCGCCGAGCGCATCGTCGACGTCGACTCGGTGAAGGGGATCGTCTTCTTCACCGCCGTGGGGCGCGAGCCGGGAGAAAACCCGTACTACTCACACCTCTATCGCGTGAACGTCGACGGCACGGGCTTCGCCATGCTCGATGCCGGTGACGCGACTCACGATTCGCGCCTGTCGCCGAACAAGCGATGGATCGTCGACAACTTCTCGCGCATCGATCTGGCGCCGAAGGCCGTGCTGCGCGATGCGTCGGGCAGAACGGTGATGGATCTCGAGACCATGGACATCTCGCGGCTCAAGGAATTGGGCTGGCGCCCGCCGGAGACCTTCCAGACAAAGGCGGCCGACGGGATCACCGACATCTACGGCAACATGTGGAAGCCGTTCGATTTCGACTCGACGAAGAAGTATCCCATCATCGCCAACGTCTATCCGGGTCCGCAAACCGAGTCGGTGAACTTCACCTTCTCGCCTACCGCGGTTCCGCAGCAGCTCGCTCAACTCGGCTTCATCGTCATTCAGATCGGGAATCGGGGCGGCAGCCCGCAGCGGTCGCAGGAATACCAGGGCTACGGCTACTTCAATCTCCGCGACTACGCGCTGGCCGATAAGAAGGCGGGAATCGAGCAACTGGCCGCGCGCCACAAGTGGATCGACCTCGATCGCGTCGGCATCTACGGACACTCCGGCGGCGGATTCCTCACGGCCGCGGCGATGATGCTGCCGCCCTACAACGACTTCTTCAAAGTGGGCGTGAGCGAATCAGGAAACCACGACAACAACGTCTACAACCAGAACTGGAGCGAGCAGTATCACGGGCTCAGGGTCATCGCGAAAAAGGACGACAAGACGAAGAAGACGGTCGCCAACAACAACGATGGCGCCGAGCCCGACGAGATGCCGGATTCCACGTTCTCCATCCACGTGCCGACGACCGTCGATCTTGCGCCCAACCTGAAGGGCAATCTGCTGCTCGAGACGGGCGACATGGACAACAACGTCCACCCGGCGAACACCATTCGTCTGGTGAACGCGCTGATCAAGGCGAACAAACGATTCGACTTCATGCTGCTGCCGGGTAAGCCGCACGGCTACGGCGACGATGTGCCGTACACGAACCACCTGATGTTCGAGTACTTCGCCGAGCACTTGCTCGGGGATTACTACCGGAAGGACGCCAACATCAGTCGGTAAATCCGCGCTGTCGCCGAGAGCGGCGGTGAGGCCGCTTCACTGTGAGGTTCGCTCACGCTGAAGCGGCCTTGCCGTATGTGCGCCCAGCGGGTCAGGAGCGGAGCAGCGCTTGGCCGGCCGCTACGCGGCGCCTTACCTCGTCGGCAGGCTGACTCGCGAGCGCCGTCACGGCCGCCGGATCGAGTGCGATCCTGGTCGACGTGTACACGCGCAGCCACCGCGCCGAGTGATAGAATTCCTCCGAAAGCTTTGGAAGGTTGATCACGCCCTCCCAGCCGGCGGCTGTCAAGCGGCGCACCTCGCCGTACGGTCGTCGAACCAGAAGGTCGAGACCGAGCATTTGCGTCTTGGTCGGGTAGTCGAGTAGAAGCTCGCCCGGCTCGAGCCCGACCTCTTCCGCCAGCGCGTTCTCGACCGCCACCGTCAGCGCGCGATCGTCTGCGATCCACTCGGCGGCATCGGGCTCGAGTCCGGCGGCGGGACACTCGAATGCCCGCTTGTACAGCTTGCGCTCGCGGAGGGCGTGCAAGAGCGGACTCGGCGCCCGCTGGCTGAGGACGTGGAGAATTCCCTCGTCGGTGAAGCCAGCGAGCGTTCTCGCGTCGAGGGCGCCGGCGTCGAGTGCGTCGGCAACGAGCCGCTTGTACATCGCCGTGGCGCTCCGGACGGCGTGATGCCAGTACACGTTGCGATACATCTGATATCGCGCGAAGAGCAACGACTCGAGCGCCGATAATCCCTTTTCGATCATCCCGACGCGCGGCGCGTCGGTCGCCGGATCACGCACGATGACGAGCGCGTTGACCAATCGGTCGACGTCGATCTCGCCGTACGCGACGCCGCACATGAACGCGTCCCGTCGCAGATAGTCGAGCTTGTCCAAATCGATCGAGCCCGAGATGAGCCCCTGCAGGGGACTGTCACTCTCACCGCGAATCAGCGCAACGATCCGCTCCGGCGCGTCGGCGCCCAGCTCGCGGTGCAAGACGTCCGCGACTTCGCCGTCGCAGATCAGAGGACGAGCGACATCCTCGTGATGCATAGCGCCGATTTCCTCGAGCGCGTGTGAGAACGGGTAATGGCCAATGTCGTGGAGCAGCGCGGCGATCCGGATCAGGACGCACTCGTCGCGGTCGATCAGCGCGAAGTCGTCCTGATCCTCGAACAGCGTGAGCGTTCGCCGCGCCAAGTGGTACGTTCCGAGCGCGTGCTCGAACCGCGAGTGAGTGGCTCCCGGATAGACGAGGAAGGCCAACCCGAGCTGGCGAACGTACCGCAGCCGCTGGAAGGCCGGTGTGTCGATCAGCTCGAAACTGAGCGAATCGAGCCGGATGTTGTTCCAGAGCGGGTCACGGATGATTTCCACGGACATGTGGCGTATGATACCTGGGCCGGAACCGAAACGCGCGAACCGAACGGTTGCGAGCGGAAACCTCTTTCCTCAGGGTCCGTAGTGCTTTTCATGCTGACACCCGCCCCCACCCAGGCGAAGGCGCCTGTCGCGCAGACACCGACGGCGCCTCCACCCGCTCCGACGACAGTCCTGCCCGGACCCGCCAGTTCGATCGCGGTGCTACAGGAGCAGGTTGCCAGCCTCAGCCAGCAGCTCGCGGGGTTGCGTGCGGAGCGAACGATTCTCCAGCGGCAGATCAACCGCGCATCCGACGGTACGCTGCGAGCGGCGTTGGAGCTCAAGCAGGTGCCCATCGAGAACCAGATCGCGCAGGTCGAGATCGACCTCGCAAGCGCGCGGGCGCAGTTGGCGTCGAGACAGGGGACCGAGACACAGCCACCGTTCGTATTTCCTCCAGGCGCACGCCGTCAGTTCGACCCGGACCTGGCCGCCGGACTCGCGTTCGCCTTCATCTTCGCGGTCATGATGCCGATGTCGATCGCGATGGCCCGACGCGTCTGGCGTGGATCTCCCAAGGCCGTAGCGCCCCGCGCCGACGACGTGATCGCTCCGAGACTCGATCGCCTCGAGCAGGCCGTCGACGCGATCGCGATCGAGGTCGAGCGGATCTCCGAAGGGCAGCGTTTCGTGACGAGGGTGCTCGCCGAGCGCCCGGCGGCGGCGCCGGCGCCGGCGCATGCGGCTCAGACTCCCAAAGAAGCGCCGGCCATGGGCGACGGAAAGCCCATCCGCGCTCTGGGCGCAGGACCGGCCGAGCCGATCCGCGCCGCTGAGCGGCAGGCAGTGCGCCAGTCGATTACGCCGCTCTAGCGGTGGAACGGTGGAAGGGCCGCTCGCTGTCGCTCGCTTGAACGGTGGAACGTGATCGCAGTTTCGTTCCACCGTTCCACCGTTCCACCGTTCCACCGTCGGTCAGCGGACAGTCGGCCCCGCGTTGCGCACTGACTTCGGCACGAACTTCTCGAACTTCGCGAAGTTGTCGCGGAACATGCCGGCGAGCTTCCGCGCCTGCTCGTCGTAGCCCGCCTTGTCCGGCCACGTGTTGCGCGGGTTGAGAACGTCGCCCGGCACATCGGCAATGTGCTTGGGAATGTGCAAGCCGAAGATCGGATCGGTGTCGAGCGGCACCGAGTGAAGGTCCCCGTGCAGCAGCGCGTGCACCATCGTGCGCGTGTGGGTGAGCCTCATCCGCTTGCCGACACCGAACGCGCCGCCGGTCCAGCCGGTGTTCACGAGCCATACGTCCGACCCGTGCTCGTCGATCAGCTTTCCGAGCATCTCGGCGTACTTGGTCGGATGCCAGACGAGGAACACCGCGCCGAAGCACGACGAGAATGTCGCCTGCGGCTCCTTCACGCCGCGTTCCGTGCCGGCGACTTTCGCCGTGTAGCCCGACAGGAAGTAGTACATCGCCTGCTCGCGCGTGAGCTTGGCGATCGGCGGCAGCACGCCGAATGCGTCGGCGGTGAGGAAGACGATGTTCTTGGGATGTCCGCCGCGGCCCGACTTCGCGAAGTTCGGGATGTAATGCAGCGGATACGACGCGCGGGTGTTCTCGGTGATCGACTGGTCCTCGAACTTCACCTTTCGAGTGAGCTCGTCGAGCACGACGTTCTCGAGGATCGTACCGAACATCTGCGTGGTGCGATAGATATCGGGCTCGCCCTCAGCAGATAGGTTGATGACCTTCGCGTAGCAGCCGCCTTCGTAGTTGAAGACGCCTTCGGGCGACCATCCGTGCTCGTCGTCGCCGATGAGTGAGCGTTTGGGATCGGCGGAGAGCGTGGTCTTTCCGGTGCCGGACAGTCCGAAGAAGAGCGCGGTGTCGCCGTCTTTGCCGATATTCGCCGAGCAGTGCATGGAGAGAACGCCTTGCTTCGGCATGTAGTAGTTCATCACCGTGAACATCGCCTTCTTGAGCTCACCGGCGTAGCGCGTTCCGCCAATGAGAATCATGCGCTTGGCGAGGTTCAACACGATGAATGTGCCGCTGCGCGTGCCGTGCTTTTCCGGGTCGGCCTCGAACTCCGGCGCGTGGAGCACGGTGAAGTTCGGATCGAACGTTGGGAGCTCGGTGGCCTCCGGGCGAATGAACATGTTGCGCACGAACGCCATGTGCCACGCACCGGGACTCACGTAGCGAACGGACAGGCGGTACTTGGGATCGGCGCCACAGTAGAGATCTTGAATGAACAGCTCATTGCGCTGATTCAGATACTCGCGGACGTCGCCGAGCAGCGCCTCGAACTGCTGGTCCGACAGCGGCTGGTTGACCTTGCCCCAGTCGACGTCGCCGGCCGATGATGGTTCTTTGACGAGAAACTTGTCGTTCGGCGATCGGCCGGTGTGCGGCGTCGTGACCGCGCAGAACGGTCCCATGTCGGCGAGCTGGCCTTCGCCCCGACGAATGGCGTTCTGAATGAGCACGGGCGCCACGAGGTTCCAGTGCACGTCACCCTTGGGGTCGAGACCTTGAGCCTCCAAGCCAACCTTCCCCTGGAATCCGGCGTCGTCCTGCGGCTTCGTTTGAGTCGCCATGTTATCTCATAACCTCGAAAAGATCGTCGGAGTGGGACCGGTCGTCGGACGAACGACGGGCTCCACGGGATAGGACCGCTCTTGCGCGTCGACCACGGCCACCGCGGCCATGTTGACGATGTCCTGGACGTCGGCGCCGCGCTCCAGCACATGCACGGGACGACTCATGCCAACGAGGATCGGCCCGATCGCCGTCGCTCCGCCCAGGTGATTCAGCAGCTTATAGGCGATGTTGCCCGCGCTCAAGTTGGGGAAGATGAGCACGTTCGCCTGCTCCTTGAGCGTGCTGAACGGGTAGTCGCGCTCGATGATCTCGGGATCGAACGCCGTATCCGCCTGCATTTCGCCGTCCACCACCAACGAGGGATCTCGAAGTCGAAGCAACGCCACGGCGCGCGCCATCTTCTCGGCCTCTGGGTGGCGCACCGAGCCGAAGTTCGAGAACGACAGCATTGCGATGCGGGGCTCGACGCCCATGGTTCGCGCGATGCGCGACGCCGAGAACGCGATCTGCGCCAGCTGTTCGGCTGTGGGATCGATCGTGACGGTGGTGTCGGCGCAGAACACGAGCTGCTTCTCGAACACCAGCATGTACATGCCGCTGACCAACCCGGCCTTGGGGTGGGCGCCGATCACCTCGAGCGCCGGACGAATGGTCTCGGGATAGTGCAGGTTGACGCCAGACACGAGCGCGTCCGCGTCGCCGCGGCCGACCATGCACGATCCGAAGTAGTTGCCGTTGAACAGGCGACGCCGCGCTTCGTCGAGGCTCATGCCTTTGCGCTGTCGCCGCGCCCACATGTGCTGCGCATACTCGTCGCGCTTGGTGGACGTCGCCGGATCTTCGATCGCGATGTCGTCGAGCGGGACGTTCATCCCGCGTGCCCGCTGCTCGATGGCGTCGCGGTTGCCGAGCAGAATCGGCGACGCGATGCCGTCCTCGACGCAGATGCGCGCCGCGCGAATGATCTTGGGCTCTTCGCCTTCGGGGAAGACGACCCGCTTAGGATTGCTGATGGCCCGGTTGATCAGCCCACGCATGACGCCGCGTGCGCGTCCCAGCCGTGACTCCAGCCGCTCCCGATAGTCGTCGAGGTCGATGAAGTCGTTCGCGGCGCCCGACGCAACAGCCGCCCACGCCACCGCCGGCGCCACCCACAGCAGCACGCGTGGGTCGAACGGGAAGGGAATGAGGTACTCGGGGCCGAACTGCACTTCGCGGAGCCCATACAGCGCGGACACGGTGTCCGGCACGTTCTCCTTGGCCAGCAGCGCGAGCGCGCGGGTGGCCGCCATCTTCATCTCTTCGTTGATCTCGGTGGCGCGAACATCCAGCGCGCCGCGGAAGATGAACGGAAACCCGAGGACGTTGTTGACCTGATTGGGATAGTCGCTGCGTCCGGTGGCGATGATCGCGTCGTCGCGGACGGCGCGTACCTCCTCGGGCAGGATCTCGGGGACCGGATTGGCGAGCGCGAAGATGATGGGACAGGGCGCCATCATTTTGACCATCTCGCCGGTGATCGCGCCGGCCGCCGAGAGCCCGACGAAGACGTCGGCGCCGACGAGCGCGTCGGCAATCGATCGCGCCGACGTATCGGCCTGAAAGCGCGCTTTGTAGGGATCGAGAGTACCCTTCCGTCCCTTGTAGATCACGCCGGCGCGGTCGCACATCACGATGTGCTCACGCTTGACGCCGAGCCGCACGTAATGCTCAGCGGTCGAGATGGCTGCGGCACCGGCGCCGGAGAACACGACGCGGATGTTGCCGATGTCCTTGCCCGAGACCTCGAGTGCGTTGAGCAGGGCGGCGCCGGAGATGATGGCGGTGCCGTGCTGATCGTCGTGGAAAACCGGAATCTTGAGGGTCTTGCGGAGCGTCTCCTCGATGTAGAAGCAGTCTGGCGCCCGGATGTCTTCGAGGTTGATTCCGCCGACCGTCGGCTCGAGCAGCTGGCAGAACCGGATGACGTCGTCGGGCTTCTCCGAGCCCACCTCGAGGTCGAACACGTCGAGATCGGCGAACTGTTTGAACAGGTTCGCTTTACCTTCCATCACAGGCTTGGCGGCGATGGCGCCGATGTTGCCCAAGCCAAGAACGGCGGTGCCGTTGGTGACGACGGCGACGAGGTTGCCCTTCGCGGTATACGTGTAGGCGAGATCGTAGTCCTTCTCGATCTCGAGGCACGGTTCGGCGACGCCGGGCGAGTACGCCAGCGAGAGGTCGCGTTGGTTGGTCAACGGCTTGGTTGGCACCACGGCGATCTTGCCGGGCCGGCCGTTGGCGTGGTAGTCGAGAGCGTCTTGGCGTTTTGTCATGACCGACATGAAGAATAGCCGGTTCGGACGCTGTAAGTCAGCCGCCGGACGGCCTTTGGGCCTCAACTAACCTCTCATATCGATTCAATTCGATGCTAACCCCGGACGCCTCGTCCACCCAGCCTCGCGTCAGAAGGGTCGTGGGACTCGTGATCACCGGCCTGGTGATCGAGCTCGGCTTGGTGTTCGTGGTGCGACTGTCGCCGGCGCTGAGGGTGATCATGCATCCGGTCTACGTCGTTGTCGCGGCGCTCTTTGCGCTGGCCATCTGGCACGCCTCGCGACGGCGAGAAGACCGCCGCCACGGCGATCGGCGGCACGAGATTCATCCCGACTAGGCCCGTCACGGACAAGCACTGCCCGCGACGAGGGCATTCCTCTTTTGGCACAGTCAATCGTCCGGCCGCACTCCCCTCAATTCAATCCGTTTGTTGTCCGTCCACTCCGTTCCATCCGTTCCTGCAACCGTTATGGCTTGCCCGAGCGGCAGTCGGCGAGAGAGATGTGTGTGGCGTTAAGCTCTGTCGCGCCACTTGGACCGTAACGATTAGATACGGACATGAACGGAGTGGACGGACAACAAACGGAGACCGCAAAATGACTTTGGTGCTCCGACGCGCCGACGGCTCCATGTGTCAGGGCACGATAGCAGATCCTTCGTTGCGCGCAGGATGACCGGGCAGGAGTCGTAGCATGATGACGGGGGCTACACCTCCAAATGGTCGTCTGGGCGGGCCGACATCACGTAGAGCACCGGCATCAGGAAGACGCTGATCAACAATCGAGAAAACAATCCGCCGACGATCACCAGCGCGAACGGCTTCTGCGTGTCGGATCCGACGCCGGTCGACAGCGCCGCGGGCAGCAGGCCGAGTGCGGCGACGAGTGCGGTCATCATGATTGGTCGAAGTCTGAGGAGCGCGGCGGTGCGTGTGGCCTCGGGAATGCCGAACCCACCGAGTCGAAGCTCGTTGGCGTAGGAGATGTAGACGACTGCCGTCTGCACCGACACGCCGAACAGGGCCAGAAACCCGATCATCGACGATACGGAGAAGGGCGTGTCGGTGATCAGCATCGCCAGCAAACCGCCCAGTGGCGCCGAGAGCACGACGCCCAGCACCGTGATGAGTGGGAACTTGAAGTTGTGGTACAGGACGAACAGGATCGCGAAGATCAGCGCGATCGTGATCGGGAGAACGATGTTGATCTGGGCGCGCGACGCCGTGTACTCCTCGAACTCTCCGCCCCAGCGAATCGAGTAGCCGGTCGGAAGCTTGACCTGGCGGTCCACCGCGGCGCGGGCGTCGGCGACGGCGCTCGCCAGGTCGCGGCCCTCGACGGAGTACTGCACACCGATATAGCGGGAATTGTCTTGACGGTAGATGAACGAGGCGCCGCTCGCGTTCTGAATGTCCGCCACTTCGCGCAGCGGAATCTGATTTCCGTCCGGCGTCGCAAGCAAAATGTTGCCGATCTGGGCCGGGTTCGCGCGATACTGTTCCTGCAACCGCACCACGAGATCGAACGTCCGCTCACCCTGAACGACCTGGGTCGCCGCCTCGCCGCCGACTGCCGCCTCGATCAATCCATTCACGGCGTCGGCGCTGAGTCCGTATCGCGCCATCTTCGCCCGGTCGACCGAAATCGTCAGGCTCGGTTGTCCGAGCTCCTCCACCAGAGTGACGTGATTTATTCCGGGGACGCGCTCGATGATCCCTTTGATCTGTCGGCCTTTCGCCTCGAGCAAATTCAAATCAGTGCCGAAGATCTTGACGTCCAACGAGCTTTTCAGTCCGGTCAGCGCCTCGTCGACCGCATCCTCGGCGGGCTGCGTGTAATTGAAGATGATGCCGGGAAACGCCGTGAGCTTCGAGTGCAGAGCGGCGATGAGCGCGTCCTTCGAATGGTATTTTCCGTTCCACTCGTTGTACGGCTTGAGTCCTACGTAGAACTCGGCGTTGAAGAAGCCGGTGGGGTCGGTGCCCGCGTCGTCGCGGCCATGTTCGGAGGCCACGACCGTGACCTCCGGGAAGCTGGCGATGATGTCGCGAATTTGCGGAACGATCTGAGACGACGACTCGAACGAGATCGTGTACGGCATGGTCGCGCGTACCCAGAGCGCGCCTTCGTCGAGCTTGGGCATGAACTCGCCGCCGCGCCCCATCGCGATGAGCAACGAAACGCCGAACAGCACCACCGACCCAATCACTGTTTCCCAGGCGTGCGCGAGACACCAATCCAGGCCGGCGGCGTAGCGATCGCGCATCCACTCGAACGCACGGTTCGTGCGCTCCTTGACGCCGCCGCGCAATCCCCACAGGCATAGCACGGGAACGACGGTGAGCGTCAGCACCAACGCTCCGAGGAGCGCGTAGATCGTGGTGTCGGCCATTGGGCGGAACAGCTTGCCCGACGGTCCGGTGAGCGCGTAGATCGGCAAGAATCCGGCGACGATGACCGCCGTCGCGTAGACGATCGGGCGATTGACCTCCGACGCCGCGGCGAAGATGACGTCGCGCACCTTGTACGCGGTGCCGTGTCGCTGAGACAGTTGCCGATAGATGTTCTCCACCATCACGACCGCGCCGTCGACGAGTATTCCGAAGTCGATCGCGCCGATCGACAACAGGTTCGCCGGAATGTTGCGCAGGTCGAGGCACATGAACGCGATGAGCAGCGCCAAGGGGATCGTTACCGCGACGATCAGTCCCGACCGCAAGTCGTAGAGAAAGAAGATGAGCACGATGACGACGAGCACGATGCCGCGGAGGAGATTGTCCGCCACCGTTCGCGTCGTGAGCCTCACGAGATCGCTGCGATCGTAAAACGGAACGACCTTCACGTCCTTGGGCAGCACGTGGTCGTTGAGCTCGCGCGTCTTGGCCTCGACGCGTTTGAGAACGACTTGCGCCTGTTCGCCCGTGCGCATCAGCACGATGCCTTCGACGGCGTCATTCTGCTTGTTGAATCCGAATTGGCCGAGGCGCGGCGCGTGTCCGATCTCGACGGTCGCAACGTCCTTCACCAACACGGGCACTGAGTTCTTGACCGCGAGCACGATGTTGCCGATGTCCTCGAGCGTCGCGACTCGACCGAGACCGCGAACGTAGAAGAACTGGCCGCCCTCGGAGTAGAACCCGCCGCCGGCGTTGCTGTTGTTGGCGGTGAGCGCCGTGGAGACGTCGCTGATGGACAACCCGGCGCCTGCGAGGCGCGTTGGATCGACGTTGACCTGATACTGCATGGTCTCGCCGCCGAGCGCGGCGACGTCGGCCACGCCGGGCACCGCACGGTACGCCTTGTCGAGCACCCACTGTTGCAGCACGTGCAAGTCCATCGGCGACCGGTCAGGGCTCTGCACGACGTACCGATACACGAGACCTGACGGTGAGAACGGCGCTTCGACGTCGGTCTCGACATCCGGCGGCAGGCTCGCGCCTGGCAACCGCTCGAAGACTTGTTGGCGCGCGAAGTAGATGTCGGTGCCGTCGGTGAACGTCACGCGAATGCTCGCCAGGCCGTACAACGACACCGATCGCATGACGACGAGATTGGGTAGGCCGTTGAGCTCCGTCTCGAGCGGCACCGTGATGAGCCGCTCGACTTCCTCGGCCGCGTGACCAGGCCACTGCGCGGTGAGCTCGACCGACGGCGGCGACACGTCGGGGTAGGCGTCGACCGGCAGACGGCGAAGCGAAAAAATTCCGAGGCCGATGATTGCCAGCACGAGCACGGCGACGAGCAGAGGCTGACCGACCGAGGCCTCCACCAGTCGCTGAATCGGCCCGCGACGTCCTTCTTTGCTGTCGGTGGGAAGCGCGCCGACAGGATCGTGTTCCGGAGTCGTCACTGGGTCTCCGCGAACTCGAGGAACAGCGCTCCCTCGGCGACGACCTGATCGCCCGGCTTGAGGCCGCCCGTTACCTCGTAGTTGTCGCCGACCCGCGAACCCAGATCGATTCGGCGGCGGGCGAACGTTCCGCTCGTGGCGGCGACGAACACGAACGGCAGGTTCTCGTCGTCGCGCATGACGGACGACGCGGGGACCAGCAATCCCCGGTGCTCCTGCTGCGACTTGATCTCCACGCGGACGAACATGTCCTTGCGCAGCGTGCGATTGGTGTTGGCTGCGACAACGCGCACGGACACGGCCTTCGTGCCCGGATCGACCAGCGACGCCACGTAGTCGACATGCCCGGCGATCGGCGTCTGGCTGGCGTCGGTGATGATGTTGGCGGTTTCGCCGACTGCGATGTCGCGCAGATCGTTTGCGTAGACGTTGGTCATGACCCACATCGTGCTCAGGTCGGCCACGGTGAAGCACGCGGTCGTCCCGGCCTGGAGCAGTTGTCCGTCGGAGATGAGCTTTTCGACGACCGTGCCGTCGATCGGCGAGCGAATGATCGCCGCTATCGCCGCGGCGCGTCCCTCGCGCACGTCGGCGATCTGAGAATCCTCAACGCCCAGCGCGCGCATGTTCTGGATCGCGGCCTCGACGTCCGCATCGGCCGAGGCGAGGTCCGTCTGCGCCTGCTCCAACTCCGACCGCGCCAGCGCGTCGTTCTTGAACAGCGCCGAGTCGCGCTCGGCGACGCGCTTGGCGTTTCGGTAGGACGCCTGGGCCTTGCGGTAATCGGCTACCGCGCTGGCGAAGTCCGGCGACGATACCGTGGCGAGCGGTTGTCCGCGCCGCACGACAGCGCCCGGCGACACGAGCACCTTGGTTGCCGGCCCGGAGACCGGCGACAAGACTTGCGTCGACCTGTCGCCGTTGAACGCAACGTTCCCTGTGGCGTCCACCACCGGGCGGAACGACGTGGTCTGCACCGTGATGATGTGCAGGCGCTGCCGTTGCGCTTCGGTGACGGTGAAGTTGCGTGGTGCACCGGCGGCAGGCGTATCGGCGGTTTTGCTCGCGGCATCGGACGAGCACGCACCGGCGACAGTTGCGCCGGCGAGGAGCACTATGCTCGGAAACGAGCGGCGGAATGGACGGATCATCTGTTGCTTGCTCCGAGCGTCGGAAGTGCAAGGCCGAGCGCGCGATCGAGATCGGCGCGGGCAGTGTTGGCGGCGGCGAGCGCGTCGGCGAGCTGACTCTCCGCTTGAAGGAGCGCTGCGCGGGCGGTGAGGACCTCGAGCGCGGACGAGCCGCCGAGGGTGTAGCTGGTCGACGACACGCGGTACGATTCGCGCGCGGCGGGGACCAACACGTCGCGGATAAAAGCGACCTGGCGCATTGCGGTGCTCGCGTTGGCGTAGGCCGAGCGAACGTCCTGCGTCACCTGCGCGCGCGTGTCACGATAGGTCGCGTCGAGTTCGCGCTCGAAGTGCTGCGCCGCCGCGATATCTCCGCGGCTGTGCTGCCAATAGAACGCCGGAAGCGGCAGGGCGATTCCGGTCGTGAACTGCGGCGAGCCTGGCGCGACGTAGTCTCGCGTGACCGCGAACGTGAGGTCGGGCAGCCAGAACTCCTTCACTAGGTTCGTACTCGCGTGCGCACCAGATTGCTGATTGCGCAGCATCGCGAGCTCGGGCCGGTTCGCGAGCGCCGTCTGATCGATGGACGACGAATCAGGGAGTGGGCCCGGCATGTCCAGCGAATCGGTTGGTGCAACCGCCGCGCCGATCACGCGGCCCAGCGTTCGATTCAGCGAGGCCTGCGCGTTGGCGATGTCCCGCTCGTTCGCGATCAGATCGTTGTCGGCTTGAGCGACGCCGACTTGCGCCTGGATGACGTCGAGCCGTGGTGCGCTGCCGGCGTCGTAGCGCGCTTGCGTCCGTTTGAGAAAGTCGGCCGCGAGGTCGCGCGCCTCGCGCAAGTTGACGCGGTGCTTCAGTGCGACGAGCAGCGAATCGTACGTGGCCGAGGCTTGGAGCACGACCGTCTGCTGCTGCAAACGATAGTTCGACTCGGACGCGCCGATGTCCGCCAGACCGATTCGATTGTTGAGACGGAACTTGTCGGGGAAGGGAACGGTCAGTCCGATGGCGACGGGCTTCGAAGCGGCGCCGCCGAATCCGAACGGCCCGCTCTCCTGATCGTACGCGGCCGTGAGCGTCGGGTCGGGGACCGATATGGCGGTGATCCGTCGCGCTCGCGCCTGCGCCGTCTGCTCGCGCGCGATCTCCAGCTGCGCGTTGCGCGCGAGCGCTTCGGCGATCGCTTGACGCCGTGAAAGGCGCAGCGAGTCCGTTGCTTGAGTCCCGGCCGAGCGAGCCGATGTCGTTGATGTCTGCGTCGGCGCCGAACGGGTTCCGTTCGACACCTGCGCGGACGCCACGCTCGCCGGTACGGCGAGCGCGCACAATCCAATTGTAAGGCGCATGTTGTCCCAAAAGGGTGGAACTGAGTCGTACTGCGGCGAACCGAACTCAGATCACCATGGGAGGCGCGCGCGGATTGTCGTTTGGTCGAAGGGTGGACTCGACGACACGCTCGGCGCGGCCGACGAACCGCGTCGGGGCCAGCGCGTCGCTCAGGAGCGGGACGCTTTGACGGGTCGTGGTGCCGTGAATGGACCGCGCCTGACAGGCGGCGCAGGTCGCCTCGTTATGGGTGTAATGCCCCTGGACGCCGGTCGACTCGACATGCGACGCCATGCGCCCATCTCGCCCTTCGGCGAGCGGTGCGATGGCGACAACGAGCTGGGCGGCCATCGCGAGGAGGGCGATGACGCTCAACAGCCAGCCGCGGTGTCGTGTTGCGATCGGGCGATTAGAAGGCATTCTCTCAAGGCTACGGCCAACCGGGTCGAAACGCTAGCGGAACAGCCCCATCATCGGACGATTTGGGGCCATGCCGTGGTACACCGGCCGCGCCACCGGGTGCACCGCCAGCCCGCGTCGGAACTGTTCGCCCCCCGGGCGGTATTCCCATCGACATGCATCCAAGCTCATCTCGTAGACCGTTTCTGCCGTCTTGCGCGGCGACAAGGCTCGTCGCGCTTGCGGCCATCTCCACGGCGGCCTGTCAACACGATTCCGCCACGGGGCCGAACGATGCGGTCGGCGTGGGATGCGGAGCTTCGGCGGCGACGATCCGGCTGACAGCCAATCAGGCGACGAGGTTCGTTTGCAGCGGCAGCAGCCAAGTGATCAAGCTGAGCGGCGGCGCGAAATATCTCGTCGTTCCGCAATTCGCCACGGGCAGCCCGAACGCGGGCGTCGCCGACGTTCCGGTGGCGTACCAAATCGGAGTGACCACGACGTCGTCGACGTCGCTCGCGGCCGGCTCGCTCGTGCCAACGACGGTCGCGTCTCCGTTCCAAGGTTCTGCGCCCCTGCCGTTGCAGCAGCAGCTCGATGACGCTCTCCGTGAGAGCGCCCGACGTGAAGTGCTGAGCGGCTCGTGGCACAGCGCCGCCATTCCCGCTGTCGGCGCAAGGAAAAACGTGACGGCCGCGCTGCCCGACGTCGGCAGCCTACGCGACTTTCGAGTGATTTTCGGCGCGCTCGGTTCCTTCTCGTCGTCGACGGTCAGCGCGCGGCTCGATTACGTCGGCGCAAACCTATTATTGTATGTCGACACGCTCGCGCCGGCCAACGGCTTCACCAGCGCGCAGCTGCAAGCCTTCGGACAGTACTTCGATCAAACGCTATATCAGATCGACGTCGCGGCATTCGGTGCGCCCGCCGACGTGGATGGGAACGGGCGTGTGATCATGCTGCTCTCGCCGTCAGTCAACCGGTTGA
>DASVYG010000328.1:0-5441 GCA_036392315.1 Gemmatimonadaceae bacterium
GCATGCTGCGTGCGAGCAGCCCGCTGCCGACGACGAGCACCATCGCCAACGCGATCTGAACTGCCACGAGCAGCGTCATGGTCGAGCACCGTCCGATTCGTGAGCGCGCCCCGGAGAGATTCCGTCCACTCGCGCGGAGCGCCGCGGCGAGATCGACTCGCCCTGCGCGGACCGCCGGCGCGAGCGCGAAGAGGAGCAGACAAAAGAGCGTCAGTCCGCCCGTGAAGCAGAGCAGCCGCGCGTTCATCGTGAGGTCGAGGGTCGTTCTGCGGTCCGGCCCTGAGACCGTCGCGAGTAGCAGTCTGCCTCCCGCCATCGCGGCCACCAGTCCCAGCGCTCCCGCCGCCGCCGCGAGCAAGGCACCCTCGGTGATGACTTGCTGCATCAACCGCCCCTGCCCCGCGCCGAGCGCCATGCGCACCGTCATCTCGCGCGTGCGGGCGAGTCCGCGGGCCAGCATGAGATTCGAGACATTCGCGCAGACGACGAGGGTCACGAGAATGACCGCGATCATCAGCACGCTGAGCGCGCGCGCGTATTGCTCGCGACGGGCCGAGAGCCCACGTGGCGCCAGCTCCACGCGTATGGGCTTGTGGGCCATATCCTCGTTGAACTCCACGAGCTGGGTTCCCGCCAGCGTGGCGCGCACGGCGCGCGCTTCGATCGCGGGCAGCGTGGTCTTCGCCTGCTCGAGCGTGACCCCCGGGGCGAGGCGCCCGACGAGCACGAGCCAGGAGACGTCGCGGCGCGGAATCAGATCCGCACGCGGCTTGAATACCGCTTCCGCGGCGATCGGGAACCACATGTCGACCGGCTGGCCGACGATGTCGCCGCTTCCGAACTGTTTCGACATCACGCCGACGACCGTGGCGCGGACACCGTTCACGCGCAACACGCTGCCGATCACCGAGCGGTTGCCGCCGAAGCGACGCTGAAAATAATCGTAGTTCAGCACCGCAACGGGGTTCTGCCCCACGCGGTCCTCATCCGGTCCAAACGTGCGCCCGAGCTCGGCGGACACCTGCAGCACGGAAAAGAAATTTCCCGACACGAACCGCGCTTCGGGGTGTTCGGGTTCATCGGCCGCGCCGGCGAACGTGACGTCGAGGTCACCTACCGAACCATTGGCGTAGAGGCCGGAGAGGACGTTGTTGTGGTCGCGCACGTCGACGTACAATGGGTACGACACGTAGTCCGTCTCGGGAGAGCCGCTCCAGCGCTGGTTGACGGCGGCCGGATCGCCTATCGAGACGAGGCGTTCGGGCTGCGGCACGGGGAGCGTGCGAAGCATGAGCGCGTCGACCAGCGAATACAGCGCGACGTTGGCGCCGATGCCCAGGGCCAGCGTGAGCACCACGGCGACGGTGAAGTGCGGCTGGTGTCGCAGTGACCGCATCGAGTAGCGGAGATCCTGCACGATCGATTCGATGCGCGCCGTTCCGCGCGCCTCGCGACTCTCTTCCTTCGTGTTATCCACGCCGCCGAAGGCGAGGCGCGCCCGCCGCATGGCGTCGGCGGGATCGACGCCGGACCGCACGTACTTCTCCGCTTCTCTCTCGAGATGAAAGCGTATTTCGTCGTCGAGCTCCTGCTCGACGCTTCCTCGGCGAAACATGGCGCGGAGTCGGTAGCGGATGTCTTTGAGCATGGTTGCCCCAGGTTATTCCATCCTCAGGATCAATGCGACCGCCGCGGTGAGCTGGGCCCAGCCGGCGGCTTCGGACGCGAGCTGTTTGCGGCCCGCGCGAGTGAGCTCGTAGTACTTGGCTTTGCGGTTGCTGTCCGAGACGCCCCAGGTCGCGGCAATCAGGCCCTGACGCTCGAGCCGGTGGAGCGCCGGATAGATGGAGCCTTGAGGAATCTGCAACGCCTCGCGCGAGGCCTGTTGAATGCGCTCGGAGATGCCCCAGCCGTGCATGGGCTGCAGCGACAGCGCCTTGAGGATGAGCAGGTCGAGCGTGCCTTGCGGCAGGTCGAGACGAGCATCGGGCATTCTTCCCTTTCACTTCTACAGGTGTGGATACAGTCTACTACGTCTACCTGTAGAAGCGCAAGAGGGACGCCTGGCGCCGCACCATATGAAGAAGGCGAGCCCGCGCCGGCGGACTCGCCTTCAACACTCTTCCCACAAGACCGTAGAACGTTACTTCAGGCAGGCATCAGAGCTCGATCCCGATTCCAGCGCCGGCGAACATCCCCCAGCGCCATCCGTTCGGTGTGAGCGCACGGCCAACGCCGAGCAAAAGTCGCCTGGTGAATGGCCCACGATGCGACTGTACAGCCGACTTCAACGCCGGCGACCCGCACACCTCCGGCGACTGCTCGACTCGGCCGAATCGAACCGTCGCCCACGTTGGGGATGAGGCCGACACCGACGCCGTCCTGATGCCCTGCCCGTCCGCAGTCGAGCAACTCACGCGCGCTTCGATCGGAACGGGATCGATCGCTACGTGCAGCTCTATGCGCGCCGAGTCGGGCGGTGGAGGAATGTCGACCTGCGCCGCTACGGTGTACGGCTCCTGGCGAATGTCGAAGAACGCGCTCCGCACCGTCTGCACCCCTCCGGCTTCGGATCGTTGCAGGTCGGTGCTCATGGCGCGCACGACGCGTCGCAACGAATCCACCGCGACCTTGTCCACGTAGCGCGCCACGCGTTCCCGTCCGAGCGCTTTGTCCAACGCGTCACTGTGCTGCGTCACCTGCACGACACGGATCTCGGCGAGCCTGAGCGAATCGCCGAGTACGTTGGCGACGCGCCGGTTGTCGATCGCCGCGTTGCGGGTGCTGTCGCGCTGCGCCGCGAGATTGGAGACCTCGAGCGCCGCGACGAGCGCGTGCCGCCTGACGGAGGCGATGCGCGCTTGCTCCACCGTGACCGCGAGTGCGAGCGAGCCGGCGAGGGCGACGATCATCACGCGCGGATTGGTTACCGCGGCGCGGACCACCGGCAGCCAGCGCAGCGCAAAGCCGGCGAGGTACTTGGTGAGGAAAGTCATGATGAGCTCCATCCCATTACCAGGTGACGAAGCCGCCCAGCACGCCCGCTGCCGTCAGCGCGAGGCTCAGGGCGATGGTCAATGTCCACATGTGCTACTCCTTGAGAAGGGTGGATGTCAGATATTGGATGTCAGATTGCGATCGACAGCAGATCCTTCGCGTTGCTCAGGATGACAACAGCAGATCCTTCGCGTTGCTCAGGATGACTGCTAGTTCCAGTTGATGAAACCGCCGCACAGCGAGACGGCCCACAGGATGGCTGTGAACATGGTGTTTCTCCGTTTGAGTGTGGTTGGTATTCTTGTTTACAGTTGTTTCATAGGGCGCGCGCGACGCGTTCGCGCAGCTCGGCCAAAGCGATGATCGGGCGGCCGTCGGGCCGTTGTCCGGTCGGATCGACCTTGCGTCCGAGCGTGCCCCAGAGCTCGCGGCGCCTCGTGTACGCGGATGTCCACACGGCCTCGGCATCGTGCCCGACGATGCGGCGGTCAAGTGTGGGCGCCTGGGCGTTGTCGACGGCCCAGCCGTGATGACGAATCACGGCGGCGCAGATTCTCGCGAGGACCAGGAGCTGTGGTTCAGTGGCGGGCACCAGACCGTTCGTCGCCGCGGCGACGCCGTAGTAGGCGGAGTTCGCCCGCGGAGTTCGGCACGGGCCCGCATGCGGCGTACGCATGGCAGGATCGGCTAGCTCGACGACGCGTCCGTCGTCGAGCACCAGCCAGGTGTAGCCGTTCGTGCAGCGCGGATCGTGGAACCACTCGACCGCCCAATCGTCGCGCGACGAATCGTCATAATGGAGCATGAGCCCCGTGCGCGGTGCGGCGAGCGGAGATTGCAAGACCCGCGAGTGTGTCCGGTCGGCGACATCGAAGCCGGCGATGATCATTCGTCGTCCCGATGGTCGTCGTACTTGGACGGTTCACTACCATAGACGTTCGCGATCGTTCGCTCGGCGCCGATGCCGAATCGGTTGACGAGTGTCTTCGCGAACGCCACCACTTCGTTTGGTTTCACGCGCTCGAGTGCCGCGAGCAACGGCAGCGCGAGCACGATCGCCATCGAGAGCGTGGCGTCGGGCCATCCGGCGATGCCCGAGTACCAGATCTGGTGCAGCATGGCCGCCGCGAACGCGAGCACGATCACGCGGCTCATCGAGAACACGAGCGGTACCTCGAGTCCGAACGTCTTGACGACATTCTTCTCGAGGAGCGGCGTGAGGATAGCGAGGACGATCGCGCGCATCGACGTTGGCGTCGAGACGAGATTGCCGTTGCCATTCGTCGTGCCACTCATTGCGCACCGCCCGCGTCTCCTTCAAATGCGTCGACTACCTCGAGTCGCGCGAGCCGCCGTTCGATGCGGGACTGCCATCGAGCGGCACGGATGCGCTGCTCGGCGGCGACGGTGATCAGGTGATCGATCGCCTCGAGCCGACGCTCTATGCGATCGAAGTTGACCGCCGACTCGTCGCGGTGTGCTTTGACTTCGGCGCCGACGTTGTGCTTGGTGTTCTCCATCTCCTGCCGCCATACGCCGAGTCGGTACACCAGGACCGTCAGGCTACCCAAGACGCTGGCGAAGCCGACGAGTTGGGCGATCGAGACGAGACTGGTGCCCGCCGGCTGACTTTCGTGCACCGGGAGTACCGACTGCAGCACGCCCAGCCACATGGCGAAGGAGAGCATCGCGTTGCGCGCCGTGAGCATGGTTACCTCCGTTAGCCCCGTGGTGGAAATGGATCGACGCCGTGGCTGTCGCGCAGGCGGATGCGGCCACGTCGGCCCTGCACGATCAGTTCACTCTTGTTCGCGCGTGCAATGAGTCGCGCGATCGTGACCGCGAGCCGCTGAGGAACGGGCGGCACGATGTAGTTGCCGGTTCCTTCTTCGATGACCGAGAAGCGTGGGCCGCGTCGAACGACCCACACATTCGGTCCGAGCCGTTGGCCGCCGCGTTGACCTTTACGTGGTCGGCGCATCGACGTGCGGAGTCGGTGACGCCGCTGGGGTCGGCTCTGCCGCTGCAGCTGAACCAGTCGGTTGTGCCGGCGGAGTCGAAGAGGGTGTCGCCGGCGGAGTTACCGGCGGAGTTACCGGCGGCGCCGGCGGTGTGGCGGGCCGAGTCGACGGTCGACGCACGCGCTTCACGATGTTCCAGCTCGACAGCAATGCCGGATCATCCTTCAGCGCGGTCTGAATGAACGCGTCGAGCACATGGACGATGCGGCGTGCACGCCCGAGCTTCTGCTTGAGCCCCGTCGTCGCTCCGCCGCGCTTACCTCGATTTTGGTTGCGCTGGTTCACCTCCGAGACCATGGCGTTGGTCGCGGCGTTCAGTTGCGCAATGAAATCGCTCGGCAGTCCAGCGGAGACGAAGGTGTCCGTGAACGGAGCCGCTGCCTTGGCCATACCATCCGCGAGTGCGGCGAGACGCTCCGCGGT
>DASVYG010000329.1:0-5310 GCA_036392315.1 Gemmatimonadaceae bacterium
CATGGATGGAAACCAGCGGAAGGTCGCGTTCACCTACGCCTCCGATCGTGAGGACAAGCGCACGACGTACGCCGCAGGCGTCGCGACGATGTCGACGGCACGCCTTAGCGCGATCACGACATACGTGATCACCGGTTGGACGAACGCGAGGCCCGTCCTGCAATACTCCCTCTCGTACAAGTTGAGCGCCGCAACGCGGCGGTCGCTGCTCGCGAGCGTCACGAAATGCGCGGCGATCGGCTGCCAGGACGGCGGCGGCGTCGGCGCGACCACGTTCACGTACCAGGAGGACCTTCCGTTCGTGGGGGGCGGCAGCGTCGGCCAGATCCCGGACCCGTCGAACCCCGGCGCCAACCTGGACGAGAACTGGCACGCGTACGTGACGAACGATTTCGACGGCGACGGGAAGCGCGACGTGCACCTGCAGCGTGCATCGCCCGACACGAGGCTGGTCCTGTTGTCCAAGTTCCAGAAGGCGGCGACCGTCGCGCCGGGCTGGGTGGACGGCTTCGACAGCTCGGGGACGTACGTCGGTTCTGCGATCGACGTGGACGAGGATGGGCTCGCCGACGTGGTCGGGACCGTCGATGGAAAACTCGCGTTCGCGAGCTTCGCGGACAGCGAGAACCCGACCATCGTCATGGCGGTCCAGAGCGCGACCGGTGCGCCGATCCAAATCCCGTCCGGCGCGCCGCTCCGTACGATCGACTATGACGGCGACGGTCGCATCGACGTGGTCTACTCGACGACGTCGATGAACGGCGACTTCTACGTAACGACGGGGACACTACTCCGAAGGTCGGTCCTGCGCGGATGCACGAACTCCTGCCCACCGGCGTTCGACGCCGGGATCGCGGTCCCGTACAAGGACGACGCGAACGCCGCTCAGACGGTAGCGCTCGAGACGGACCTGAACGGCGATGGCCCCGTGGATCAGTATCGCGAGTTCTCCGGCGTGGCGGGCACGTACGGCCAAACCGGTATCGCGTATTCGACAGGCACGAGTGAGGCAACGACGACTCAGGACATCAACTCGCTCGCGTGGAACCCCGTCGGAAGCAAGATAGACCTCGCAGGGACGAAATATTGGATGGACGTCAACGGCGATGGTCTCCGGGACATCCTCAACATCGGGCAAGACGTTCTCTGGTTGAACCGGGGAGGGCCGCGGGCCGGCCACAGGTTCCAGCAGGCGGTGATCTCGGCCATCGTCGACTCGGACTTATCAACCCTGCTGTCGATGGATGCCGGCCACCGCGCGGTGGCGTTTCCCATGGACATCGACGGCGACGGAGCGGACGAGTTGATGGTGCCTGCGGAGCAGACGGGTCCGGTATACTGTAGGTACGAGTCAATTGGAAACGGCGAGTACGACTGGTTCTGCGGGAATGACGTTCCTCCCCACCCGATCCAGGGAGATCGCTCGTTCTACCGCTGGGACGCATACAAGATTCGCGACAGAGGCGACGGAACCTACTGGATGATCCGCGTGCGGACCGACCTCGTCGCGCCGGGAGATATTGCCAAGTCACCAGCGGATTTCGACGGCGACGGGATGACGGACCTCATCTACCACGTCCCTGCGAACGAGACCGGATACCTGAACGGGCAGTTCCGCGACTTCGGGCACTACGTCACGAACATTCCGAGGGGACCCTATGTCGTGAGGAATCGGGCCAGGGCTCCGGACCTGCTCGTGTCCGCGGTGGACGGCCTGGGCGCGTACGCGGCGTGGACCTATCAGCCACTCTCGTTCACGGCGAGCTCCGAGACCCCCCGCCCCGGGCCGAGCTGCGCCCCCGCGGGATCGAGTCCCTTCTACGTTGCCCGGAACAAAGATCCCAAGGGGTCCGGCTACGTGTTTTTCACGTCCTCGATGTGGGCCGTCTCGGAGTTCGACGCGAGCCACGGCGTGGAGGGCGTCGCGACCACCGCGGCGGCGACATGCTACCGCTATGAAGACGCGATGCTCCACCTGCGAGGCCGCGGATTCCAGGGCTTCAAGAAGATCATCGCCGAGCAGCGTCTTCCGCGCACGCTCGGCGAGAGCAATGATGCGGGGGACACCTGCGCAACAGGCCCGTGCAGCGCGAACAATCTGCGCACCACGACCGAGTTCAACCAGGAATTCCCGTTCACGGACACGCAGAAGAAGGTCACGGTGGAGCGGGCCTGGGACTCCGCGAAGCTGAGCGAGACCACGACATGGTGGTACGGGAGTCCGCCGAACGTCGCATCGAGCGCGTGGGTCGTCCACCCGAACGTCAAGACCGAGTCGAAGTACGAGGCCGGCAGCTCCCCAGCGCTCCTCACGACGACGACGGTGACCGAGCTCGACCCAGCGTCGGGAGAACCGACCAAGACCTGTGTGATGACGAACGACGCGGCGCTCGAACGACTGGTGCAGACTTGGAGTCTACCCGCGGCGGTGCAGGTGCTGCCGTCCACCGTCTCGACGGATCAGCGCGTCTACTACTCGCCTCCGGACTGGAACAACTGGTGGCTCGACAAGCTCATATCCAGCACGGCTTCGACGGATGAGCTCGTCGGCGGCGCCACGACGATGGCTGGCGTCACCTCGGGCCGGCCACTCACGGCGCAAGCGCCGTGGCAAGCGGCGACGTGCCCGACGCAGGTCGCGACGGCTGGCCGGAAGGCGAGAGCAACGACCTTTGAGTGGTTCGACGCGTCGGGGACGCGTGGTACGCGGCGTATGGTGAAATCGAAGGCGGTGACTCCCGAGGGAGGAGGCGAAGAGCAGAGGACGACGCTCGGGTACGACACGTACGGGAACTTGGCGGCGCAGACCGTCACCGCTCGCGCCGCGCAGGAGCAGCTCACGACGTTCGCAGCGAGCGCAGACGGCTACTTCGTCGAGAAGGTGACGAACGCAGCAGGCCACGTGAGCACCACGCGCCGCGATCCCGCGACCGGGCAGGTCACGTACCAGCAGGACATCCAGGACGCCCAGCCGACGACGTTCACGTTCGACCCGATCGGGCGCCCCTACTCCGCGACGAGGCAAGGGACGCAGACCGTGAACCATCGCGTCGCCGGATGTGCGCCGTATGGGCCGGAGACCTGTAGCCCAGGCGAGGTGATGCTACGCCAGACGGCACAGATCGGCACGCCGACGAAGCTCGAGTACCTCGATCGTCTAGGACGAGTGATGCGCACCGCGACCCCAGGTTTCGACGGACGCTGGATCGTCACGGAGGTCAGCTACAACGAGCGGGGGCTCAAGCTGGCGGAGTACGCTCCGCGCTTCGACGGCGACACCGCGTACGCGACCACGTTCGCGGGCTTCGATCACCTGGGGCGGCCCGCCACGAAGACGGTGGAACGCGCGGCCAACCTCTTCCCGAGCGGCGTCGACACGCGACCGCTCACGACGAGGTACACCTACGTCGCGGACGGTACCCCCGGCACGGGGATCCGCACCAACATCACCGCCGACGAGGGCGGGCCCCTGCCGCTCTCGATGTCCCGCACCTACGATGGCCACGGCCGCCTCGTGGAGACGACGCAGCAGATCGAGGGGCGTGAGGTCCGGGCTCGGTACGTCTACGATCCTGCCGGGACGCTCGCGCACGTCGTGGACAACGCGGGGAACGACCTGGCGGCGGAGTACGACGCGATGGGGCGCAAGCGAAAGGCGATCGACCCGGACCGCAGCTCCCCGGCGACGCCCTGGCTGTATGACTGGGACGGCCTCGGGCGGCTCGTGAAGCAGACGGACGCCCGCGGCAACGAGACGAACCTGGAGTACGACGCCATCGGACGCCTGACGAGGCGCTCGATGTCGAAGAACGGCGTCTCGACGGGCGCGTGGGCGCAGTGGACGTACGATCTCCCGGGTGGGGTCGGGCTGCTCGGCTCGGAGAAGGATTCGAACTCGTACGAGCGCGACTACGCGTACGACTCGCTCCAGCGCCCGATCCGGGTGACGACGCTGATCCCGTCGGTCGACACGCAATCGAGCGGCACGCTGAACCTCGTGACCGAGTACGGGTACGATACTCGGTACGGTCGGGTCAAGGCGGTCCGCTACCCGACGAACATGGCGGGTGGAACAGGCGAGCTCGTCGCGCTCAAGTACGACGGGCGCGGGTACCAACTCGGTGAGGTCGCGCTGAATGCGGATTACACGGAGGGGACGCGCTACCGTCAAGTGACCGCCATGTCAGAGCGGGGACAGATCGTGGACCAACTTCTCGGCAGGTGCATCGCCGAGGACGCGGAATACGATCCCTCGACCGGGGTCGCGCGGCTGCTCACCGCGACGCGCGATCTCGTCTCGTGCCCGGCAGGCGGGCCGTCGACGCTCGTGCGCCAGGGCGAGTACCGCTACGACCGCTTCCTGAACCTGTCCATCCAGACGAAGAATGTCGCGGGCGCACAGGTCGAGGAGCGGTACGGGTACGACGAGCTGCAGCGGCTCACCTCCGCCGGGAAGTGCGAGGGGGCCGGCTGCATCCCGACCGCCGCGCAGACGAACGGCTATCGATACGACGACCTCGGAAACGTCACGTACATGAGCGACTACGCGAGCTTGTACGTGTACGGCACGTCCGCGCGCGACGTCGGGCTCGCGGGCCCGCACGCGGTGGGGAGCGTCACGAAGACCGACGGGACGACGGCGACGTTCCAGTACGACGCGAATGGCAACCTCAACTCCGGGGACGGGCGGACGGTGGACTTCGATGAGCAGGACCGGCCTTACCGAGTCATCACGGGAGGCGCGACGACCGAGTTCAAGTACGCGCCTGGTGGCGCTAGGTACGTTCAGAAAGTGACCGGTACCGTGCCCGCGGGATTCGGGCCGAAGACGGTCTACTACGTGGACAAGGACCTCGAGATCACGGTGTGGGACACCGGGTCGCTCCAGGCAGGACTGGTGGAGGAGCGGACGTTCGTGGGCGGCTCGGTCGTGGTGCTGACGAGCCAGAGCGGCGCGACGACGACGCGGACGGTCCTGTACAAGCACGCGGACCGGCTCGGGTCCGTGGAAGCCGTCACGAAGGAGGACGGGTCGGAGGCGTACGTGGACGCCCACGGGTTCGACCCGTGGGGGAAGCCGCGGGGCCGGGCGTGGGAGCCGACGGGAGACCGGCTGCATCCGGGCGGCGAGGCGGGGGCGGAGAGCACGCGGGGGTTCACGGGGCACGAGCAGCTCGACGTCCATTACCTGACCCACATGAACGGGCGGGTGTACGACTATCGCCTCGGCCGGTTCCTCAGCGTGGATCCGATCGTCTCGAATCCGGGGAATCCGCAGTCGATCAATCCGTATAGCTACATCGGGAACAA
>DASVYG010000330.1:0-8258 GCA_036392315.1 Gemmatimonadaceae bacterium
GTCAGGTCCCATTCGCCGGGAACGACCGCGTCGAGCCGCTCACGCACCGTGTTCGCATCGATGTACGCCACGTACCGCGCAAAGAATTTTCCGTCTCGTTGGACGGCGCGTCCGTCCTGCCGCCATGAGATGACTCCCGCCGGGAGTGGCGCCGATAGCTGAGTCCAGATATCCGCCTTGTCCACAGTCGATTCGTGTCTCGCGATCATGCTCTCATCCTTCCGTTTTTGAGTAAGTCCGTTGTCGTGCGTCATCACCGAAACTTCTGCGCGTGCCGGACAGCGGGGCATTCGCGTCCGTGCTCGCAGTACCAGCCATGCCGATCGAGAAAGACCAGGTGCGCCCGGGTGACCCCATCCGTGGACTCCTCGCTGATCCGAAAGAGCTGCTGAACCGAGGTCCCGAGCCCGCATTTCTTCTGCGGATCGAGCGGGGTGACGCGGAATTTTGGCCCAGCCGCCGACCTGTTGGCCGCGACCGCGGTCCGCCCGATCTTGCCGGCGGGTGCCTTCCGAGAACCCGTCTTTCGTGCACCGGATGGTGCGTTCTTCTTACCCCTGCTCTTGCCCGACCGTGCCCGCCTAACAGCCCCAGCTTTCTTGACTTTGGCCACGTTCGCTCATAGCCTCCAGGTAACCGATGTTGCTCTGATTCGGGGTCTGTTCGGTATCCGAAATGTAGCATTCGTTACAGGAACGTCAATGGAATCAGACCGCGAAATCGCCGGCGAAGCTGGCTTCCCCGAGCTCACCGACCTCGGCAAGCGGATCGAGATGCTCCGCATCGAGCGCGGGCTCTCGAAGCAGTTCTTGGCGCGATTCGCCGGAACGTCACGACAGCAGCTTTGGCGCGTGATGACGGGAAAATCGGAACTGACCGGAGCGCTTCGGTCGCGGTTGGCGGACGCGCTCAGCGTGAGTCCGCTCGAGTTCGATCTGAGCGTAACCCGATCGGTGGCGTCGCTCCCGACGTACGCCGGCGCCCCGATCCAATTCCCGGGCTACGTCTCCGACCCGAATGCCATCACCCGCACGCTCGCGACCATGCCGGCCGGCGACACCGGACGCGCGCTCAAGCGCCGGCTCCTCGACGCGCTCGAAGACATGGCGCTGGGGGCGGGAGTCGTCCTCGACGCGGAGTTCTTCGACCTCCGTCGTCGCGTGCTTTCGGGCGAACTGTGAACGGCGCGGCTCGATGAGTCGCGCCGGTTCTTCGACCGGCTAAGTTTTGCCGTCATGACCGACGTCGTCGCGCTCGCAGCCGAACTGCTCACCATTGATTCGACCACCGGCGCCGAAAACGCGGTGGTCGACTTCGTCTCCAAATGGCTCATCGCTCGCGGATGGAACGTGACACTTCAGGAAGTCACGCGCGGCCGAACCAACATCTGGGCTTCTCGCTCCGGGAACGGCGTCACGCTGTCGACGCATCTCGACACTGTTCCACCGTTCATCGGACCGCGGCTCGACGGCGACAAGCTCTTCGGCCGCGGCGCGTGTGACGCGAAGGGAATTGCCGCGGCCATGCTCGTCGCCGCCGATCGTCTCGCGCGAGGCGGCGAGCAGCGCGTCGACTTGCTGTTCGTCGTCGGAGAAGAGAAAGGGTCAGACGGCGCGCGGGCGGCAAATCGGCTCGCGGCCACGAGCCGCTTTCTCGTGAACGGCGAGCCGACCGAGAGCAAGCTCGCCAGCGGCGCCAAGGGCTCGCTCCGGGTGACCGTGCGCACACGCGGCCGGGCCGCGCATTCGGCGTATGCGCATCTCGGCGAGTCGGCGATCAAGCCGATGCTCGCGCTCCTCCCTGGGCTCGAATCGCTCCAGCTTCCGACCGATGACGTCCTCGGCGACACGACGTTGAACATCGGGACGATCCGCGGCGGAACGGAGGCCAACATCGTCCCCGCGCAAGCCGAGGCGGAGATCATGTTTCGACTCGTCGGCGACGACGCGCCCGTCCGCACCCAAGTCAAGCGATGGGCCAAAGGACGCGCCGAGCTCGAGTTCGGATCGTACATTCCGGCGCAGCATTTTCACACGATCGCGGGTTTCGAGGTGGCACCCGTCGCCTACACGACCGACATTCCATTGCTCGGACGCTGGGGAACGCCTCTGCTGTTCGGTCCCGGTTCGATTCACGTCGCGCACACACCCGATGAGTTCATCGATGTCAACGAGCTTCGCGCCGCCGTCGACGCCTATGAGAGAATTGTGAGGAGCCTGCTCGCCACATGAGTGCCGCCGCGCCCTCTTCGGTTCGCCGCCGCGTCGCCGTGCTCGGCGCCACCGGCGCCGTCGGCCAGTCGTTCATTCGCCTGCTCGAGAATCATCCATGGTTCGAGCTGGCGGAGGTTGCGGCGTCGGAGCGCTCGGCGGGAAGAACGTACGCCGACGCCACTCGGTGGATCGGCGGTGACTCGATGCCCGCGAGCGTGCGCTCGATGATGGTTCAACCGTGCGATCCGAGCAGCATTTCGGCCGATATCGTCTTCTCGGCGCTCGACTCCGCCGCCGCGCAGGACGCCGAACCGGCGTTCGCCCGCGCGGGGAAAGTGGTGCTCACGAATGCGAAGAACTATCGCATGGAGCCCGATGTCCCACTCGTCATCGCCGAGGTGAATCCGTCGCATTTGAGCGTGCTCGAAGCACAGCGCCGGAATCGGAACTGGTCCGGCGCAATCGTCGCCAATGGCAACTGCGCGTCGATCGTCGCCGCGCTTCCGCTGGCGCCGATCCATGAGCGTTTTGGCATTGCCAACGTGTTCGCCGTCACCATGCAGGCCGTGTCCGGCGCCGGATATCCCGGCGTGCCGTCGCTCGACATCCTCGGCAACGTTATTCCGTACATCAAAGACGAAGAGCCGAAGATCGAGACGGAGATTCAGAAATTTCTCGGCGCGGTCGAGTCCAATTCGATTCGGAGCGCCGGATTCGGCGTCAGCGCCCACGCGAACCGGGTTCCGGTCGAGCATGGCCACACGGTGTGCCTTTCGATCGCGCTCGAGACGCACGCCGATGCCCGCGACGTCGAGCGCGCGATCGCCGAGTGGCGCGGCGCCGAAGCGGCGCACGGGTTGCCAAGCGCTCCACCCAAGCCGGTGATCGTGAGCGGCGAGCCCGATCATCCGCAACCGCGGCGCCATGTCGACACCGGACGCGGCATGACCGTGGTGGTCGGTCGCGTGCGATCGGACCCGATCCTGGACGTGAAGCTCGTCGCGATGGGACACAACATCGTGCGCGGCGCAGCCGGCGCGTCGGTGTTGAACGCCGAGCTGATGGTGCACTGCGGCGCGATCGCCGGGTCGTGATCGTTCTCAAGTTCGGCGGTACGTCGGTGGGCGACGCCGAGGCGATCGCTCGAACCGGACGCATCGTGGCGACGCGCGCCGAGCAGGGGCCGATCGTCGTCGTGTCCGCCCTGGCCGGCGTCACGAACGCGCTCGTCGCGCTCGCCGAGCAAGCGGCCAAGGGGCACCTCATCGGTGCGTTGCGCGCGATCGAGGATCTTCGAGAGCGCCACCTCAAGCAGGCTGAGATCTTGCTCGGTCCCGGAGACGAAAGCGAAGATCTCTGCGCCGAGCTCAGTGCCATGATCGACGAGCTGGCGCATCTGGCCGAGGCGCTGGCCACACTTGGCGATTTGACTCCACGGAGCATGGACGCGATCTCGTCATTCGGCGAAAAGATGTCCTCGCTCATGTGCGTCGCCGCGTTTCAGCGGCAGGGAATCCCTGCCGTGCACGTCGACGCCTGCGAGGTCATGATCACCGACGGCACGTTCACGCGCGCCGAGCCGCAGCCCGACGCGATCGCCGAGGCGTGCCGGGCGTCGGTCGTTCCGCTGGTTCGCCAGGGGAAAGTCCCGATCATGGGCGGCTTCATCGGATCGGCGAGCGGCAGCGGAGTCACGACGACGCTGGGGCGTGGCGGCAGCGACTATAGCGCCTCCCTGTTCGGCGCCGCCGTGCGCGCCGATGCGATCGAGATTTGGACGGACGTGGACGGCATGCTCACGGCCGACCCGCGCGTGGTTCCGGGCGCGAAGCTCATCGATCAGATCGCGTTCGACGAGGCGTCGGAGCTCGCGTCGTTCGGCGCAAAGGTGCTGCACCCGAACACGATCGCGCCCGCGGTGCGGCTGGGCATTCCCGTGTACGTGCTCAATTCGCGGCGGCCAGAGGGGAAAGGAACGAAGATCACCTTCGACGCGCCGAAGCGGCCGGTGAGCGCGATCGCCGGCAAGAACAACGTCACGTTGGTCAAGGTTGGATCGCCGCGCATGCTCCTCACCGAGGGTTTCCTGCGCGCGTTGTTCGAGATCTTTGAACGCCACCGCACCTCGGTCGACGTCGTGGCGACGTCGGAAGTCTCCGTCTCGCTCACGGTCGACGACCCGTCGCGACTCCAGGCGATCCTCGGCGACCTTCGCGCCCTGGGCGACGTATCGGTCGAGCGAAACCGCGGTATCGTCGCGGTGGTCGGGGGCGCGATTGCAGACGGCGGCGCGACGATGGCCCGCGCGCTCGATGCGCTCGGCGACGTGCGCGTGCACATGCTGTCGCTCAGCGCCACAGGCATCAACTTGACGATGGTCGTCGACGACGACCAGGTGAAACCGGCGATTCAACGACTGCATTCAGCCTTTTTCGGAGCGGCAGCATGACGCATCGTCTCGCGATCGTCGGAATGGGCAAGATGGGCCAGGCAATCGCCGAGCTGGCGCCGAGCCGCGGGTGGGACGTAGTGGCACGACTCGACGAAACCGAGGTGGCCGCCGGCATCACGCGCGCGTCGCTCGGCAACGCCGACGTCGCTGTCGAATTCACCGTTCCCAGTGCGGCGCCGGCGAACATCAGGGCAATCGTCGCCACCGGGTGTCCCGTGGTGTGCGGGACGACCGGCTGGTACGACGCGCTCGATGCGATCCGCCGAGACGTGAATTCGCAAAACGGCGCGCTCCTCACGGCGGCCAACTTTTCGATCGGCGTCAACATTTTCGAGCAGGTGGTCGACCTTGCGGCACGCTTGCTCCACCACGCCGGCGGGTTCGAGGCGCACCTCGTGGAGACGCATCATTCGGCAAAAAAGGATGCGCCGTCGGGCACGGCGCGAACGCTCGCCAACGCCGCCGACGCCGCATGGGGATCGAGCATTCCGGTCACGAGCGTACGGGTCGGCTCGTTCCCCGGTACGCATGAATTCTTCTTCGACGCACCGTTCGAGACGATTCACCTCGAGCACATCGCGCGCGACCGTCGCGTGTTCGCCGAGGGGGCGCTCGCGGCCGCAGCATGGCTGCTCGGCCGGCGCGGCGTGTTCACCATGAAGGACGTGCTCGCCACTCCAGCCGGCAACAAGCAATGACAGCGCAACGACTCACGGGCTGCGGAACGGCAATCGTCACGCCGTTCAACAACGACTCTTCGATCGACGACGTCGCGTTGCGTGAGCTGGTCGATTGGCAGATCGAGGAAGGAATTCACTTCCTCGTCCCATGCGGCAGCACGGGCGAAGCGGCGACGATGACGATCGAGGAGCATCGCCACGTGGTCGAAGTCGTTGTTCAACAAGCTCGCGGTCGCGTGCCGATCGTCGCCGGCGCCGGGAGCAACGATACCGCGAAAGCGATCGCGCTCTCGAAGGAGATGCGCGCCGCTGGCGCCACGCACTTGCTGCACACGTCGCCCATGTACAACAAACCGCCGCAACGCGGCATCGTGGCGCACTACCGTGCGATCAGCGAAGCAACGGACCTGCCCATCGTCGTGTACAACGTGCCCGGCCGCACCGGGAGCAACATCGAGGCGAAGACGACGTTGGAAATGTCCCGGATTCCGAGAATCGCTGCGGCGAAAGAAGCGTCGGGACAGCTCTCGCAGATCGCCGACATCCTGCGCGGTCGTGACCCGCAGTTCTCGGTATTGTCCGGCGACGACGAGATCACGCTTCCCGTGATGGCGCTCGGCGGCGACGGAATCGTCTCGGTCGTCTCGAACGTCACGCCCAAGCTGATGGCGCAGCTCTGCAACCGCATGCACGCGGGCGACATGGCGGCGGCACGCGAAATTCATTTCCGCCTCTTGCCTTGGATGCGGGCGGCGTTCGTCGAGTCGAATCCGATTCCGGCCAAGGCGGCACTGGCCATGATGGGACGCATCAAGAACGTGCTCCGGTTGCCTCTCGTGCCGATGAGCGACGCGCACGAGCCCGCGGTGCGCTCGGCTCTCAAAACCGCCGGCGCGCTGTCGTGACGGCGCGAGATCTCGCCGAGCGCATCGAGCAATGCGCGTCGACGCCGGCTGACACGCCGCTCTCCAGCGGGACAGAGGCGCTCGTGGCGGAGCTGCTCGACGCACTGGAGCGCGGGGAGATTCGCGCTGCCGAGCGCGCGACCGATGGAAGCTGGCGCGCCGTGCCGTGGGTCAAGCGGGGAATTCTCCTTGGCTTCCGCGTCGGGCACTTGGTGGAGATGCACGGCACGTTGTCGTTCGTCGACAAACACACCTATCCGACGAGACAGATGCGCGTCGAGGACAACGTGCGCGTCGTTCCGGGCGGCTCGTCGATCCGGCGCGGCGCGTACGTGGCACCGGGCGTCGTGTGCATGCCGCCCATGTATGTCAACGTCGGCGCGTACATCGACGGCGGCACCATGGTCGATTCGCACGCGCTGGTAGGGTCGTGCGCGCAGATCGGCAAGCGGGTACACATCAGTGCGGCGGCGCAGATCGGCGGCGTGCTGGAACCGGTGAACGCCGCGCCGGTCGTGATCGAAGACGACGTGCTGGTGGGTGGAAACTGCGGCGTCTACGAAGGCACGATCGTGCGGACGCGAGCCGTTCTGGCGGCCGGTGTGGTGCTCACGAGGGGCACACCGGTGTTCGACCTCGTCCACGAGACCGTCTACAAGGCCAGCGGTGACTCGCCATTAGAGATTCCTGAAGCGGCGGTGGTCGTTCCGGGAACGCGAGCGATCAAGAGCGGCTGGGGCGCCGAGCAGCAGCTCGGTCTCCAGGCTCCCGTCATCGTGAAATACCGCGACGAGAAGACCGATCTGGCGACGACTCTCGAATCGTGGCTGCGATGAAGGTTTCTGGAACACTGCGCGTGCCCGGCGACAAATCGATCTCGCACCGGGCGCTGATCTTCAGCGCGCTGTCGGAGGGCGAGTCGCGCGTGACGAGCATCCTGCAGTCCGCCGACGTGCATTCCACCGCGGGCGTCCTCCGAGCGCTGGGCGCCGAGATCCCCGAGTTGTCGAGCGACTTCGTGATTTGCGGGCGCGGGTTGCATAGCATCGCACAACCGCGCCGCGACCTCGACTGCGGAAACAGCGGAACCACGACGCGTCTCATGGCGGGCGTAGTCGCGGCGTCGCCGATTCGAGCGACGTTCGTCGGTGACGCAAGCTTGAGCCGCCGCCCAATGGGACGCGTCGCTCGTCCACTCGAAGCGATGGGCGCGCGATTCGAGTTGCCGGCGCATGGCGGGTTGCCCATGACCATTCACGGCGGGGCACTGCACGACATCGAGTGGAACAGCGAGGTCGCGAGTGCACAGGTGAAGAGCGCCATTTTACTCGCCGGGCTCGTCGCCGGCGTGCGCGCAACGGTCATCGAGGCCAACAAGACACGCGATCATACGGAGCGAATGCTCGAGGCGCGCGGCGCGTCGGTCCACATCGGAGACGACCGCGTGACGATCCACCCCGGATCGTCCATCCGCGCACTCGACACCGCGGTGCCGGGCGATCCGTCGTCCGCCGCGTTCTTCGCTGCGCTGGCCGCGATCGCGGATGATGGCGAAATCCGCCTCGAGCGTGTGTGCGTCAATGCCACGCGGATCGGCTTCATCGAGCAGTTGCGCCGCATGGGAGTGACGATTCTCGAAGAGGAACGCCGCCTCGAGGGCGGGGAGTGGGTCGCGGACCTCGTGGTCGCACCCGGGGCGCTCCGCGGCGAGCCGGTCGCCGAGCGTGACGTGCCGTCCATGGTCGACGAGTTGCCGTTATTGGCGTGTCTCGCCACACGCGCGGAAGGCGAGACGCTGATCACCGGCGCGAGTGAGCTGCGGGTCAAGGAGAGCGACCGAATCGCCGCCACGGTGGCCAACCTGCGCGCCATCGGCGCGACGGCCGACGAGTTGCCTGACGGAATGAGGATCCAGGGCGCCACGAAGCCCCTCCGGGGACGCGTTGTCACGCATGGAGATCATCGGCTGGCCATGGCGTTCGGGGTGTTGGGTGCCGCGTCCGGCAAC
>DASVYG010000331.1:0-2301 GCA_036392315.1 Gemmatimonadaceae bacterium
TGATCGTTTCCAATCCCGCCGAGCCGGTGGCGGAAATCGGAACCGTGTGATGATTGCGCGTCCGAAACACGGCGCGGAGCGCCTCCATCGTCTGATTCATCGTCTCGACGAAATACGGATCGAGATGGCCGATCGGGTTCAGGCCCATCGCCGCGAGCACGCGCGGATCCGGATTGCTCGGGCCCGGTCCCATGAGCAATCGCTCGGGCGGATCGAGCGGCGCCGGTATGCGCGCGGTGGTTGTCTCGAGCGTCGATGTCGTCGATGTCGTCGATGTCATGCGAGCCCCAACTTTTGCGCGAGTCCGATGCGCTGCAGCTTGCCCGTGGCACCCACGGGAATCTCGGTGAGGATGAGGATCTTACGCGGAACCTTGAAGGCGGCGAGCCGAGTCGCGGCAAAGTCGCGGAGCTCGCGGTCACTCGCCTGCGCACCTTGTCGAAGCACGATGGCGGCCGCCACGTCTTCGCCGAGCATGTCGTGCGGCATCGCGAAGGTGACGCACTGGTGGACCGCCGGATGCTCCATGATGATCTCGTCGACTTCGCGCGGCGAGATCTTCTCGCCGCCGCGATTGATGATCTCCTTCAGCCTTCCGGTGATTGCGACGTACCCGTCGTCGTCCATCACGCCTTGATCACCCGTGCGAAACCAGCCGTCGTAGAACGCGTCGGCGTTGGCTTTGGGATTGTTCTCGTACTCGCGCATCACGTTGGGCCCTTTGATGACGATCTCGCCAGTCGCACCGCGCGGCACGGTCTTGCCGTTCGTGTCGACGATGCGGATCTCCGGGCCGCCCGACGGGCCGACCGTTCCGGGTTTACGCGGCCCCGGCGGCAACGGGTTGCTCGCCATCTGGTGCGCGGCCTCGGTCATTCCGTATGCCTCGACGACGGGCACGCCGAACACCCGCTCCATTTCGGCGATCACCGTGGGCGGAAGCGCCGACGACGACGAGCGAATGAAACGCAACCGATGTCCGGCGACCGCGTCGGGATTGTTCGCGGCGCGCATGAGAATGGCCTGATGCATAGTCGGCACGCCCGTATACCACGTCGGGTGCACCTCAGCGAGCCAGCCAAAGAACTTGAGCGCGTTGAAGCCTGGCGAGCACGAGACTTCGCCGCCCGCGGACAGCGGCGCGGTGAGCGCGGCGATCAACCCGTGAATGTGGAAGAGCGGCATGATCACCAAGCCGCGATCCTTCGCCGTGAGCGCGAGCGTGCGACGAATGTTCGCCGCCGACGCGCAGATATTCCGGTGCGACAGCGGTACGATCTTGGGTCGCGACGTCGTGCCGGACGTGTGCAGCACGAGCGCGATGTCGTCCGGCGTCGAGGGCGTGACAGGCCGCGACGCATCCATCGCCGCGCCGCTCGGGAAATCGAGATCGAAGCTTCCGGCGCCGCGATCGGGATGCGCGACGAGACGCGCGATCGGAACGCCGAGCTTGTCGGCGACCTGAACGGCCGGAGAGTCCTTGCCGTTGGCGACGACGAGGAGTTTGGCGCGCAGGTCCGTGAGATAGAACTCGAATTCTTCGGCGCGGTAGGTCGGGTTCAGCGGGGCCGCGGTCGCGGCGCTCGCGATGCTCAGAAACGCCGCGGCCATCTCCGGCCCGTTGTCCAGCACAATGGCAACGCGATCGTTGGGACCGATGCCGTGCCCGGCCAGATCCGACGCGATCTTCGCCGTGAGCGCGCGCAATGCGCGATAGGACAGCGGAACGCCACCCGGCGCGTTCAGCGCCGGGGCGTCATCCGCGCCCGCCTTTAGTACTTCCGCAATCGTGGAAGCCGTGTCGGTCATTGCCGTGGAGTCTCGATGATTGTCGGGAGCAAATTAACCCCCGCACGCGTCACGAGCGAATCCCGTTGAGCACTACAGCGGAAGTTCACTTACAACTGTTCGCTTCCACGAGCCGGGTAGCAGTCAGCGATGACTGAGGGCGGTGTCACGGATCTGTCGCCCTCTGCCCATCAGCCCGGACCGCGCGCATCACCGCGGATGGTCGAGGATTGTCTTGGCGAGCAAGCTCACGCACGCGTACACCGCGTCGATGCGCGGGGTAGGCGTGTCGGTGAGCCGCCCGAGCTCGACGACGGCGCCGATCAGGGCCTCGATCTCGGGCGGCCGCCCCGCTTCAACGTCTTGCAGCATCGACGTCTTGTGCGCGCCAACCTTCTCCGCGCCGGCGATCCGCTTGTCGATCCCGACGCGAAAGGTGACGCCGAGTTTCCCCGCGATCACCTCGGCTTCGCGCATCATGTCGGCCGAGAGTTGGCGCGTCAACGGAAACTG
>DASVYG010000332.1:0-59833 GCA_036392315.1 Gemmatimonadaceae bacterium
CTAACGCCAATTAGGTGGTCATGTTACGCTGCATAGTTGCATGGAATGCTGCAAGCCCAGGCAATGTTGCATCGGCGTAACCGTTAATCAAACAATCTAAATAGCTTCCGGGTATGACGTTAGGATCCGACTGCGGAACAAGGTCGGGTGTTACGCTGCGAGGGCTCGCAGCGTAACACGCGAAATCCGACGACAAACCCGTGAGCGCCGCCTGGAGACCCTTAGAGCGCGTCCGCTGGGCTGCGAACGCCCAATCCACCACGATTGAGTACGTGCGTGTAGATCATTGTGGTGCGCAAATCCTTGTGGCCCAAGAGTTCCTGGACCGTCCGAATGTCCGCGCCGGATTCGAGAAGATGAGTCGCGAAAGAGTGACGGAGGGAGTGGCACGTCGCCCGTTTCGTGACACCTGCCGCGAGCACAGCATTCTTGAATGCGCGCTGGACCGCACTTTCATGAAAATGATGCCTGCGACGGATCCCGGCGGAGTCTCTGAATGTGCGTGTCGCCGCGAAGATATAGCGCCAGCGGTACTCGGTCTCCACGTTCGGATACTTGCGCGCGAGCGATGACGGGAGCTCCGTCGTGCGGACGGCGAGTCGTTCATCTTGGCGCGCCCGCTCATGCTCCCTCTCCAGGAGTCGCTTGAGCGGCGCAATGCACCGATCGGCAAGCGGCGTTCGCCGATCCTTCCCTCCCTTGCCGTCGCGGATCACGATCTCGTGCCTATCGAAGTCCACGTCCTTGACCCGAAGAGTGAGGCATTCACGCAGCCGCAGACCGCTGCCATACATCAAGGCCGCGCAAAGGCGAATCGGTTCATCGAGTGTGGAGAGAATCCCTCTCACCTCGGCTGGACTCAACACGACCGGGACGTGACGCGACCGGCGTGCCGGCGCAATGCCCTCAATCCGTGTGAGCGGCCGCTCCAGCACGCGATCGTAAAGGAATGTGAGGGCAGCAAGCGCCTGATTCTGCGTCGAGGCCGCTACCCCCTCGTCAACCGCGAGCGCCGACAGGAATCGTTGGACCTCGGCTTCTCCAAGATCGCGCGGATGTCGCCGGCCGCTGTGTACGATGTACCGGCGAATCCAATGGACGTACGCCTCCTCGGTTCGCCGGCTATATCGTCCCTCACGAAGCTTGCGACGAACAATTTCCATGAGACGGAACTGCCGCTCGGGATTCGGCGCATCGGTCAGATGCGACATCGGGATCAGCGGACGCATGAATGCAATGTTCGCCAAATGGCCGGCGACACCGGACCATTTCCGCCCGCGCATCATTACCGGAACTCATGCGCCCGATGCGTCAACGCTCCGACCTCGAGCTCCTTGAATCGGCGTCCCACCACCGAGATCGCCGCTCCATCATTCTCCACCCGACCCTGCACCAGCACGAACGGCGCGCGCTTCACCACTTCCTCGTTCGGCGCCACCAGCGGCTGCGGCACGACGACGTTCACATAGCCATGCTCGTCTTCCAGGAGAAGAAAGATCGTTCCGCCCGCCGTCGCCGGACGCTGGCGCACCGTCACCAATCCGCCCACCGTCACGGTCCGCCGGTTCGGCATCCGCTCGAGCTGCCGGCTGTCGATCGCGCCGCCGCGCGCCAAGTGCTCGCGGATCGACTCCATCGGATGACCGTAAATGCTCATGCCCACGGCATGGTAATCCAAAAACACTAATTGATCTCGCGTGATCGGGGCTGGATCGTGCGACGACACCTTGGCCGGCGCGAGCGGCAAGACGTCGCCGCTGGCGCGCAGCGCTTCCCACGCCGCGTGACGCCGATCCGGGGCCCAGGCCGCAAACGCGTCGGCCTGCGCGAATGCCAGCACGTCGGCGCGCGTGAGCTTGCCGCGCTCGACGACATCCGCAATGGACGTGAACGGCGCACGCTCCTTCGCCTCCCGCAACCGGTCGATCAACTTGTCGCTGATGCCGCGCACGAAGCGCCAACCAATCCGCATCGCCGGCCGCATCGGATCGTCCGTCTCCTCCGCCGTGCATTCCCAATCTCCCGTCTTGAGACACGGCGGCCGCACGTCGACACCGTGCCGCTTGGCGTCGTGCACGAGCGTCGACACCGGATAAAACCCCATCGGCTGCGCGTTCAGCAACCCGATCGAAAACTCCGTCGGATGATGCGCCTTGAGGTACGCCGTCACATACGCGATCAGCGCGAAGCTCCACGCATGCGATTCGGGAAATCCATAGTTCGCGAAACTCACGAGATCGTCGCAGATCTTCGTCACCGTCGCGTCGTCCAATCCATCGATCTCGCCCGCCGCCGCGCGAGCGAGCATGGCCGACTTCAAGTCCTTCAGCGCCGCCTCGAGTCGCCCTTTCTTCCGAATGTTCCCCATCGTGCGACGCAACAGATCGGCCTTCGTCGCCGAGTAGCCGCCGAGGCGCATCGCGATCGCCATCGCCTGCTCCTGGAAGATCGGAATGCCCTGCGTGCGACGCAGCACGTCCTCGAGCGCGGGATGCGCGTACACTACCGGCTCCAGTCCCAACCGGCGTTGCGTGTACGGATGCACGAAGCTGGCCTGAATCGGCCCCGGCCGGATCAACGCGACCTGCACGACGATGTCGTACAAATGGTCGGGCTTCGTGTGCAGAATAGAATTGATCTGCGCGCGACTCTCGATCTGGAACATGCCGATCGTCTCGCCGCGCTGAATCAAGTCATACGCCTTGGGATCGCAGTCGTCCACATCGTACATCTCGGGACGCTTGCCCGTCCGCTTCTCGATGACGTCGAACGCGATCCGCACCATCGCCAGTGCGCCCAAGCCCAAGAAGTCGAACTTCGGCACGCCGATCATGTCCAAGTCGTCCTTGTCGTACTGGATGATCGTGCGACCCATCGTCGTCTGCTCCACCGGCAGATAACTCCCCAGCGGCTCGCCCGACAACACGAAGCCGCCCACATGTGTCGAGCGTAGTCGTGCCAGCCCATCGAACCCCGGCAGTGCCGTCAACAACGCCCGCCCCCGCGCGTTGTTCAAGTCCACGCACCGCGACTCGGCCACCTCGCGCACGGCGTCGATGCAGTCGCCGGGCTCGTTGCCATGCACGCGTTTCGAGATCTCTAACGCTTCGGTGACCGGAAAGCCGAGCGCGCGCATGGCGTCCTGCACGGCGGTCGGCGCATGAAAGCATTGCGTTACTCCGGTGATCGCCGCGTGCGCGCGGTCGTAATTGTCATACATGTAGTCGAGCACTTCCTCGCGCCGGTTGTGCTCGAAGTCGACGTCGATGTCCGGCGGCTCAGACCGCCCGTTGACTCGTGCATCAGATAGAAAGCGCTCGAACAACAACCCGTGCTTCACCGGGTCGACCGCGGTGATCCCCAAACAGAACGCGACCGCCGAGTTCGCGGCGCTGCCACGGCCTTGGCAGAGAATGCCTTTGTTCTTTGCGTAGCGCACCGCATCGGCCATGACGAGAAAGAATCCGGCGAAGCCCAATCGCGCGATGAGCTCGAGCTCGTGGTCGATCTGCACGCGCTGCTCGTGCGTCGGCTCGCCCCATCGTGTGCGCATGCCCTCTTCCGTCCACACGCGCAACGCGTGGTTGTCGTCCGAATCGCGCAGACCCACGCCGAGCTTCGCTTTGCGAAAGTCGGGCAAGGGAGGACGCATCCAATCGAGCAGGAAGCCGGTGCACTCGTCGGCGATGCGTACGCTTTCACGAAGCCCTTCCTCACGCCCTTTCCACCGTTGCGCCATCTCCGCCGGCGACAGCAAACTCCACTCGCCGTTCGGATGCAGCAGCCCACGCTCGGCGGCGACCTCGATCGTGAGGTCATAGCGCAACGCGGTCAGCATGTCGTGGACGAGCCGGCCGCGCTCGTCCACGTACCGCGGATCCTGCGTCGCGACCCACGGCACGCCGCTCTCCTCGGCGAGACGGATCAATTCGGCCGCCAGCACCGACTCGTGGCCGCCCGTGTGGTGGAGCTGCACTTCTATAGATAGAGTGCCTGGCGCGAAGATCTCCCGCCAGCGGCCGAGGCAGCGCTTCGCCTCGCTCTCTTTGCCGGCGCGAATGAGCGTCGCGAGCTCGCCCGACGCAGGCCCGGTCAGCGCGTGCAATCCCGCCGAGTGCTGGGTGACGTGCGCCCACGTGATCTTGGGTCGGCCGCGCCGCTTGCCTTGGACCTTCTTGTCCCACTCCTGCCATTGGCCGACGCGTGCGAGCGTCACGAGCGTGGCGAGGTTTCGGTAGCCATCCGCGTCGCGCGCTAGAAACGCAGCCGGGCGTCCGTCGACGTTGAGCTCCGCGCCGGCGATCGGCTGCACCGGATACTGACACGTACGACAGTACTCGTCGCTGTGCCGCTCGGCGTTCGGGCAGAGCGGATCCTTGAGCGGCGACATCGCTTCCGTGGCGAAGCGCGCCATGCCACCCAGATCCGCGGTATCAGTAATTCCTAAATGTGTGTAGCCGCGCTCACGCGCATGCTTCGCCAGCGCCTCCGCCGACACGGCGCCGTCGGAGAAGGAAAAGCAGGTATGCGCGCGGAGCTCGACGTACACCTCGCGTCAGTCCCACCAGCCGTGAAGAAACCAATCCTTCGTCTGCTGCTGCGACCCGCGGAACAACCACACCATCATTCCGTCCTCGCGCACGCAGCGGAAATACTCGCGCGCGTACGCGCTGCTCCAGTGTCCGCCGGACACACGGTCCGGCCCGGCCGCCTCGACGATGTCGTGCCACTCGTTGCCGTCGAGATAGCGTACCGGCACTTCATGGTCGCGTCGCGACTCGGTGTCGACGGTGACGACCTTGGGCGACGGAAGGAGCTGAAGTGTCAACGCGGGCTCCGGGTCGCGGATCGTCGGACGCGGCACACGAGACGTTCGCGCCAGCCACTTGGTCCGCTGCTCGAGTAACGGATGCTCGGAGTTCTCCGGCACCACCACCACGTCGCCCTGATCGTCGGTGAGCTGAATGACGGCGTCTTCGACCGCCGGCGCGCTGGCGAATCCGCGATCGAACAGATCGCCCTGTGCGCCACCGTTGCCCGTGACCGACTCGACGCGCAACGTCACACCCATCACGGCATCGGGCAGCGTGATCGTATCCAACGCCTCGCGCACGAGACGCATCCAACGCTTCTGCTCGGCGCTCGGCCGCGACGAACGGATGACGTGCGTCCGCTGCGTGCGGTTGCCGAGTGAGAAGACGAGAGCCATCTCGCGCGCGCGCTCGCCCCGCTCGACGAGCGACGTGCACACGGTGCCGGCGAGCGAGTTGATGACGAACAACAACCGCTCGGGATCCTTGAGACCGTATTCCACCCACTCGACCGACGCACTCGGCAACGACCGTAAAGGAAGTTTGAACAACCAACGCTCATCATCGGCGCGGGCACGCTGCCAGAGACGCACGCCGTCCAGCCCGAGTCGCACTTCGATGGCTTCCGCGTCCAGGTTCGCGAGGGCGCCGCACGTCTCGATGCCGAGCCCTGTGAGTAGCGCCGCGAGCTCGTCGGACGGGGAAAGCACGTGGAGTGCGTAGGGCGCGATGAACTGCCGGTCCTGCCCGAGCTTGACGACGACGAGCTGCGTCGTGCTCTGCGTCGCGGCGACTTCGGCGGCGACGGGCGTCATCGCCACGCCGGCGTGCGCGTCCTCGTACCCGTAGTCGCCGGCGACGCGCAACATGTGTTCGGCGAGTTGGCCGCCGTGCAGGCCGCGCGCGTCGCCCCAGACGAGGTTGCGTTCGCCGACAGCCACGCGCGGCGCGTGGAGGAGCAAGCTGGCGACGAGATCAGCGGGGAAGTCCGCGCCGGTCGGCCAGCTCGGACTCCAGAGACAGACGTAACTCATGATGCGTCACCGGAATTGGAAATTGGACGTGCGCGTTCCACCCAACGGCGCGCGCGTCCACACGGATCGTCACGTTCTGCGCTTCGGCCGGATCACCGAACGGCGAGCGGTGCCAACTGTAGTGCAGCAATCGCGACGTGAGTCGCAGGCTCGCCATCGAAGCCGCCGACCCGATCGAGACCAACGCCGCTCCGCCTTCACGCGCCGCGCGCGTGAGCCGCACGGTCTCGGTGCCTTGTGGTTCAGCACCCGCTAATACGAGAAGTGAAAACCCGCCGGAACGGAGCAGCTCCTCCGCGGCGCGCAACGCGTGAATGCGCGACTTGGGCCGGATGAGATAGAGGCCGTGATCGTCGGACCAGAACGCGCCGGCCACGACGTTGTCGCCGTCGATCCACGCCGAGCGTTCGCCGTTGGCGACGACGGAGTGGCAGGAGGCGCGGAGGATGGCTGTCGCTCCGCCCTGCGGCGCCCACACCGAGAGTCGTCCGCGCGGCAATCCGCCGTTGGGAAGCACGCGGTCGAGTGCGCCAATGCCGGTCGCCACCTGCTCCGTGGTCTGCGACCCGCCGGTGAGCGGAGTGGCATCCGGGAAGCGCTGCTCGATCAGTGCACGCAGCGAGGCGATGGAGGGTCTGGACATCTCGAACCAAGCGGATTGAGTCGCGGCCGGAAAAAGAGCGGGGGATCAAGCTATACCGAACAGAAACCGAAAGCAAGAAGGAGTCCACAAAAAATGGCCCTTCTGAGGCCATCAGTCAGAAATGTGATGTGGATGTGCTTCTATATATCGAGCTGCAACTGCTCCGATCCAGCGAATCGCTCCTCGACGATCTCAGCCTGCCCATCGGGCGCGCCACGGTAGGACCCGTACACCACACCGTACTTCTCGCACAGCGAACGCATCGTTGTCTTGAGTCCGTCGCTGTAAGCCGCGCTCACCTTGTGATCGAACGCGTACGTTGCCCGGTAGCGCTTGGCGAACTGGGGAAATTCCTGTTCGATGAACGGCAGGTATCGCGCGCGCGCCGACGACCGCAACCGGAGTGCGCATGCGTTGACGTACGACGCGCCGCGCTCGGCGACCGCCTTCACCAAACGCTCGAGAGCCTCTGGATGATCGGTGATCGCCGGTAGCACCGGCATCACGTTGATCCCCGTCTCGAGATCGTTCTCGCGGAGTCGAGCGAGTGCGCGCAGCCGCGCTTCCGGCGTCGGGGCGCGGGGTTCGAGCTTGCGCGCCAGCTCGCGATCGGTGGAGATGAGCGAGAGATGAATCGACAGCGATGAATGCCGATTGATCCGCTTGAGCAAATCGATGTCGCGCGTGATGAGCGGACTCTTCGTGATGATGCAGATCGACAGCCCCGGATGCTCCGCCAACACCTCGAGCACCGAGCGCGTGATTCGGAATCGACGCTCGGCAGGCTGAAACGGATCCGTGGCCGTGCCGATCACGATCGTGTCCCCGTTGAGTAGCGACTTGTGCCTCTCCGATCCGTGGCGAAGCACGTTGCGCAAAACCTCGGCGGCGTTTTGCTTCACGAAGATGCGGCGCTCGAACGCGAGCCACGGTGACAGATTGTCGCGCGCCGCCTGCATGTCTTCGTGTTCCGGATTCGTCGTCGCCGCCCGATCGAGAACCCAGCGATGCGTGTATCGCGCGTAACAGTACGCACAACCAAAGGCGCATCCGACATACGGGTTGACGGACCAAAAGCCCATGCCCGTCGTCTCGGGTCCATTCAATACACTGCGCGCGACCGTGCCGTAGTAGCGAATGTCCTTCTGCTCACCGACGACCGGGAGCGGACGTCCAAGGACACTCGCGTCGAACAACGCGGCCTGCTGGACCCCGGCTGCGTTCTTTCCATGCTTTGCGTTTGCTGCGTTCACTGCGTTTGCTGCCATCGGCCACCGAGCGGGGAAAAAACGCGGAGCGCACCATACCGAATATAGACCGAAGACGCAAGCTTCTCGCCGCGCTGCTCGCAGGTACTCTCGCTGCGGCGGAAGTTGTGTTCGGCACTCAGGCGCCGGGTCCCGGCCTCGACCCCGACTCGGCTTCCTACCTCGGCGCCGCCGAATCGCTGGCTCGCGGAACGGGGCTCGATGTTCCGATATCGGATTGGACCGTCGCCGATCCGACGTCTCCATTGTCCCACTTTCCGCCGGGTTTCCCGATCGCGATCGCGGCAACCGTGAAAGTCGGGATGTCTCCAAGGCAAGGAGCTCGCGCCGTGGAAGCGCTGGCTTTTGCTTCAACTGTCGCGATCATGACGTACATGGTCGGCATGACTGTCGGTATTCTCGCCGCGATTCTGCTCGCTGTTGCCTTGATGGATGCGCGTCCGATCGTGCTCGTGCACCTATCCGTTCTGAGCGAGCCGCTGTTCTTGTGCACTCTCACCGTCACGCTACTCGGGATGACGAGACGGTGGCATCCGCTCGCCGTTGGATTGGCAGCCGCGACAGCGGCGCTCGTTCGGTACGCCGGCGTGGCGGCGGTCGGGGCCGTCGTGCTTTGGCAGCTCATCGAGCCAGGGTCGATTCGACGCCGCCTCACGCGAGCTTTCTTCGCCGGACTTCCAGCGCTCGTCCTCCAGGGAGCGTGGGTCATTCACACACGCGTGACGAGCGGCGAGTCAGGCATTCGTCAGTTCGGCATCTACGGCAACCTCGGAGGCGCGCTCGTTCAAGGCGCCAAGACCATCGCCGCCTGGTTGATTCCAACAACCGATCCGCCGACGCCGATCGAGCTGTGGCTCGCCGTGGCCGCCGCGCTGTTGATCGGGATCTTGGTGTCCGTGGCGACGCGAAAGGCGTTCGACGTCCGCGACGACGCCCGGCGCGCGCTCGCCGCGTCCGCACTCCTGGCCAGTTGCTACCTTGCCGTGCTTCTCGTGTCGCGTCTCACGGCAGACGCGGGCATTCCGTTCGACGACCGCATCCTCTCGCCGTTCATCTTGTTGGCGATGATCGGCGTGGCGGTCGCCGTCGGTAAGGCGTGGCGCGGATGGGGGCTTCTTCTGCGCGGCGGCTTGGCCGTCTTGCTTGCCACATGGCTCACGATGTCATCGCTGGCTGTGTACGACGACGTATCGTGGGCCACGACGTACGGATCGGACTTCGCCGGCGAGGACTGGCGAGGGTCCGAGCTGCTGCGATGGGTGCGAACGCAGGGTGCGTCTACGCCGGTGTACTCGAATTGGCCGGCGGCGATCTACTTCCACGCCCACAAACCCGCATGGTTGTTGCCTGACACGCGAGACGTATCGTTGTTGCGCACCTTCGGCGACACGCTGGCGAGTCGGCACGCGGTCGTTGTCGCATTCGACACCTTCAGCCCCGACTGCGTTCCGCCGGACAGCGTCGCGGCGATTGCCGGTCTTCGCACGATCGCGCGGCTCGCCGACGGGACGATCTACGGGCCGCCGATTCGAATTACGGAACGCTGAAGTCCAGTCCGACGTCCATTCCGCCGTCGGCGCGGGGCCGTGCGAAGAAGTTGGCGTAGTGCGGATCGCGCGCAATGCGGATCGTGTGCATTGCGGCGATGCTGCCGAAGATCAGCGTGATCTGGGTTGCGGTGAGCGCGTGCGTTCTGGCCATGAAGTCGACGTCACTCACGGAGCCCTTTCGTCCGATCGTCAAATAGAACAGGGTGGTCCCAAGGCCTCCGCCGAGCATGCCGCGCTCGAACGAGCCGCCGCGTGAGTGCGGGATGTCGAGGATTCCTTCGTCGATCAACGACTGCACGGTGAGGCCGGCCGCCGAGAACAAGAATTGTTTGTGCGGCTCGGCGTGCGAATCGATGCCGGAGAAGATCGTGGGCCGCAGCTTGTCGAACCCGAAGGTCGGGTTTCCACCCAAGGCGACGGCTGCCAGAATGTGCCCAGCTTCATGCAGCAGAATGCTCGTGGTGAATCCGTAGCCGAAGTGGCGCCAGTAGTTGGGTGGGATCGAGATGGAATCGGCGGTTTGCGCGCGCGCCGCGGTCGTGGCCGCCGGGACGGCGAACAGCAGCGAGATGGCCCATCTGGAGATCGTCAGCTGAAACGGTCGCACAATGGCTCGTGTGGTCGAAGCATGGTAGAATGTCTCTGTCGGTGGCACGGACTCGTAACCTCGGAACGTATGCGACAGAAATTGTCGGACCTCGAGATTCAGCGCGCCCTCGCCGGGCTGCCCGGGTGGTCTCGCCGCGGCGACGTGCTGACGAAGACTTTTGCCTTCGAGCGATTCACCGACGGGATCGCGTTCATCAATCGTGTCGCGAAGACGGCCGACGAGATGAATCATCATCCGGACATCGACGTTCGGTACACCAAGATCACGATCGTCCTCTCCACGCACGACGCCGGCGGGATCACGCAGTCGGACCTGCAACTGGCCGAGCGGATCGAGAAGGTGGTTTCGGGTTAGAGGCCATCGAACAGATCGTCGATCATGGGGCGCGGCTGCGGCGTACCGGCGGCCAAGGCGAAGAACTCCGAATCGAGCAACACGTCGGTGACGAAGAGGTCGTACGCGTAGCGCTGCGTCTCGTGCGCCATGAACGCATCGAGCTTTCGTTGACGATGCGTCCTCACGTCGATCTCGGCGGTGAACGGAATGCTCTCGAGCTTGAGCGATGGATTCTTGTGGGGAAATCGCCAAGCGTGGTAGAAGAGCCGAGCGGCTTTGTGTGGGCGGAGTCCTTGCTCGAGCTGGTCCGGAAATGCGGTGCGGAGCTCCGCCAGAAAAAACGCGGCGGTGGCGGCGCGTGAGAGGGCTTGGTGATCGCGGTGGCCCGTGGGCGCGCCTTCTGGTCCGAACGTCAGGATGATCGCCGGCCGGTGCCGTCGAATGAACGCGACGATGGACCGAGTGAGCTCGGCCGGATCGAGCTGCTGCAGCGCGCCGTCGCCGTAGCCGGCGAACTCGACGGACGCGATGCCAAGTGTGCGCGCCGCCGCGCGAGCCTCTTCGCGGCGAATCGTCGCCAACTCTTCGCGAGACGAAACGGCGACGCCGGAATTCTTTCCGGCGTCGCCATCAGTTGCACAATAGAGATCGGTCTTGATTCCCGCGTCGGCGTACTTGGCGACCGTTGCCCCAACGCAAAACGTCTCGTCGTCGGGGTGGGCGAATATGGCTCCGATGCGTTGCGACAATCAGCTCCGGCGGCGGCCGCCCAGCAGGCTGAGAATGAACAGGAACATGTTGAGCAGGTCGAGATAGATCGCGACCGCTGTCATCACGTAATCGTTGGGGCCGTACATGCCCGACCGCAGCAGGCGCCAGGTGTCGAACACCAGCAGTCCAGAGAAGATCATTACGCCGATGACCGAGAGCCACAGTCCGCCCGCGGCGCTGCCGACGAACGCGTTGATCAACATGGCGACGAACAACACGACCAAGCCGACCATGAGGAAGCTTCCCCATGCGCTGAAGTCGCGGCGGCTGACGAGTGCATAGAGCGACAACGCGCCGAACGCCGTGAAGGTCAAGATGGCGGCCTGGCTCACCACCCCGGGCGCGCTTCGCTCGGCTACGAACAGGAAGGGTGCAATGAAGATCCCTTCGATGAACGTGAACAGGAACGTGAGGATCAAATTCTTGGGAAAGTCGCGCGCGGCCCGTTGCGCCATGATCAGCGGCGCGAACAGGGCAATCATCATGATGAACGGGTGCTGCGCCGACGCATCCATGACGGCCGGCTGGCTGAACGCGAAGGCCGACCCGAGGATGGTGGTGATGACGCTGAGGAACACCAGCCCGTACGTGCGACGTACGAGCGCCGCGCGGTCGGTACCCGATCTGACTTGTACTGCTGGTGCGTAAGAGAAGCCCATGGCGAGCTCAAACTCCGTTAGAGAGCGTTGTTAGGAATAATACCCCGAGCGAACAGACCAGTGCCAGCGGCGGAGGCTGCTAGTGGGTGGCCGGTGCTGCGCGGCTGGTGAGGGACACCGTGCCGTTGATTGTCCGCATTTTCACCAAGCGCGGTAGCGAGCCGACCTGCCCCTGCAAGTGGCGGTTTGCGCGGCCGCTCGATGCCGGAGGGATTGGGAAGTCGCTGCTCACGACGCCGTTCACGGTCGACAGGTCGAAGTTGCCCTGGAGGTTGGCGGGCAGCTCGGCGCTGATCGTTCCGTTGGTCGTCGACAGTCGGACGACGTCGGCGTCGGCCAGGGAATCGGCGCTCAAGCGAACGTTGCCGTTGGTGGTCGACAGCGAGAGCGGGCCGGACACGTTCGACGCCTCGACCGTACCATTTACCGTCTTCGCCGTGACACCGGCGTTCGCTCCGTTGACCTGTACCGAGCCATTTGTCGTCGCGGCGTCGACGACGACGTTGGCCGGCACCTCCGCTACGAAGTCCGCGCGGCTGTCGCTGGTGTGATGGAATAGACTGAACATGGTGAGGAAGCTGCTCGTCTGGCGTCCGCGGTAGCCCGATGCGCCGCACTTTCCGCTGCCGCGCCACATGGCGCAGACGTAGTAGTCCTTGCCGTCTTGCTTGACGACAAACCGGATGTCGCTCGCCCGCCCGCGGCGCCAACGCCGAGATGCCGTGATCACCGCCGATGGGCCGGTGGCACGGCGAATGGTGATGTCGCCAGCGCCGTCACGCACGTGGACGACGGCGCCGGGCGGCACCTGTTCGCTCCACTGAAATGCGCGGTCGTCGACGCCGGGCGATGAGCACGCCGCGGCGGCAATCAACACGGCGGCGGGGATAAGAATTCGGTTGTTCACGCGGGCCCTCCTGTCTGCAGGACATACGCGTGAACGCCGCCAAAGGTTACGGGGGCTAGCGTCGGCGAAGCTCCACGCTCCCATTGACCGTCGCCAACTTGATTCGCGGGCCGCCGGGCTTGCCGATGTGGGCGCGCAGGTGTTTGGGGTCCAACCGGCCGCTCACAGTGATCTCGTAATCGGTGCGTAGGGCGCCGTTCACGGTGCTCATCTCGACGTCGCCGCCGAAATCTCCCGTGAACTCGGCAACCACGCTGCCATTGACCGTGGTGAACTCCATGTCTGCATCGTTGTCGACGCGGCCGACCCGGGCGCGGACGCCGCCGTTCACCGTGGACGCGTTGACAGGTCCACCCAACGTGGCGACTTCGACGTCGCCGTTGACGCTGGCAGCGTCGACCTCCGCGGTTGCTCCCTCCACGGTGACGGCGCCGTTGATGGTGTTGACGCCGACTTTGACACCCTTGGGGACGAGGACGTGGAACTCGACGTTGACGTCGTTGTTGCGCATGCCGCGGTCGCCGCGCGTCTCGTAGTGCCGTTCATCACACGACGCGCGATCGCCCCACAGGGCGCAGATCACGACGCTCTCATTGCCCGGCCCGAACTTCTGCACATCGAATCGGACGACGGATGGATCGCCGCGACGCCAGCGCTTCGTTGCCGTGACCTCGACGTTATCTCCGTTTGCCTGACTCACGCTGATCGGGCCGTTGAGATTCCGAATGCGAATCCACCGTCCTGCCGGGATTTTCCCCGACCAGGAAAAGTTGTCGCCCTGACGTGCCTGCCCGGCCGCGGGCAGTGCAATGGTCGTGATGAGCGCGAGGGATGTTATGAGTTTCATACTGGTTGCTGATGATTGGTTTCTAGTTGCTCGTTCCTACTTTGCCATTCTCAGTCGCAGACTGCCGCTCACCGTGCTGACGTCGAGATGGCGGCCGCCGTTGCCGATTCGGGCTTCGATGCGGCGGTGGCTCATGCGTCCGTTGCTCAAGGTGACGGGGAAATCGCTATTCATGTCACCGCTCACGGTGGACATCGAGACGTCGGCGTCGAAGCCGCGCGGGACCTCGAGGGTCACGTCGCCGCTTACGGACTTGAACGAAAGATCGCCTCGGCCCGTGAAGGCGTCGACCCGCACGTCGACGTCTCCGCTCACCGTGTGCGCGCGGACGGAGCTGGCGCGCAGGCTCGTGAGCCGAATGTCGCCGCTCACGGAGCTCGCGTCGACGTCGCCGTTCGCTCCGGTCATGTCGACGTCGCCGCTCACCGATCCGGCGGATACGGTGAGGTTGGCCGGAACCGCGACCTCGAGATCCATTCTCACGTTGTTCCAATCATGGTCGCCGTGCATGTGAATGCCGCGGTCGTCGCAATAGGAATCGGCGTCCTCCTCGACGACGCACACCACGATTCCGTGCGACGTCTCCTGCACCTCGCCTTTGATGCGGTCGAAGTAGCGGCTGTTGCCCCGCTTGATTCCGACCACGCTGACGCGTCCGTTGGTCGACGGCGTCACCTTGATGTTGCCGTTGATGTTGTGGATCGAGACCTCGTTGCCGGCGGCCAGCGCCTTTTCCCAGCGAAACTCGCCACTGTTCTGCGCCGCTGCCGGAATCGAAAGACAGGCGATCAGGCCGAGTGAAAGGAGTCGTGGTGTCATAAGCGTATCCTAAAGGTTCGTGTCAGCGGCGCTCGGCGGCGCCGTGTCCGTTGGAGGAGATCGTGATGTCGCCGCTGAACGTCTCGGCGCTGATGCGCGCCGCGCCGCCGCCGATGGTGAAGGTGTAGCGTTTGGCGTTGCGCGAGCCGATATCGTGCTCGCCCGGCTTGAGCGTGATCGGGAACTCGCTGTTCAATCCGCCATTCCACGTCGCCACGGTGAGTTGCGCGCTCGCGTCGCGCTGCACGTGAAGACGGACGTCGCCGGAGTGGGTCGCGAGGTCGTATCGACCAGCCGGGTCGATCAGGCCGTCGAAGGTGACATCGCCGCTCGTCGTCTTGGCGCGGACGGTCTTCGACGTGAGGCCGCGAAGCTCGACGTCCCCGCTCACAGTGCCGACGTCGGCGTTGCCGCGAAGGTCGGTGATCTTTACATCGCCGCTCGTGGTGTTGATGTCGACGTCGCCCGTCACGGTGCGCGCTTCGATGCCACCGGAGATCGTGTTGACGTCGAGACGCGTCGTCACGTCCTCGACGTCGATATCGCCGCTCTGGGCGTGGGCCTCGACTTCGCCGCGCGTACCGCGCACGGAGATGTCGCCCGACGCGGCGCGCACCATAACGTGGACGCCGTACGGAACGCTCACTTCGAAGTGTGTATCGCTGCCGCGCGATCCACTTGCCAGCTCGAGAGTCATCCGCGTCGTCGATGCGTCGAGTCGAATGTTGCTGTTCTCACTGACAGCGTGGACATGGATCTGGTCGCGCGACCACCCCGTGATCGTGACGTCGCCGCTTCCGGCCGTCACGTTGATCGATCCGTTCTTATCGAACGCGAAGGTGGTGTCGATGCTCGAGCGATAGTCGGAGCCGAAGCGCACGCGGTCGCGCTGCGCATGGGCGGCGCGCGGCGATGCGATGGCGTAGAGGGCGAGCGCGGCGGCGATCGAGATCGCGATGCGTCGCCGAGGAAGTCGAGAGGATGTCATGTGAGTATCGTCATGTGGTCGATGGCAACGTCGCCGCCGTCCTGAGGAGCTGAACCTTCGTGTCGAGCGCGTCGTTCAGTGATTCCATGAGGAACCGGCTCGCCGGATCCTTTTGCAACGCCCGTTTGCACTGCGCGATCGCATCATCGATGACCTCGAGATTGTGCTCGACCACGGCGACCGTCGACGAGTCGAGTTGCGGCCGGCGGCGGTTGAGCACCGTCCGCAGTCGAGCGATCTCCACCTCGTACGTCTGTTCGGCCGAGGGCTTCGACGAGGCGAGCCTGGACGCTGGAACGGCGGACCGGTGGACCGGTGGAACGGTATCGGCGTTCGCGACTTGAGTTGCGGGAGGCGTCGAACGAGCGGTGTCTGGCTTTGGTTGGACCGCGACAGTCTGGGGCGGCGTTGTGGCAACCATCGATCGCTTGGTCACCTGGTGCGTGATTGTCGCGGTGGCCACAACCAGCCCTGCGGCAGCGAGCCCGATCCAGGCGCGGCTCGTGCGATTGACTCGCGACTTCGTTCCACCGCTCCACCGTTCCACCGTTCGATCGTTCTTGAGCTCCACGACCGGCGTCTCGATGCGCGCGGCGATGCCGGCCCAGAGATCACGCTTCGGCGTGAGCTCCGGGAGCTTGCCCGCGTCGACCTGCAGCGTTCGTAGGTCAGCGAGCAACGCCCCGCACTCGGCGCACGATGATGCGTGCGTCTCCATCGCGACTCGCGTCGTCGCGTCCACGTCGCCTTCCAGATATTCGGCCAACTGATCGGCGAACTGGTCGCACGTCATTGGATTGGTCATCGGTTCAGTGCCTCCCGCAACAGGAGCCGTGCGCGGTGCAGCTGCGCTTTGGTGGCTCCAGATGTCACGCCGAGCATGTCGGCGATCTCTTCGTGTTTATAGCCTTCGACGTCGTGTAGGACGAAGACGCGACGGGCACCGGGCGGAAGACGGGTGATCGCATCTTCCAGATCGAGAAGATCGCCTGGAGGCAGCGGCATGCCCACAACACCCGGTAGCGCGTCCATTCCACCTGCCTCCTCGTCGGTCTCCTCGAAGCGTGATCGTTGGCGTCCTTCGCTCTTTCGCGCGTTGAGCACGACGTTGACCGTGAGCCGATGCAGCCAGGTCGAGAACGAGCTCTCACCGCGAAAGAGATGCAGCTTGTCCCACGCGCGAACGAAGACGTCTTGCGTCAACTCCTCGGCGCGCTCGCGGTCGCTGACCATTCGTGCGCAGAGGGAGAAGACTCGATTCACGTGCCGCCGGTAGAGCCTCTCGAACGCACCCCGGTCCCCGGCTGCCGCTCGCGCGACATCCGAATCTCCGTTGCCAGATTGCGGGGAAGATGCTTCGATGATGGCCAATGCAGCCATAAATCGTGGGGTCTCCATCCTTTCACTGGATGAGATAGCCCCACGGGGCCAAAGGTTTGAACTGCCGCAGCTTTGCCGAACGCCCTAAACGGCGAGTGGGTGGGCAGGCGAATGTGGACGGCGCGAAGGCTGTCCTACACCCACTTAGCTACCCACCCACCCATCCAATAGTGTCACGAGGTCCGAAACGCTTTCCAGCCAGGCATTTGGCTCGCCGGGCTCCAGATCTGCTCGTTTGAAGGCCCCCCAGAGCGCGGCAGCAGTATGCACACCGGCTGCATTGCCTGCGAGAACGTCGTGTACCGAATCGCCAACGAATATGGCGTTTTCCGGCGAGGCGTCGAGCCGGTGGAGCGCTATCCGAACAGGCTCCGGGTCGGGCTTATGCCTAGTGGACGAGTCACAGCCTACAATCGTATCCATGTGGCGGGCCAGTCCCACGTGGACGAGGCCGCGCATGGCCAACGATTCGGACTTGCTGGTGACGATTCCGATGTCGTGTCCGCGGCCGCGGAGGATCTCGACGGTCTCGGTTACCCGGTCGTAGCACCGGGTCAGCCGGTCGTGGTGGATGACCTGATATTCGCGGTATGCGGCGATGAGCGCGGCGCAATCGGCTTCGTCGCGGGCGTATCGGCGGAACATGGTGAACAGCGGGATGCCGACGCCCGAGAGCCATTCTGCGTCCGAGGGGCAGTCGCGGTCGAGCTTCTGAAACGCGTAGCGGGCCGAATTGAGGATCAGCTCGATCGAGTCGATCAGCGTTCCGTCCAGATCGAACAGGATGGTTGGAAGGCGACGCGACGCTGGGCGCGTGGTCGTGATGGCCATTCAGCAAGATAGCGGCTAGGATGCACGCGATGACCAATCCACGTCTCTCGGGAAACCAGTCGCCGCTGGCGCGTGAGCTCAAGCGTTATCTGTTGACGCTCGTGGTGGGCGTCGTCGTGCTCGACGCTGTGGCGATTGGGCTCTACTACGGGCTTCACATCGCCGATCGGCCGGTGAACACGCAGGAGGAGTTCATTGCCGTTTGGGTGGTTCTCACTCTCATCGTGGTGACGACGATGATGAAGCGGATCCGCCAGGCGCGGCGGCGGCGAGTGTGAAAAAAAGCGAGGGTGCGCGTGAGCGCACCCTCGCCTGCAGTCGAAGAACGGACGGGTTTAGCGACCGAGCTTTACGACGTTCTCAGCGGCCGGACCCTTGGCGCCTTGAACGATGTCGAACTCGACGCGCTCGCCTTCAGCGAGGGTCTTGAAGCCGCTGCCCTGAATGGCCGAGTGATGAACGAAGCAATCCTTCTGGCCGCCTTCGGGGGTGATGAAACCAAAGCCCTTGGCGTCGTTGAACCACTTCACAGTGCCGGTCGTACGCATTTCGATACTCCTAGAAAGTGTAATTGTGTCGTCGGAGTAGCGGAACGCGCCGTACAAACCGACCCACAGTTGCTCGTGATTGACCCTCACGCGGGTTTGTTCTCACGATCCACGAAGATTGCCCGAGGGATACAAAAAGGAGCCCCGCGAATGCGAAGGCCCCTATTCAAATCGGAACGTGTTCGCGCAATCCTGCATGTGTCGCTCAACCAAGCTAATGAGGCCAGTTCAAACGCGCAATACAAATCTTTGCCGGGCCGCGACCTAGACGGCAAGCGGGGCTGTCCGGGCAGACATCGCGACCGTAGTTTGGCGTTCCCGTTTGCCTTCCGCCGGAGGCCGAATGCCAGCGCGCGCCGAGTTCGTACCTGTGTTCCATGGCTTGCGAAACATCCTCGCGGAGTACGCGCCCAAGCTCAACGTGGTGCACGACAAGCCGGACAACTACTACCTAGACACCTTCACCATCGGGGCTAATAAGCGGCCGATCTCTTTCGGCGGCGTGCGGATGGGAAAGGCGTATGTCAGCTATTACCTGATGCCGATCTACGGGCCCGAGGTTCGTGACGGAATGTCGCCTGCATTGAAGAAGCGCATGCAGGGCAAGGCGTGCTTCAATTTCACCGAGGTCGATCACGCGCTGTTCAAGGAGCTCGAGCAGGTCACCAAGCGCGGATATCAGTTCTGGCGGGAATTGGGCTGGGTGACCTAGCTCGATTTTTGGGGGAGATATGTCACGGGCATTCGTCAACGAGGATGCAGGCTCAGGGAGTCCGCTCAAACGCTACGACTTGCCTCCACGCGATGATCCGTCGTTCGACGCGGCGGCGGCGGAGGCGTTGCTCGAGGCGGCGCGCGAAGGCGACACGGCGAGCGCCGAGCAGGCCACGGGGTACTATTGGGGCGAGCCCAAGCTGCGCGATTTCGTGCGGCGTATTCTCATTCGCGCTCAGCAGTCGGGCGACGATCGCCTCGAGCAGTTGGCGCGGCGCTTTCTCAGGTAAGCCATGAGTCAGATCTTTCACATCGCGCCCGCGTCGGTCCGCCCGCTCTGGTTCATCCTCCCGTTGCTGCTTCTGGCAATCGTCGGCGGCACGGCGGGTATTCTGATGGGCGCGTCCATGCGCGGTGCGCGCTCGACGACGTTCGAGCTCTCCGACGCCGGCCTGCGAGTGCACGGCGATGTGTACGGGCGCCTGGTTCCGTCGAGCGCAGTTCGTGGATCCGACGCGGCGCGCGTGGACATCTCGCGCGGGCCATTCCGCCTGACCGCCCGAACGATCGGCACGGCCATGCCCGGCTACCGCGCGGGGTGGTTTCGGTTGGCGAACGGCGAGAAAGCGCTCGTGTACGTGACGGACCCGAATCGCGTCGTCCACGTCCCGACGACGGAAGGGTATTCGCTTCTGCTGAGCGTCGCCGAGGCAGACCAATTCGTGGACCGTCTTCACACCATGAGTGGAGCGGCGACCGCGCCAGCCGACTCGCCTCGATGATCGCGACCATCGCGGTCATCGCCGAGCGGGCGGAAGTACGATCGGACGGCAAGCTGGACGTCGTCGGCGTCTATAATTGCCGATTCACGCCCAATCTTCCCGCCAAGTTGGACGTGACACTGGCAATCCGGTTCGACATCGAGCCGCTCGACTATGGGGTTCACCAGAACATCTCGGTGCACGTCATGGACGAAGATGGGAACGAGATGGTGAATCTGCGAGCGACACCGGTGACGTTCGACTCGCCGCGCCGGCCGGGGCTGCCGCTGGCGTACGATCTCATTCTGCCGTTGTCGGTGGGCTTTCCGAACGACGGGACGTGGACGTTCGACGTCCGTGTGAACGAGAAGGCCGTGGCGCGCGTGCCTTTGAGGGTCGAGCGCCGATAGCCGGCCGGGCAACCATATTCTCCCTCAGGATGTCTAAGGGAGAACCATGGCTCGCTCCTCGATCGATCTGCTGCAGGGTACGCTCGACCTCATCGTGCTCAAGACGCTGTCGTGGGGTCCGATGCACGGCTTCGGCATTGCCCGCTGGATCCAGCTCACCACGGAAGAAGTGCTCCAGGTCGAAGAAGGCTCGCTCTATCCGGCGCTGTATCGGATGGAGAACCGCGGTTGGATCAAGGCGCAGTGGGCGCTGACGGAGAATGGACGCCGCGCGAAGTACTATCGGTTGACGGCGGTCGGCCGCCGCCAGCTCGCTGCCGAATCCGAGTCGTGGGAGCAAATACGGGACGCGATCGGGAAGATCATGTCGGCACCGCGTCTGCCCGTGTGATCGACAATGGGCAATCGCGACGACGACCGCCTGCCAGCCTGGCGACGCTACCTCCGTTTCTGGCGCCGCAACTCCGCCGCGGATGTCGAGGACGAGCTGCGCTTTCATCTCGAGTCGACGGTCGACGAGCTCATGGCCGCCGGCATGTCGGCGGAGGCCGCGCACGACGCAGCGCGGCGGAAGTTCGGCGACGTCGACGGCATCAGCAAAACCCTCTACAGTCTCAGTGAGCGACGGGAGCGGCACATGACTCGCGCGGAATGGCTCGATGCCGTACGCCAGGATCTCGTGTACGGCCTGCGGCAGTTGCGAAAAAGTCCCGCGTTCACCGCGGTCGCCGTGATCACACTCGCGCTGGGTATCGGCGCCAACAGCGCGATTTTCAGCGTCGTATATAGCGTTCTCTTACGCCCGCTGCCGTACGCCAACGCCGACCGCGTGTTCACGTTCGCCGAGCAAAACGGCAGCGGCTCGATGTGTTGTCTTCCGTATGGCAATTTCGACACTTGGCGTCGCGAAGCCACGAGCTTCGAGGCAATCGGCGCCACCGCGGGTGGTCGCCCCATGACGCTGACCGGGCAGGGAGACCCTGTGCCGATTCCCATCGTGAGTGCGTCGGCCAGTTACTGGAAGGCAATGTTCATCCCGCCTGCCCTTGGCAGTTATTTCACCGAAGCGGACGATCGCCAGGGTGCGCCGAACGTCGTCGTGATCTCATACGCGATGTGGCAGAATCGATTCGGCCGCGACCATGGAATCATTGGTCGCAGCATCACGCTGGATGGACGGTCATATGCAATCGTGGGCGTGGCGTCACCGCAATACGTTCTCTTTCCCCCGGCCGAGAAAGTCTGGGTGCCGCTCGCACCGCAGGGTTGGCGGTCGTCAGACTTCAAGGACCATGAGCTTCGCGTGTATGGGCTGCTCAAGGGCGGCGTTCCGCTCGCGTCGGCGGTCCGACAACTCACGCAGATCGAGACGCGGCTGGCGCACGAGAATCCGCACTCCGGCTACGATGGTGGCGTCCTACCCACGTCGCTGGTCGACTTCGTCGTCGGACCGCATCGTTCGCGCCTGTACATGCTGCTCGGCGCGGTTGCGCTCGTGCTCCTGATCGCGTGCGGCAATATTGCGAGTCTGCTGCTGGCGCGGGCGAACGCGCGCCGCGCGGAGATGGCGATTCGTGGTGCGCTCGGGGCGACGCGCGGGCGGATCGTCGCGCAACTGGTGATCGAGAGTCTGTTGCTCGGCTTGGGCGGCGCCGTGCTGGGCCTCGGCGTAGCGATGGCCGGTATGCGTTTCCTCGTGAGCAGTCCGGCCAATATCCCGAGACTTCAGGAAGCCGCGCTCAACACGCCGGTGCTCGTTTTCACTCTGGTCATCGCCGTCGCCAGCTCGATTTTGTTCGGGCTCGCTCCAGCGCTTCGCGTGGCGCGAGTCGACTTGCAGCAGACGTTGCGGGACGGAGGCCGCGAGTCGCGTGGCGCGGCGCGGGAGCGACTTCGCCGCACGCTGGTCGTGAGCGAGTTGTGCGTGGCGCAGATCCTCCTCATTGGTGCGGGTTTACTCATTCGCAGCTCGATCGCGCTGCAGCGTGTTCCAGCCGGATTCGACACCCATAATCTTCTCGCGATCGACCTTCTGCTTCCGAGCGCGCGATACGCCGAGCCAGCGCGACAGGAGGCGGCGTTCCAACAAATCGAGGACGCGATTGCCGCTGTTCCGGGCGTCCGCGCGATTGGCAGAACTCAAGTGGCACCGATTCACGGACGGGGGTTCGACTGGACGGTCTTTCGAGAAGGCAGCAACGGCCACGATGATGGCGCCGTCGATTCCGATATGCGCAGCGCGACGCCGGATTACTTCAACGCGCTTGGCCTTCGACTGATTCGCGGTCGGGCCTTCACTCGCGCCGACGTGGCCAATGGTCCGCCGGTGGCAATCGTGTCGCGCGGGTTGGCGAAACGTCTGTATGGCGACTCCGACCCAATCGGAAAGCGGATCGGCAACGGTGGTGGCAACGACCCGGCATGGAAAGAGATCGTCGGCGTGGTGGACGACATGCATGCGAGTGGACTGGCGAATGACGTCCCAAACGAGATGTATATGCCCACCACGCAATGGGTGAACGGCGCTCAGACCATTCTCGTGCGCGGCGCCGTTCCCGTGTTGGGACTCGTGCCGGCGATTCGCCGCGCGGTGTTGGGCATCGATCCGTTGCTGGCGTTGTCGAACGTGTCGACCATCGAGCAGTCGATCGACGACGGGATGGCGATGTCCCGGTTTACGACGTGGCTGCTCGTGCTGCTCGGCGCGACCGGCTTGGTGCTGGCGGCGGTCGGCGTGTATGGAGTCATTGCGTACGTGGTGGCACAACGGACGCACGAGCTTGGCGTCCGCATGGCGTTGGGCGCCACCGGGACCACGGTCCAATGGATGGTGGTGCGGCAAGGTCTCGTTCTGGCCGTGACCGGAGTCGCCGTGGGAGTTCTGGTCTCGCTCGTCGCGGCGAGAACGCTGCGAACGATGGTATTCGGCATCACGCCGCACGACCCAGTCACCTTCGTTGTCGTCGGCGGTCTGCTCGCGCTGGTCGCCGTGGTCGCTAGCTACCTTCCGGCTCGACGAGCGACGCAAATCGACCCACTCGCCGCGTTGCGCGGGAACTGAGATCGCGCCGGATGGCGGGGCTGCGTTCTCGCGACCGCCTTTCAGGATACTCCGTCGTAGCCCATCTTCGTTGCTGTGAGCAATGCGCGGTGGGTCACGATGCTGGTTCTTGGCGTCATCATGTTCGCGATCGGCCTCTTCGTGGCGTTGCGGCCGCTTTGGTCGCATAACGCCATATTGCTGGGCTCGCGCTGGTTGGATCTGACCTTCGCTCTTGTGTTCATGCTCCGCGGCGCGATCAACGTTCGCGCGGCGCGCAGCCGCCGCCAGCGGACGCTGGCACAAGGGTAGCGAACGACACTCGTCATGCCGAGCTCAGAGGAAGCCACGCTGCCTGCCGCTGCGCGCATCCGGGAGATCATCATCGCCTCACTCGGCGAGTTCGTCGATCGAGTGACGCCGGAGGAGCCGGATCGAGTGACGGGTCGTCGGCGCGACACGGGAGTGTACCGCGGCGCGTCAGAGTCGGATGCGCCGCTGCTGACGACGCTCGATCGGTTGGGCGGCACCAATCCGCCGCACACCAAAGCGGACCTCGAAGAGCACGTGATGCGGAACTACATCCGCTACGCGCGACCGCATGTTCGATCGACGTCGGCGAACGATTGGGAGGAGCTGTTTTCGGCGCAGCACCATGGCGTGCCGACACGCCTGCTCGATTGGACCTACTCGCCGCTCGTCGCGGCGTTCTTCGCGTCCCGCCCCTGCGATGGCGAGGAGCGTGCGCGAGCGGTGTGGCGTCTCGACTGGCAGAAGGTTCATCGGGTCTTTCGCTTTCCGTCGCTCGCGCTGCTGCCGCGCGATCTCGACAGCTTGTTCGAGGCGGGTGGAAAGGCGTCGCCTTGGCAGTTGTTCACGCGCGATCGCGAGGCGACGCCCTTCGCGTGTCTCGTCGAGCCGCCGTCGTTGGACGAGCGCATCGTGGCGCAAGCGGCGGTGTTCACGATGTGCTCCGACAAGTGGCACGCGTTCGACGAATTTCTCCGAACGCACGGGCTCGCCGACGCGCTGACCAAGTACATCATTCCCCCGAAATCGGTGGCGAAGATTCGCGATCAGCTCGACCTCGTGGGGGTGGACGAGCGCCGGCTTTTCCCCGATCTCGACGGCGTCGCGGCCGCGATTCGACGGTATTACGCCTAGCCAGCGTGGGCGGTCGTCGGGCTAGATTATTTGCGACTCATGCCCGCCACATCGTTCATGGCGTTCTTCAAGCGAAAAGAGAAAGCGCCCGCAGAAGCGCAGCGCCTCGATTGGAAGCTGCTCGAGCGGGGCTCGATCGCGTTGTATTACAAGTCCTCGGTACTCGCCCAGGACATCGGCTGGTTTCGCCAGCACGGGTACACGATTCACGAGCTCGATGCGGGCGCGTGGAAGGATCCGGCCGCCTTTCACACCGACGCGCAGCGAGCGTTGAGCTTTCCGTCGTACTACGCGAAAAACCTGGCGTCGTGGATCGAGAGCTTGGCGGAGCTTCCCGTTCCCGACGAGAGCGGCACCGCACTCGTCTTTCGGCGATACGACGCGTTCGCCCGTGTCCAGCCCCAACTCGCGCAGACGATTCTCGACAGCATCGAGTCGACGTCGCGGCGGTTTCTCTTGACGGGCCGGCGGCTCCTCGCGCTGGTTCACTCGGGCGATCCGCGCATTCGCTTCGAGCGCGTCGGTGCACTGCCGGTCACGTGGAATCCGCGTGAGTGGCTCGACTCGGACCGTATGCCAAGTCGGGGGATCGAGGGCTAGCCCGAGCGCGGCGACGAGCCATCTTACAATCACTCAATCACTTCTTCGTTCGAGGACAAATGCGTCACGGATACATGTACAACGGCGCGTTCGAGCTGAATTACGCGGGACTCCGCCCGGGAACGACGACCTACAAGACGACCGATGGGCAGGAGCGACCGTTGCCGTCGTGGCCGGACAAGGTCGACGGAGTTCGGGTCGGCTATCTGGAGAAATCGGGGAAGAAGTTCTACGCGGTCCGCGTTCAGTACAAAGACCACGACATCGTTCTCGAGAACCCGGTGGCGCTCGATCCGCTTCGCCACATGAACAACCGGCGATTCTCGCCCCAGCCCATTCAGGTGAGCGATGACGAGGCCTCGGCGCTGATCGACGACATCATTCGCGACAATCCCGACAAGCAGCCGGAGCTCGCGCTGCTCATCAACGGCATCAACCAGACTCGGCGCGCCGCGCGGCCAAAGAGCGCGTCGTAAGAGAACGCTCAACCTCGGTCGCGGCGCGGCGACCGGTGGCGATGGCGCCGTGGACGGTCCCGGTGCGGCCCTCGACGTCGGCGGCTTCACCGGCAAAGAACAGTGTGCCGCGCAGAGGCCGCGCGAGCGCGGCGGGCGCCTCGATGCCGCCGACCGTCTGATAGCTGTAGGCGCCGCGTGAAAAGGGATCGTGCTCCCAGTCGTGTAGCCAGGCGGCCTCCACCATTCCCCGCATCTTGCGCGGCGCAACGGCGACCTGCCGGGCGAGCGAGTTGATCGCGCGATCTTCGATCTCTTCCTGCGCGAGCCGCGACAGCTCGCCGGCTCCGGGTCCGCCGTGCCATCCGACGAGAATCGGTGCGCGCACCGGATAAGTGGACCACCAGACCGGAAAATGCTCGTCATCGGTGTGCAGGAAGCTCAGCGTGTCGAGCTCCTCGGTCTTGGCATGCTTGGCGAACGATTCCGACAACCAAAATGGCTCGTTGAATCGCAGAACGATTCTCACGACAGAGCCCATCGCGAGATGGTCGAGTGCGGGCCGCTTGGCTCGGAGCTCCGGATCGAATTGAATTGCGCCTGGCTCTCCAGGCGCGGCTTTGAGCACGCCCAGTGGAACGGTGACAATCGCGGCGCGCGCGTTGACGGAGGGGCGCGATCGTCCGTCGGGGTGCCGCACCTCTATCGAGACGTTGCCCGGCGCCCAGCGGATCCGGGTGACGACGGCGGAGAGGCGGACCTGGTCGCCGAGTGGTGACGCGAGCCAGTCGATGACGCGGTCGTATCCGTCGAGAACTCGACCGATCCGTCGCTCGCGGACATCGTCGCCCGGGCTACCGCCGTCGGCGAGCGCGCGTTCGCTGATGCGAGACGGATCCGCCGCATGGAATCCTTCGACGTATTGCAGGGCGAGGCGTCGGTCGTGGGCCAGTCGTCGCCCTCCGGGTTTCTTGCTGAGGAAGCCCTCAAACGATCGATCAGGCGTGCGGCGTTTGTCGAGGCGCCGCATGACGCGATCGAGTCGGTCCCAGAAATCGTCCGCGGGCCGCAGTCGCTCGCCGAAGATCTGCCACCGCCGGCCACTGATGTCGACGGTGGCGAGTGCTGCCTTCCGCGCGATCTCCTCGAGCTCGGGCGCGCTGCCGTGGATGAATTCGGCGCCCAGCTCGACCGGAATCGACGTGGCGGCGTCGCGATGCGTGAGGATGCGTCCGCCGATTCGTTCGCGCGCCTCGAGCACGACGACGTTGATGTCGTGTTCGTGAAGCGCGCGGGCGGCAGCGAGGCCGGCCGCGCCAGCTCCGATGACGGCGACATCCACGGTGGGCGAGGTGCCTTTGACCACGAGAGCGGACCGCTAGAGGGTGAGGAACCGAGCGAAATAGCGCCCAGGGAAGTTTTATTCCACGGTCGACCGGAGGCCGGGCCCCAGGCGGGCCGAGCCCATGCGGCTCTCCCTTAAAGCTGTCCACTAGTTTAGATTAGAGAATCGGAAAGACCGCATTGCCTTGTCTCACCCTCGACACCTGACAAATGGACGGCTCGACAGCCCTGTCGATCTATCGCGCCGAGAAGGCTCGCGCGCTGCAAGAGCGCCGCATCTCGCACGCGCAGCTCATGACCGAAGCCAAGGAAGCATTCGCTAAGATGTTGGCGGACGCACAGTTGGCTCGCAAAGGCGGTCGGCCGAGGAACAACCCGAACGCCCCGGCGGCGGTGGCCGCAGCGGCGGCCGCGAAGGCGAAAGCGGCCGTGGTCGAACCCCCTGCCAAAAAGGCCGCGCCAGCTAAGACCGTGGCTGTGGCGGCGACCAAATCAGCCAAGACCAAGGCTGCCCCGGCCAAAAAGGTGGCGCCCGCCAAGAAGCTTCGAGTTGCATCGAAGCGCGCTCATCCAATTCGCGCCAAGGCATCGTCGGGCGCGAAGAAGCCGGCTAAAAAATCGACGAGTGCTCGCGTCAGCCGGCCGTCGCCCCGCAGCAAGTCGGCCAAGAAGCGGTAAACGGTGACGGCCTGACCGAGTGCGCGCTCACCGCGTCGTCATCGGTCTGCTGGCAGGGTTGGTACTAGGCATCGTCGTCGCCGCCTCCAATAGTTCGACCGCAGTGCGAGTCGTGGATCTGATCGCGCCGGTGGGGCAGCTCTGGGTCAACGCGATCCGAATGACGGTCGTTCCGCTGGTCGTCTCCCTCCTGTTCGTTGCTGTCGCCGGCTCGGGCGAGGGCTTGGGGAAGCTCGGACTGGTCAGCCTGGGGACCTTCGTGGCGCTCCTTTGCTTCGCCGCGCTGGTCGGGCTGCTTCTCGGGCCGCCGCTGGTCGCCGACATGAAGCTCACGACCGAAACCGCGGCGGCGCTGCGGTTCACCGCTACCGCCGACGCGGGACAGCGGGTCGCGCAGGCGAGGCAACTCCTGGGGTTCGGCGCTTGGGTGACGTCGATCGTTCCCGCGAACCCGATCAAAGCCGCGGCTGACGGCGCAATGCTTCCTGTAATCGCGTTCACGCTGCTGTTCGCGCTCGCAGCGCGGCGGATCGACTCGGCGCTACGGCAGGCGCTGGTGGATTTCTTCGGGGCGGTCGCCAACGCGACTACGACGATCGTCGACTGGATCATTGCCGTGGCGCCGATCGGTATTTTCGCGCTCGTGCTCGCGGCTGCGAGTCGGACCGGCGTGGCGCTCGCCGGCGCAATGGGGTACTACGTGGTCGCAATCTCGGCTCTCCTCGTGCTGTTCGCGTTGTTGCTATATCCCGTCGCGACGGTCATCGGGCGGATCCCGTTGGGTTGGTTCACACGCGGCGTGCTTCCCGCGCAGGCGGTCGCGCTAGCCTCGAGCTCGTCCTTGGCGTCCCTTCCTGCGTTGGTCGAAGGTGGTCGCGCGTTGGGCATGCCCACACCGATCACCGGATTCGTCTTGCCGCTGTCGGTTTCGGTGTTCAAGGTCGCGACGCCGATCACATGGCTGGTCGGCACGCTGTTTCTCGCCAAGCTGTATGGCGTTGCGCTGGGGACGACGGCCATCGTGACGCTTGCGGTGACGGCGGTCGTGCTGAGCCTCACGATTCCCGGCGTTCCGCAGGGCGCTCAGCTCTTGCTCGCGCCATTGCTCGTGACGTACGGGATTCCGGCCGAAGGAGTGGGCCTGCTGATCGCCGTCGACACGATCCCGGACTTGTTCGCGACCATGACCAACGTGACCGGTGATATGGTCGTTGCGACGGTGGTCGCTCGGCGGGGCGTTGCGGAGGTAGTGGACGACACCGCATCATCTCCGGATGCGTGACGGCAATTTTCGAGTTCGCCGTAAAGAGACCTCGCGCGTCGAGCGGTTGAGCGACGCGTTATTCGGGTTAGCGATCGGTGGGCCAGCGACTCGTGGCCAGGGCGGCCGCGTGAGAGCTCTGCGTGTGCTGTTGGCGTCGAGCGCGTTCGCCGCGGCGTGTGGCAAGTCGAGTGCGCCGCCGCCCAAGCGCGACTCGGCCGTGACGCCTGCGGCTACGGCTGTTGCCGCTGCCGGCGTTTCCAAGTGTCCCGCCACGGGACAGTGGGCGGAGTGCTCGGTGTTGTATCGGTTGGAGCGCGCAGGCTTGGCACCGCGTGTCGATTCGACGGCGGCGCCGGCGGAGAAATCGCTCACCGGGACTCCGCTGATCGTCAAAATCGGGCTCACCGCAACGCTCGAGGTCCACGTCTACGCCGATTCGACCGCGCGCGCGGCCGACGTCAAGAAGCTCGACCGAACGCAGTTCATCGCGCCCGGGGCACAGCAGACGATCAAACGCGAACGGCTGCTGATCGAGAATGCCAACCTCATTGCGTTGTTGACGAGCATCAACGAGCATCAACGCGAGCGGGTGGCCGACGCGTTGCTGGCTGGTCCACCGCAACCGTCCACGCCCTGACCCGGACTCCGAGACATCGATGATCCAATCCGCTCGTCGCCTGGTGTTGGTTGCCGCCGCCACGGTTGGCGTCTCATCGTGCGCCGCGTTGCAGTCCGGCTGCACGCCGGAAGGCTTGAGCCAGAACGTCGCCGTGCCCGACAGCTTCATCGTCGCGTTCGAGACGAGCCGCGGTCGGTTCGACGTGATGGCGCGGAAGAACTGGGCGCCGATCGGCGTGGACCGGCTGTACACGCTCGTTGTGGCCCGGCACTACGACAACGCTCGCTTCTTTCGCGTGGTGAAGGATTTCGTTGCACAGTTCGGATTGTCCGGTGATCCGAAGATCGACAACGCGTGGAAGATTCGGTGCATTGCCGACGAGCCGGTGAAGCACACCAACTCGCGCGGCACCATCGCGTACGCGCGCGGCGGTCCCGGGACGCGCTCGGTACAGTTGTACATCAACCTGCGCGACAATCCCAAGCTCGATTCGCTGAGCGGATTTGGGTTTCCACCGATCGCCGAGGTTGTGAACGGAATGGCGGTGGTCGATTCGCTGTACTCCGGATACGGCGACGGCGCGGCGAGAAGCGGCCCGCAGCCGGGACGCGAAGGGCCGTCACAAGATTCCATCATGACCGAAGGCAACGCGTATTTGGCGCGTGGATGGCCCAAGCTCGATTACGTCAAGACCGCGCGCGTGGTGAAAGAATGGCGCTAGCCGACCCCGAGACCCTTGCCGACGCCGAGGAACTGGTCGAAGCTCACAGCGCCGCGCTCAAGAAGGAGCTCGGGCTTCGCGACTTGGTGTTGCAGCAGATCGTGTTCGTCGTGGGAACGATCTGGGTCGGGACCGCGGCGAAGCTCGGTCACGCGCAGCTGATTTTCTGGCTGGCCGCGATGGTGTTCTTCTACCTTCCGCAGGTCGCAGTCGTAATCGATCTATCGCGACGAATGCCGCTCGAGGGCGGGCTGTATCAATGGGCGCGCCTCGGGCTTGGTGAGTTGATGGGGTTTATGGTCGCGTGGGATCTCTGGATCTTCGCCGTCGTGTTGATTGCGACGATCGGCTTGGTGATCGGTACGAATCTGTCGTATGCGGTTGGACCGGCCGGCTCATGGATGGCGAGCAACAAGACGTTCATCCTATTGCTGAACGCATTCCTCCTCGCCGCGCTGATGGCGATGGCGGCGGTGGGACTCGGCGTGAGCAAATGGCTGCACAGTGCCGGAAGCGTGATGCTGATGCTGGCTTTCATCACGTTGATCGCGTTGCCGTTCGTACACATGGCGCGTGGGACACTGCCGGACTACCACCCATTCGCCGTCGCCATGCCGGCGCTCACGCTGTTCAGCTTGAACGTGTTTGGCAAAATGGCGATGGGTGCGCTGAGCGGATTCGAATACGTGGCGGTACTTGCCGGCGAGACGAAGGATGCGGCGCGAACGATCACCAAGTCCACTCTCATCGCGGCACCCATCATCGCCGCGATGTTCATCCTCGGGACGAGCGCGGTGTTGGCGTTTGTTCCCGTGGACAAGATCGATCTGATCGGGCCGATTCCACAGGTGCTGCGCATCGGGTTTGGGATCACCGGCGTGGGTAGCGCGGCGGCGGCGATCTCGATCCTGCTGATCACGGGGCGCACGGTCGCCAACTCGAGCATCTTGCTGACGGCGACGACGCGCATGCCGATGGTGGCCGGCTGGGACAACCTGCTACCGCGTTGGTTCACGAAGCTGCATCCGAGATATCGGACGCCGGTGAACTCGGTTCTCTTCGTCGGGCTGGTGGCGTTGGCGTTCGGCGCCGCGGGAATCGTGGGCGTGGGGGAGCAGGAGGCATTTCAGCTGCTCGAAAATGCGTCGGGGATCTTCTACGGGCTCGCTTATCTCGTCATGTTCGCGATTCCGTTGGTCGGACTGCGTGGCGTGGAGCCGCGGCCATCCTTCTGGTTGCGAATCGCGGCGGCGTCGGGATTTGCGGTGACGCTCCTGTATGTCGTGCTCTCGATCTTTCCGATCGTCGGCGTCGCGAGTTGGATGACCTTCGCCGTGAAGATTTCGAGCGTCGTGATTCTGCTCAACCTCGCTGGCGCAGGACTGTTCTTCGCCGCGCGGCGTCGCCGTGTGTTGGCGGCGGCCTGAGGCGCGTCGGAGGTGATCGCCCACTTGACTTGGCCTCGAGCAGCTGCGGCGCTGGTTGTGGGCGCGGCGTCTTTGGCGCACGCGCAGCGACAGCCGGTGGACGCGTCGCGGTGCGATTCGATCGTTGCCGCGGCGCGCGTCGACTCCGTTCCGGTAGCGGTCTTTCTCGCGGTCCGGCGCATCGACGGGGCGGCGCTTCCGCTCGCGCAAGCAGAGTTGATCGCCGACTATGTTCGTGCCGCATTCGTGCCGCCGTCACCGTTTCGGTTGACGACCTTCTCGGGTCCCGCCCGCATGCGCGTGCTGCGTCCGGTCATGTCGGACACCACAGTGGATCTCCGAGCACCGACGGTCACCGGCGTGTATCGGTTTACGGCGACCAGGCAGCCGGGGCCGATCGCACCGGCGATCATGCGTGCGTCGCTGATTCCTGGTTTCGACTCGGCCGCAGTCGTCGCGATTCGTGGCGCGAGTGGGCTGCGCAACGTGCTCGTTCCGCCGGACGATGAGGATTCGATGCGCGTGGACGTTCGCATCTCGACGGACTCGTCGGCCGACGCGCGCCGGATGATCGCGGCGACGTTCCCGAGAATGCCGGTGATCGACGCGGTGCCGCGACGGGACAATCCGCCGGCCGCGTTTCCCGAAGACGAGAAGGCCGACAGCGTCACGACGGGAGAAGTCGTGCTCCGCTTCGTCGTCGACCGCGCCGGGCTGCCGAACATGGCGACGATCGAGCTCGTGCGCGCCACGTCGCTGAGTTTCGCGCGGGCGGCGATCGTGGCGCTGCCGTCACAGCGATTCCAACCAGCGACGATTCACGGATGTGCCGTAGCGCAGGCGATCGATTATTCGTTCAGCTTCGTGCTGCCGCACCATTGACGACTCCCTGCGAGTGTCGTCGATTACCGGCGCGTGTTGGTCGCGTTCGACAATCGACCTGTTCGCCCACATCACCACACCGACGCCATCTATGTCTCATGCACCGCTCCCGCTCGTTCACCGAGGCTTCGGTGAAACGCTGCGGCGCGACGCATGGTGGCTCCAGCCACTCGTCGTCTTCACGATCCTCGGCGCCTTCGTTGTTTATGCGACCTGGGCCGCATTCCAGAATGCACACTACACCTACGGGCCGTACCTGTCGCCATTTTACTCGCCGGAGCTGTGGGGTGATCCGCGGACGGCATGGTTCGGAGCGAAGCCCGGCTGGTGGCCCGGTCTGCTGCCGTTTTCGCCGGCGCTGATCATCCTGCCGTTTCCAGGACTGTTTCGCTTCACCTGCTACTACTATCGCGGCGCGTACTACAAGGCGTTCTGGGCCGATCCACCGAACTGCGCGGTGGGCGAGCCACGGAAGAGCTATTTAGGTGAGCGATCGTTTCCACTCATCGTGCAGAACATTCATCGCTACTTCTTGTACGTCGCGCTGCTGTTCCTGTTCTTTCTTTCGCGCGACGTATGGAAGGCGCTGTGGTTCGACGATGGCGCGGGTGGAAAACACTTCGGCATCGGCATCGGAACGTTGGTGCTGGCGCTCAATGTCGTGCTGCTGAGTTGTTACACGCTCGGGTGTCACTCGCTGCGGCACGTCGTGGGCGGATTTCTCGACCAGCTGTCTCGTCATCCGGTGCGAAAGACGGCATATGCGTGCTCGAGTTGTCTCAATCGCTGGCACATGAAGTGGGCGTGGATGAGTCTCTTCGGCGTCGCGTTCGCCGATCTGTACGTGCGGATGTGCTCGATGGGGATTTGGCACGATTGGAGAATCCTATGAGCCACGTCGAGCGGAGCGTGGCGCGATGACGGAATACCAGACGATCGAGCACGACGTGCTGGTGATTGGCGCGGGCGGCGCAGGGCTCCGCGCCGCGATCGAGGCCGCGTCGCAGGGTGTGAACGTCGGCCTCGTGTGCAAATCGCTGCTCGGAAAAGCGCATACGGTGATGGCCGAAGGCGGCATGGCGGCGGCCATGGGCAACGTCGACGATCGCGACAACTGGCGCGTGCACTTCGCGGACACGATGCGCGGCGGTCAGTGCGTCAACAACTGGCGCATGGCCGAGCTGCACGCGCAGGAAGCGCCGGAGCGTGTGAAAGAGCTCGAGGCATGGGGCGCGCTGTTCGATCGGACGGCTGACGGCCGAATCTTGCAGCGCAACTTCGGTGGTCATCGCTATCCGCGGCTCGCGCATGTGGGGGATCGCACGGGTCTCGAGTTGATTCGCACGCTGCAGGACCACGGCATTCATCAGGGGCTCGACGTCCACATGGAGGTCACGATCGTGACGCTCCTCAAGGACGGCGATCGCATCGCGGGCGCGTTCGCCTACGACCGCGAGCGCGGTCGTTTTCGTTTGTTCAAGGCGAAGGCTGTCGTGCTGGCGACGGGCGGAGTTGGCCGCGCGTTCAAGATCACGTCGAACAGTTGGGAGTACACCGGCGACGGTCATTCGCTCGCGTATCATGCGGGCGCGGCGCTCCAAGACATGGAGTTCGTGCAGTTCCACCCCACGGGAATGATCTGGCCGCCGAGCGTGCGCGGCTTGCTCGTGACGGAAGGCGTGCGGGGCGAAGGCGGCGTGCTGAAGAATCGTGACGGCAAGCGATTCATGTTCGACAACATTCCCGACAACTACAAACCGCAGACGGCGGACACGCCTGAAGAAGGTTGGAAGTACACGCAGGGCGACAAGAACTCGCGTCGTCCGCCCGAGCTTCTCACGCGCGACCACGTGGCGCGGATGATCGTGAGTGAAGTCCGTGCCGGTCGAGGATCGCCGCACGGCGGCGTGTTCCTCGATATCTCGTGGATCAGCGAGAAGCTTCCGAACGCCGAAGAGCACATCAAGCGCAAGCTGCCGAGCATGTATCATCAGTTCATGCAGCTGGCGGGGATCGACATCACGAAGGAGCCGATGGAGATCGGTCCGACGACGCACTACATCATGGGTGGCATTCGCGTCGACGGTGATACCCAAATGTCGACGGTGCCGGGCCTGTTCGCGTGCGGCGAGTGCGCGGCGGGATTGCACGGCGCGAACCGACTCGGCGGCAACTCGCTGTCGGACTTGATCGTGTTCGGCAAGCGCGCGGGCGAGCACGCCGCCGCGTTCGCCAAGTCGAACGGGAAGGTCTCGATCGACGCGAAGCAAGTCGATGCGTCGGCGCGCCAGGCGCTGGCGCCGTTCGAGCGAGAGGGCGGTGAAGGTCCGTACCAAGTGCAGGAAGCGCTGCAGGAGACGATGCAGGACAACGTCGGCATCGTCCGTGCGCAGCCGGAGATGGAGCACGCCTTGCAGGAAATCGCGCGACTCAAGGAACGCGCGGCGTGCGTCGGCGTCACGGGAAATCGCGAGTACAACCCGGGTTGGCACACGGCGCTCGATTTGACGAATCTGCTGACGGTTTCCGAAGCGATCGCGCGCAGCGCCATCGAACGCAGGGAGAGCCGCGGTGGGCATTTTCGCGACGACTATCCCGAAAAGGATCCCGCGTACGCCGCGTTCAACCTCGTCGTGTGCAAGGGAAATGATGGAAAATCCGGAGAGATGCAAATATCCCGCGAACCAATCCCGCCGATGCCCGCGCATCTCAAGGCGATCATCGAGGAGATGAAATAATGGCGACCGCTCCGGTGACCGATGTCAAAGGCCACGACGCATACACGGCGGCGCAAGCCGAACAGGACGCGGCCGCGCACCACGCGACGCGATCGTTCAAGATCTGGCGCGGTGCGGCGGGGAAGGGGAAGTTCGTCGAGTACAAGCAGGACGTCGTCGAAGGAATGGTCGTGCTCGACGCCGTGCACGAGATCCAATCGACGCAGGCGAACGATCTGGCCGTGCGCTGGAACTGCAAGGCCGGCAAGTGCGGCTCGTGCTCGGCGGAGATCAACGGCATGCCCAAACTCATGTGCATGACGCGTCTCGCCGATCTCGAAGCGGACAAGCCGGTGACCGTCGAGCCGATGCGCGCCTTTCCGCATGTGCGCGATCTCGTGACCGACGTCTCGTGGAATTACCGCGTGAAGACGCAGATTCAGAAGTTCAAGCCACGGCCGCCCGATGCGCCTGACGGCACGTGGCGCATGCAGCAGGAGGACATCGACCGCGTTCAAGAATTCAGAAAGTGCATCGAGTGCTTCTTGTGCCAAGACGTCTGTCACGTCCTCCGCGATCACCACAAGCACGAGGAGTTCATCGGCCCGCGCTTCCTCGTGTACGCCGCGGCGCTCGAGATGCATCCGCTCGACACCGCCGATCGCGTGCCCGAGCTCAAACAGGCGCACGGCATCGGGTACTGCAACATTACGAAATGCTGCACCAAAGTCTGCCCCGAGCACATCACGATCACCGACAACGCGATCATTCCGCTCAAGGAGCGTGTGGTCGACGAGTTCTTCGATCCGATCGGGAAGCTGGTGAAGATCTACAGCCGAAGGAAACGCAAATGAATCTCAAGCCGATCACCCACGAAGGTATTCCCGCCGCGTTGGAGAAAGCCGAGCGCTATCGCCTGCTGAACGATTCGGCGGCTGCCGAGAGCATTTGCCTCGATGTGCTGGAGATCGATCCGAAGAACCAGGAGGCGATCATCTCGCTGCTGCTCTCGATCACCGACCAATTCGTCGAAGAGTTGAGCGATGGTGTGCGCCGGGCGCGCGAGCTGCTGCCGCGCATCACCTCTGAATACGAGTGCGCGTATTACGCCGGAATCATCTGCGAACGTCGTGCTCGCGCGCAGTTGCACCGCGGCTCGCTCGGCTCGGCGGACGTCGCCGTCGAATGGTTTCGTGAAGCCCTCATGTGGTACGAGAAAGCCGAGCAGATGCGCCCGGCGGGGAACGACGAGTCGATTCTCCGCTGGAACATGTGCGTGCGTCTGTTGGGCCGGCACGAGCGCGTGCACGTGCCGGGTGAGTACGAGCCCGCGCTCGGCGAGTAGACCGACGCCCTAGAAGACGACCGGCTTCGCTCGATAGGGCGCCTCGAGCGCCTCGATCTCCTCGCTCGCGAGCGTGATGTCGAGCGCGGCGAGCGCGTCCTGGAGATGCTGGAGCTTGGTTGCGCCGATGATCGGCGCCGTGACGTCGCGCTTGGACAACAGCCAGGCCAACGGCACCTCCGCCATTGGAACGCCGCGCTCGTTCGCGATGCGCTCGACCACGTCGACGATGTCCCAATCCGCCGCGGCGTACAGCCGATCCGCGTGGGGATCGTTCACCGAGCGGGTCGTGGTGCCTTTGGACTTGTCTCGCGGCCGTGCGAGCAGGCCGCGCGCGAGCGGCGACCACGCGATGATTCCCAATCCTTCTTCATGGCAGAGCGGAATGACTTCGCGCTCCTCTTCGCGATAGAGCAGGTTGTACTGTGGCTGAATCGAGACGAAGCGCGCCCATCCGTTGCGTTCCGACACGCTGAGAGCGCGCATGAGCTGCCACCCATAGCCTGAGCTCGCGCCGATGTACCGCACCATGCCCCGCTGGACGAGGTGGTCGAGCGCGGCAAGCGTCTCGTCGATCGGTGTGGTCGCGTCGAAGCGATGGATTTGATAGAGATCGATCGTCTCGACACCCAACCGGCGTAGGCTTGCCTCGCACGCTTGGATGACGTGTTTGCGCGACAGTCCACCCATGTTCGGGCCATCGCTCATCGGGTAGAACGCCTTCGTGGCGATGACCGTCTCGTCGAGATTCGCCATGGCTCGCAACGCGCGTCCCGTGATCTCCTCGCTGACGCCGAGCGAATACATGTCGGCGGTGTCGAAGAAATTGATGCCGCTTTCGATGGCGAGCTTGAAGAATGGCTGCGCGGCGGCTTCGTCGAGCACCCACGGCCGCCACTTAGGATTCCCGTAACTCATGCAGCCGAGGCAGATGCGTGAGACCGTGAGGCCGGTGTCGCCGAGCGTCGTGTATTGCATCGGGTGCGGGTCGGTCGAGAAAATGAAAAGGAGCGAATTGTCGAACGTTACGTGCGGTTCGTGAGCAAGTCTCCGGCCGCGAGCACGAAGCTATTTGTCCCACGACGCGCGCACCAGAATCGCGCGCCGTATCGGCGAGGGCCTAGCGTCGATCGTGCAGAAAGATGACGGCGATGAGGCCAGGGCCGGCGCCTCTCGGCGCCCGTCGCTCGGTGGGCCGCGCATTCAACTCGCCGAACGTCGCGATCGATCTTAACCACGCTTCATCGGGGAGCTCGGCGTGGGCCAACGTTTCGAGAATGCGCTCGGCGCCCTCGCCCAACGTGGCCGTCGCGATCGAGCGGGCTGATTCGGCGAGCGGAGCGAGCAGCGCCCGACGGTGACGCGGTGCGCGTGCGAGCGCTCGAGCGACGCGCAGCAATGTGGTTCGACGCAGCCGCGCCGACGCGGCGGCTTGGAGATCGATCGTCGATGCGCCGATGCGCGCGGCAAGCCACGTCTCGATCTGCCGCACGCCGCGCGCGGCCTGCGCGGAGTCGATTGTCTCTTCTCGACCCGTGGCGGCGGCGTCGAGTGCTTGCGCGATCACATCGTTCGCGACGGTGGTTCCGAAACCGATGTCGGCGACGAGCGTCGGGCCGTCGTCGTCGCGCACCACGGCGAGGAATCCGGATAGATCACACGCGACCGCGGCAGCGACGGGCGCGGAGTGTTGATTGGGCGCGGCGCACTCTTCGCCCGATAGCATCCACGACCGAAGGCGCGCATGCACGGCGCCGGCCTGCTCGGCGAGACTGCGGCCCGGCGGCGCGGCTAGCGGCGATGGCAGCGGCGACGGCAAGATTCGTCCGGCGACTCCAACTGTCCGCTGCGCCACGCTGAGCTTTTGGCGAAGACGCTCCTCCACGCGCAGCAAACGATCCGCTGCCGCAGGTGGTGCGACGATGTACACCGTGACCGTATCGCGAGTCGATCCGAGGCGCCGTGCGCGGCCGACGCGTTGATCCAAGCGCGCCGGATTCCACGGCAGGTCGAGATGTACTACGACCGACGCTCGCTGCAGATTCACGCCCTCGCTCAGCAGATCGGTAGTGATCAACAAATCGATACGCTCGGCGGGGCTCACGTGTCGGTCGCCGCCCGGCGTGAACTGCGCCAGCGCCGTCTCGCGGGACACGCGACCGCTGGCGATGCGCGCTCCATTTGCCGTGAGCGCGGCGACCCCGGCATCGCGCGCCAGTCTCGATCGAAGCGCGTTCACGGTCTCGGCGTAGTGACAGAAGGCGATGATGCGCTCGCCGGGGTGCGCGTCACGAATCCGACGAAGCAGCTCGGCGCGTTCGTCATCGGGATCCGGCGAGTCCCGAAGACGATGCAGGAGCGCATGAATCGCGGCCACATGATGGTCGACCGCAGCCGAGAACGCATCGGCATCCGTGTCGGCCGGTGTCGCGGCCGCGGTCACCAACTCCGGAAAGGCGAGCTGCATCGCGTCGTCGGCGTGCGTCCATGCGGAGAGCTCCGCGCGTGTCGGCTGGCGACCGGCGTCGAGCGCGCTCAGGAGGGCGAGGCCGCGCGCTCGCCTGCGCTCGAGCGCTGCAACGAGCGCTGCGCGGCTCGATGTCCATTGGTGGACGAGGCCGTAGGTCAACAGCGCCACGACGACTGTCTCGTCCTTCGCGGGAATCGGCGGCGGCAGCGACACGAGGTCGTCGAGACAATCGTCGTGAGTGCCCAGCGTCAGGGTATGCGGTCCATCGAGGCGCGGCACTCCGCGCAATTGCGTAGACGCGCCGCGCACCACGTGCTCGGCCAGCTCGTGATCGCTCATCTGCCACGCGCGTCGACCAACGTACAGCGCGAGCTGCGCGGCTAGATCGCAGCGGCGATTCTGAACCGGCGTTGCGGTGACGAGAAGCACGCGCGCTTGGCGACAGAGCTCGGCGATCGCAGCGTATCGACGTGTCGACGGCGACCGGAGGCGGTGCGCTTCGTCGACGATCACGAATCCCTGATTCGCCGCCACACCAACGCCGCGACTCAGCGCTTCGTGCGTCACGACGGCAGCCGCAACGCCGCATCGATCGAGCGCGTCGCGCCACATGTCGCGGAGCGCCGACGGTATGGCGATGGTGATCGGCAACCCCGACCGAGCGGCGACAGCCAGCGACGTATAGGTTTTGCCCACTCCCACCGGATCGGCGAGGAGCGCGCCGCCATTCGCCGAGATCAGCGCGGCGAGTCGCGTTGCCGCCGCTTGCTGGTGCGGACGCAGCGTGACGCGTCCGATCGTGTGGCCGATCTCGGCCTGCTCCCCCAGTGCCGTGTGCGCGATGATGGAACGAACGAGGGCGAGCGGTGCGGGAGTGACATTCGTCGTCATGTCGACGCCCAGGCGACCAGCGGCGCGGCGACGTCGGCGTTCACCCCATACGCCACGAGCGATGCGTCGAGCAACTCCATCTCCGTCGGCGGCGTTCCGCACCTCGCGCGCTCGCCGAGTGGGGCGAGGACCTCGCGCGCACGCGGCCAATTGCTCGGAAGCGGGAGAAGTGACATGGTCCAACCGAAGTAGCGTCGATATCCACCGCGTGCCGGCTCGGCGACGGCGTTGAGCCAGGCGCGCGCGAGCGGACCGTTGAGCAGCGCGACGAGCGCGTGCGCGTCGGCGAGGCTCGGGCAGCGCGTGATGTAGCAGCTGTTGAGTGGAACCGTGACATCCCCGGCGTCGAGCACCGACGCGCGGGGCGCACGGCCGAGGTCTCCCCAGATCACGCGCGGACGATCGAAACGTGCGCTCTCGGTGCGAAACAACGCCCACCATCGCGCCCGGTCGCGACCGTCAGTGCGCGCGACGAGCTGTCTTCGCCAGCGGGACAGCTGCCGCATCGCATGCGGCGGCAACTGTGCGAGCGGGGCATCGCCGGCGTCGTGCGTCCAAATGATCGACTCGACGGATGCCGGGGCCGACCACGGCTCGAGGTGTTCGCCCCGCAGCAGCGGACGGATGAGCGTCCGCTCGATCGTGACGCGGCGCCCGTCGGAGGTGATGACTTCCGCGAAGTCGTCGTCGGCATCGATCAGCTCGACGACGAAAGCATCATTGCAGCCGCATTTCACGCCGAGGTACGGTCGGCCAATCACTGTCTGTGCGAGCGGAATTCCTGCAGCGCGCAGACGGTCGAAGGCCAGGCGGGCGTGCGGAGGAAGCAAAATCCACGGTGCGCCCGGGGTTTCGTCGAAGGCGAACGTTTCGTGAGTGGCTTTCCACGCGAAGAGACCGTGGCCGCGATGGTGAACCGCGACGTCGACGGAGTCTGCTTGAGACGAGTGTGGATCCCGCTGAGCCACGAGCAACGACGGATAGACGGCGGCGTCGAACGCCGCCGGCGCCTCCGCAAAATCCTCGACGCGACACAAACGCGTCTCGGCGCGAATGAGTCGACGAACGCCGCCGCCGGCAAGCGAGCGCCAAAGCTTGACCGGAAGCAGCAATGCGAGCGCGCCACCGCGCGCGAGCAATCGAACCGATCGTTCCACGAAGAGCGCCGCGACGTCGACCTGCCCGGCGAATCCGACTCCGGCGCCCGCCGGCCCTGCGCCGGGCGCCCATCCCGCCGAACGGGCGACTTCGTAGTCTCGGCGAAACGTGATGCGATCGGCCATAGCGACACGATGAAGTCGCACCCATGGCGGATTACCGATAATGAGATTGAATCCGCCGCGCGCCGCGACGTCGGCGAAGTAGACCGGGAACGAGAACGGCAATGCGCCGCCGCCTGCGATTCGGCGTCGAGCGGCGCGGAGCGACGCCGAGCGTTGTTTGAGTGTCGCCGCCAGCAGTCGCTCGTCGCGGGCGGCGCGGTACCGTTCGCCGAATAGATCGCGTCCGCGCTGCGCCATGACCAAGTCGCGCCGGCGCGCTCCGGTGAGCAAGATTTCGGCGTCGATGGCCGCCAGCGCGCGTTCTCGCTCGGCGCGCTCGAGATGGCGCGACAGTGTTTCCTTGCGTGCGCCGGTCGCATTTGCGTAGCGCTCGCGGAGCCGACGAATCGCGACGCCGTTGCGACTAGGCGTCTCCGTGTCTCCGAACGCGCGTCCGGCGAGCGCGTCACCCGTGCGGATATTGCGATCGAGGTTGGGCAGCGGCGTGACGAAGGTGGGATCGTCGACGCTGCTCTCGATCACGACGGACAACCAGAGACGCAACTGGCACAGCCAGACCGCGGTTGGATTGATGTCGACGCCGAAGATCGATCGCGTCAGCACCTCTCGCCGAATCGCGCTCGAGTCGCGCGTGTCTCCGCAGTGGACGAGCAGCCTCGCCACCCGCTCGAGCACGTGGACGAGGAATGCACCCGAGCCGCACGCGGGATCGAGGACCGAGAGCTCGCGGAGCCGAGTGCGCGCGGTGTCACGACGATTGGCATCGATCGGATTCCCGTCGAGCATTTGGGCCAGCTGGTCGCCGATTGCCGCTTCGAGCCCCCATCCCGCGACGCGCTCCACGAGCGCGAACGGAGTGAAGAACGCACCGGTACGCCGGCGCTCGTTGGATGCCATGAGCGACTCGAAGGCGCGCCCCAGCATTTCAGGGTCGACGGCGGCCTCGCTCCAACTGGTCGTCTCTTCGCACGCCGTGAATCGATACTGTGCGAAGAGATCGTAGATCAGCGATCCGTAGGCGTCGTCGGAAAAGGTCATGGCGCGCCAGCGGCGCTCGAGCGCCGTGCGCGCGAACAACCCTCCGTTGAGAAATGGAATTCGGCCAAACGCGCGCGCGGCGGGCGCGCGACGTCGACCGGGTGTGTTGAGCGTGCCGAAGAAGAGCGGGCGAAGCACGCGATCGTGAAATCGTCTGCCGCGGCTCATGCATCGCTCGAACTGGTGTGCGAGAAACGCGCGGTCGTCGTCGAGCCAACCCTTGGCTTCGAGAAACGACAAGAACAGGAGGCGCGACGTATCGAGCAGCGCGACCTCGGCGCGTGCCTCACGCGGGCCGACGCTAGACGAGTCGGCAATGGTGGCGACCGCGCGCTCCAACGCGCGATAAAAGCGGACGGTGAGCGCGCCGCGTCCCAAGATTTCCGCCCAGCGCGCGTGCGTGAGCAGGTCGCGATCGCCAGCCGCCGCGCCCAGCGCGCGAAGCGTTTCAGCGTCGCTGTCGACGAGTCGTGTGCGGTTGGCCACCAAGGCGGCAACGCGAGGCGGCTGGCGCTCGTCCGTCCACGCGACAATCGCGATCTCACCGGTGTCGGGCTGTGTCGCGACGACGATCCATAACACGTGCGGCGCTCGCCGGGCGAGGTTCGTGGCCAGTCGAGTCAACGCCTCTCGAAGGGCGACGTCCGGGCCAACCACGATGAGAAGAGCCCGGAGCGCGCCGGCGCCCGGCGCGACGCGAGCGTCGGCCACCGACTCGTCCAATCCCAGCGATCGGCGCGTGACCGAATCCAGCGGCGACGGCACGCCCCCGCAGCCGACCGCTGCTGCGATCGGGGCAAGCGAATCGATGGTGTCGGCCGAAGCCAGCAACTCGGCGGCGTCGCGCAGTTTTCGCACGCGGCGACGCTAGTGCCGGCTCGAGCCACGAACGCGACCACTCGATTGCGCCCATGCTCAATCGGCCGCGCCTTCGCGAGATGGACGTTGCCGAGGGTGGTCCCCGGGGTAGTTTGCACATATGCGAACGCTTCTGCTTACCGCGCTCACGCTGAGTGTCACGCTCGAGGGCGCGGCGTTGTGCCAAAACGCGCCGGTGCCCGGGTCGATCACGGGGATCGTGACCGACGAGTCCGGGCGACCCATTCCCGACGCCGACGTTCACGCGTTCCCCGAGTCGGCGCATGCGCGGACCGACTCGGCCGGACGCTTCATCCTCACCAACCTCGGGTCCGGATTCTATCACGTCCGCGCGCGTCACATCGGATTCACGTCACTCGAAATCACGACCGACCTGGAAAAGAACGGGCACGTCGAGCTCAAATTCGAGCTGAAGGCGAGGCCCGCCGTGCTCGACAGCGTCATCGTCGAAGCGAGTGGAAATTGTCCGACGGTGCGGTACGTCGGCTTCAACTGCCGGCGTCGTTTGGGGAAGGGCGTCTATCTCACCGATGACGACATCGGTGACAAAGGGGCGATCGAGCTTGGCGACGTGTTCGATGGGATTCCGGGTTTCCGGACGGAGATGCGCGAGACGCGCTACGGCAGAAAGCCCGTGCCGATCGCGACGCGCGGCAACCGCTGCATCAACGCGCTGGTGAACGGCAGGCCGCTTGCGCTGACGAACCCGTTGCCGCTCTACGCCAATGAGCTCATCGCCGTGGAGATCTACGCGACGCCGAGCGAAGTGCCGGAGGAGTACCAGCGGTACATCTGGATGGGGAGCGCGCGACAGTCATCGGCGATTGTCTCGCGGCCCACACCGAACGACAGTTGCTCGGTCGTGGTGTACTGGACGTCGTACTGAATACGACATCGGTCGCGTTGCGACGCGTAGCTATCCGGAGATGTACGTTCGATCCTTCCACTCGACGCGGCGTCCGCGAAATACCGCGCCCGCGGCGATGTAGAGCATCATCATCAAGCCCAGCGGATAGAGCAGCGCGTACGCGATCGATTCTCTCATGAACCGGTAGATCGCCGCCCAAAACAACAGAGACACGCCGACGATTGTGCCTGACCAGACGAGCCACGCTCCCGACAGCGCGCCGAGTGCGGCGAGCAACAGCACGAACGGCGGCGCCAGCCCGATGATCGGAATGGCCAGGAGCAGGGCCGGATAGATCTCACGTCCCGCGCGTCCGCCGAGTACGGCGTGGCGACCACCCGCGTAGATGTTCTTGCGCCACCCGTCGATCACCTCGCGCAGCGACGCGTACATGTGCGTCGCGAACTGCCGCAGCGCGAACATGAGCACGACGCGTTTCCCCGAGCGAAAGAATTGTTGTCCGAGCGCCATGTCTTCCGCGACGCGATCGCGAACGGCGGCGTGTCCGCCGACGGCGTCGTACGCGTCGCGATGGACGAGAATGAACTGGCCGTTGGCGATCACGTCTTCCGCGCGGCGCGCGTTGCTCACGTGCTCCGTGCCGCCGTAGCGAATCGAGAGCAGCGCGAACATTTGCGGCTGCACCACGCGCTCCCAGAAGCTGTGCATCTCCTGGTGGCCGGCAATGCTGAGCAGCGCCGCATTCCGGTCGCGAAGCGCGTTGACGGCGCGCGGAAGCAGGTCGGGTGCGTGCCGCGTGTCGGCGTCGGTAAAGAGCAGTAGCTCGCCGCGCGCGACGCGGGCGCCGGTTGTGCAGGCCCATTGCTTACCGAACCACCCGTCGGGAAGATCCGGCGCGTCGATCACGACCACACGCGGATCGCCCGCCGCAATCGTGCGTGCGATGCGTGCGGTCGCGTCGCTCGAATGATCGTTCACGACGATCACTTCGAGCGCGGGATAGCGTGTCGCGAGCACCGACCTGACGCAGCGGTCGATGTTGCGCTCTTCATTGCGTGCCGGAACGACTACCGACACGAACGGCGCGGGATTCGGTACGTCGGCGGAAACGTCGTCGAGCGACCGCGAGTTCAACGCGCGAACCAGTGCCGCGACCGGTGGAACGACCCACGGCAGCGTCCAGAGGATCGGAGCCGCTACGGACATCAGACCGGCGATACGTCGACGGCTGATTTCGTACTTGATCGCCGTCCGACGATGACGGCCGCCGCCAGTTGGCCGGTCACGTTCGCCGTCGTGCGAAACATGTCCGGGATGGTGTCCACGCCGAGGAGAATACCGAGTCCCTCGATCGGCAAGCCGATGCTCGCCAACACGGGCGCCATGGCGACGATCGAGCCGCCCGGGATTCCCGGAATGCTGAAACTCGTGACGATCCCCGTCGCGACGACTGTCGCCAGCTGCTGCGGCGTGATGGCCACACCGTACAACCGGGCGATGAACACGGCGCCCGTGGTGACGCCGAGCACGCCGCCGACGCGAAACACGACGGTCGCGAGCGGAACCAGAAAGCCTGTGATCTCCTCGGGTAAGCCGAGGCGTGTGTTGGCGCTCTCGATCAGCGCCGGCAGCGCGGCGAGCGACGACCGTGAGGAGAACGCGACTGCCTGCGGCGGAAGCGCCGCGCGCGCGAATTGGCCAATCGAAACGCCGCCGCCGAATGCCGCCGCCGGATAAACGACGAACACGCTGAACAGCACGGTCATGAGTGAGATGAGCAGCACATACGCGGCGAGCGCGCCGATGGCCGCCAGTCCCAGCCGCGCCACGAGCGGCACCGTGAGCGCAAACACACCGATCGGTGCCACGACGAGCAGCCAGCGCACGAGCACGAGCATCGCGTCGGCGACACCGCGGAACAATGTGACGACGCTCAGCCGCGTCGACTCCGGCAGAGAAACCAACGCCAGCCCGAGCAGCATCGAGAAGACGATCAGCGGAAGCATGGCTCCGTCGACTGCGGCGCCCACGGGATTAGACGGCACCAAGGACGTCAACCACTGTGACGGTGACTGGAGCCCGCTCGTGCTGAATCCGCCCGCGGCCGGCGATGCGACGCTCGCTCGCACGGTCGCGACCGCGGCGGGGTCGAGCGTCAGTCTCGACAGCACCGCCGGCGCGACGAGAGCGCTCACGATTCCGGCTGCGACCAGGAGGACGAGGAACACCACGATTCCTCGTCCGCCCACGCGAGCGACCACCGCCCCGCTGTTCGATGTGGCGATTCCAACGATCAGGCTGGACACGACCAGCGGGATCACGGTCATGCGAATGCCGTTCACGAACAGCGTGCCGACGGGCTCGACGATGCCAACGACGCCTCGAGCGATCGAAGGGTCGGTCGCGCTCAGGAAAAGGCCGATGCCGATGCCCGCGGCAAGCGCGAGCAGAACCCGCGTGGAGAGTGACACGCGGCAAAGATAGTCACGCTCCGGTGCATGAAACGACAACGGGCCGCCGGACGCAGCTTCGCGTCCAGCGACCCGTTGTCACGCCAAAAGGTGCTTAGCGTGAAGGTTTGTTGCCGCTTGATCCTCCGGTCTTGCCCGTGGAACTCGATCCGCTCGATCCGCTGGACCCGCTCATGCCGCCCTTGGTCGCCGAGCTGCCGATATCCTCGTCGTTCTGATTGCCGCGATCTGTGCGGCTTCCCGTCGAGCCGGAGCTGCCCGGGTTGCTGCTGCTCGACCCCGAACCGCTGCTCGAGCCGGGGTTGTTCGAGGATGCGCCGTAGCCGCTCGAGCTGCCGGAGCCACCAGAGCCCGACTTGCCGATGTTGCTCGAGCTGCGATCGCTGCCGGAACTTCCGGAGCCCGACTGCGATCCGCCGGACTGCGAGCTGCCCGACCCGCTGCGCGACGAGCCGAGCTTGTCGGACGACGAGCCGCTCATGCCGTCGCTCTGATTGTCTTGGCGATCTGTCATAGTCATTGTCCTCACTTCATGAGTCTGGTGTCGGCGCCGTTCCCAATGTTCAGCTCCCGCCGACCTGCCACACGACACTTTGCAGCAAGGGTGCCATCCGTTTACGAACCCGTCGAGTTGACGAGACCGAACGCATGTGCGTACGTCCGCCGATGAAATTTCCCGCACTGCTGCAACCGGGCTCACGCGTCGCGCTCGTCGCGCCCGCCGGTCCGCTGCGGAACGAAAGCGATCTCGAGCGCGCCGTGGCGTCGGTGCGCGCGCTCGGCTGGGAGCCTGTCGTCGGCGAGCACGTGCTCGAGCGTGACGGCTACTTGGCCGGCACCGATGCCCATCGTCTCGCCGATCTGAACGGCTTCGCCGCCGACCCGACGATCGACGGCATCTGGTGCATTCGCGGCGGCTACGGCACCATGCGGCTGCTCGACGGTCTCGATTACGAGGCGTGGCAGCGCCACCCGAAAACGTTGATCGGGTACTCCGACGTCACGGCGCTCCATGCAGCCATTGGGCAGCGCGCTGCGCTCATCACCTTTCACGGTCCCACGGCCCGCGCCGAACTCACCTCCTTCAGTGACGCGTCTCTCCGCTGCGCCGTGGTCGACGGCACCGACTCCGGCGGCACCGCACTCGACGCGCTCACGCTCCAGGGCGGACGCGCCGAAGGACGTCTCGTGGGCGGCAACCTGGCGCTCATCGCCTCCTTGATCGGCACGCGCTACGAGCCGTCGTTCGACGGCACGATCCTCGTACTCGAAGACGTCAACGAATCAGTCTATCGACTCGACCGCATGTTCACCCAGCTTCGGCTGAGTGGCGCCCTCGATCAGCTCGCCGGACTCGCCCTCGGCCAGTTCACCGAAATTCCCGAGGAGCCCGCGGGGGATACGCGCCCGTTGTTAGACTTGCTGTACGAGGTGGCCGATCAGTGCGCCGTTCCCTGTGTGGCCGACCTTCCGATCGGGCACACGGCCGACCAGTGGACCATTCCGCTGGGCGCGACCGCCGAGCTCGACGCCGATAGTAAAACACTCATGGTGATCCGTTGACCTTTTCGCTTCTCCTACGTCCCGTATGAAGACCGGTTCCGAGCTGCTCTCCGAAGCGAGAGGGCGTATCACCGAAGTCAGCGTCGAACAGGTGATGGACATGCGGCGACGCGGCGAGCGTGTCACGCTCCTCGACGTACGCGACCCGCAGGAAGTGAACGTCTGCAAGATCCCGGGCGCGGTCGCGATCTCGCGCGGCAACCTCGAGTCGAAGATCGAAGCCCAGGTCCCGCGCGACGCGCAGGTCATCATCTATTGCGCGTCGGGCAATCGCTCGGTGTTCGCCACCGAGACGATGCATCAGATGGGCTACGCCAACGTCGCGTCGATGGCCGGTGGAATTCGCCGCTGGATCGAGCTTGGCGGCGAAGTCGAATGAGCCGTGACGTCGCTCGACGCGCTGCTCGCACACCCTGACGTCGCTCGGCTCGCCGTGCGCCTCGCCGCGCACCGCGGCCGCACGCTGGAACTCGAGGGCGCGGCGCGCTACGCCGCGATCGCACTCGTGTTGCGCCCGTCCGACGTTGGCGAGCCCGAGCTCTTGATGATCAAACGTGCCGAGGTCGAGCGCGATCCGTGGAGCGGCCACATCGCGTGTCCGGGCGGACGAATGGATCCCGGCGATCGCGATCTCGAGCACACGGCCACGCGTGAGACGTGGGAGGAGACGGGAATCGACCTCGCTGCCGACGGACGCATGCTCGGTACGCTCGACGACATCAGCCCGCGCACGCCGACGCTGCCGCCCATCGTCATTCGGCCGTTCGTTGCGGTGGTGAAGCCCGAGGTCATGATCGTCGACAGCCCGGAGGTCGCCGAAGCGTTCTGGGTCCCGATGTCAGCCATCCGCGAGACCACCTCGTGGGGCAAAGGGTTCGTGCCCATTCGCGGCGTCGGCGAGCGCGAGGTCGACGTGTTCCGACACGGTCCGTACACGGTGTGGGGACTCACACACCGTGCACTGACGCAGTTCGTGGAGCTACTCGGCGCGTAACGCTTCGTTGGGATCGATGCGCGACGCCCGCATCGCCGGTCGCGCGCATCCGAGCAATGCGGTGAGACACGTCGCGGCAATGGCGACCGTGAGAGCGATCGGATCGTTCGGTCGAACACCGACGAGCAGTGCTTCCATGCCGCGCCCGGCCGCGTACGCAATGGCCAGTCCGGGAACGACTCCGGCGAGCGACAGCAAGAGCCCTTCGCGGATCACCATATTCATGATCTGGCGCGACTCCGCGCCGAGTGCGACGCGCACGCCGATCTCCTGCGTGCGGCGAGATACGGTGAACGACAACAAACCGTGAATCCCGACCGCGGCGAGCAGCAGCGCGATGGCCGCCAGCATGCCGAGCACGCGAAGCTGACCGAGCCTCGAGGTCGTTTCATTGGCGACGATCTCCTCCATCGTGCGCACGTCGGAGATCGGTTGCGACGGATCTGCGGCGCGCACGATGCGACGAATCTGTGGAAGGAGCGTGGCCGGCGGCGACGACGATCGGACGACGAGATCCTTCGGCGTGTAAAAGACGAGTGAGCCGGAGTCGACCTGTTCGTACGGCAGGTAGAGTTGCGGTTCGCTCCGTTGCTCGAGGCCCCGCACTCGGATGTCCCCGACGACGCCGACGACCTCGCGATCGTGCATCGCGACCTGAAAGTGCTTTCCGATGGGATTCTCGGCTGGCCAATAGCGCTTCGCGAACGACTCGCTGACCACGGCGATGAACGGATGGTCGGCTCGATCCGTCTCAGCGACGTCGCGGCCTTTCCCGATCGGAATGCGCAGCGTCGCGAAGAACTGGGGCGTGACGAACCGCAGGCTCGCGTTGTTCGCCGCATCGGCACGAATCGACTCGTGCCCGTTCACGGTGATCGCCCAGATGCCCCCCTTCATGACCATCGGCAATCCGGTCACGTACGCGGCGCTGGTCACGCCGGGCAGGGCGCGAATCTCGGTCAACACCCGCGTGAAGAACGGCCGTCGCGCTAGCGGGTCGGCGTAACGCGGCATCGGCAGCGCCGTGCGCAGTGTGAGAACGTCGCCGGCGCTGAAGCCCGTTTGCTGCGATTGCAGCCGCCACATCGCTCGCATGAGCAGGCCAGACGAAACGAGGAGCACGACCGACGCCATCACCTCGATGGCGACGAGCATGCCGCGAACGCGCTGCCTGCGTCCGCCGCCGGCGCGCGTGCCATCGCGTAGGGCGGCCAGCCCGCGCGCGCCGCCGGATCGCAACGCCGGTACGATGCCGAATCCGAAGCCCGTCATACCGATCGTTACCGCGGCGAACAGCGCCACGCGGACGTTGAGCGACGGAGCCTGCCCGATCGGCAAGTTATCCGGCACGAGTCGCGCGAGCCCGGGGACCGCGGCGACGGCGACCAGCAACCCGACGGCGCCGCCAACGATTGCGAGGACGACGCTCTCGGTGGCGAGTTGCCGCACCAATCGTTCGCGTCCGGCGCCGAGTGCGGCGCGCACCGCGATCTCGCGCTCGCGGCTCAGGGCCCGCGCGAGCAGGAGGTTCGCGAGATTGGCGCAGGCGAGCAGCAGAATGCAGAGCGCGGCACCGCAGAGCGCGAGCAGCAAGAGCCGCGATCGGACGGACAGATCGTTGGCCATCGGACGGATGTTCGCGGCGGTGTTCTCATTGTCTTTGGCGAATTCGCGACGCAGTCGCGCAAAGATTACGTCGGCTTCGCCGCGCGCGCCCTCCAGTGTGGCGCCATCACGGAGCCGTCCGACGACGTCGAGATAGTTGTTGGCGCGGTCGGCGAACGCGTCGGCGTCGAACGCCATGGTCGTCCAAAGCGCGATGTGACGCGTCGGGAAGTGGAAACTCGACGGCATCACGCCGACGATCGTGTACGGCGCGCCGTCGAGGTCGATACGTGTGCCAAGAATGCGCGGGTCCGCTCCGAATTGTGTTTGCCAGAGCTCGTAGCTCAGAATGACCGACTGCCCGGCCACGGTGTCGGCGGCAGTGAACGAGCGCCCGATCAACGGGCGTGCTCCGAGAACAGAGAATAGATCGCTCGTCACCAGACCCCTGTTCAGACGCAGGGGTTCACCGGTGCCGGTGAGGTTCACCTCCAAGTCGGTATACGCGGCCATCGACGCGAAGGAGTTGGTGCTCACCTTCCAGTCGCGATAGTTCCCGGGTGAGAGCTCCATCTCGCCGTAGCCCGGCGTCTTCTCCCAGAGCTTCATCAGCCGGTCCGGCCGTTGAAACGGCAGCGGACGAATGAGCACGAAGTCGGCGACGGAAAACGCCGCGGTGTTCGCGCCCACGCCGAGCGCCACGACGAGCACCGCCGTGATCGCGAAGCCGGGCGATTGGCGAATGGCCCGCAGCATGTACCGAAGATCCTGCCGCAGGATGTCCCAGTGCACCGCGATCGCATTGGGAACGACGTCGGCGATCGCCGCAAGAATTGTCGCGAGCGTGCTGAAGACGCCGGCGTCCCGGTGCTCGCGTTCGAAGGCCGCGCACAACTCGCTACTATACTCGCCCCGGAACGACACGGGATAAAGAAACAGCAGCAAGCGATAGAAGCGCATCACGCCGTCTCCGGTGTGAGTCCCCGCGCGCGCGCCAGCCGCACCAATTGCGTGAGACGTCGCATCTCGGCGCGTGCCACGGCGAAGCCGAACGGGGTGATCGAGTAGTAGCGTCGCCGCTCGTCGTCCAACGCCGGCGCGGGTCGCGTACGCGCTTCGGCGATCAATCCCTGCTCGAGCATGCGCTGAATCGATCGATAGAGCGTTCCGGCACTCAGCTTCAACTCGCCATCGGTTCGCGCGGCGACGTCTTGGATGATTGCGTAGCCGTGGCGGTCTTCGTCGGCGAGGGCCATGAGGATGTGAAACGTGGCCGGCGGCAGCGGTAGCATCGCGTCGACGGCGGATCGTTGGATGGACACAGGGCCACTATAGCCACAGTGGATATATTCCGCAAGAGACTAGTTGGGTCGCCGAAGCGTCGGAACGGTGGGCCACGCCGCGCCGGCTCCCATTGCACCGGCGTACGCTGGCGGCGAGAATACGCGGCCATGCCCGTCCTCCGCGTTGACAACCTCTCGAAGCGCTTCGGCTCGTTCTGGGCGCTCCGCGATGCGAGTTTTTCCATCCACCCGGGCGAAATTCTCGGCCTCATCGGCCCCAACGGGTCGGGTAAGACGACACTCTTCCGTTGCCTGGCTGGCGTCACGCCCGCGACGTCCGGCAACGTGGTGTCCGGCGGACGCGCCGTCGCCGCCCACGAACGAAAGCACATGCTCTACTTCGTTCCGGACGGAATCCGCCCATGGCCGGACCAGTCCGTCGAGTGGATGCTGCAATTCGTCGCCGGGTTGCACGGCATGGCCGACACGACGCGCGCCGATGAGATCCGGGCGCTCGGCCTCACGCACCTCTTGGGCGCACGGCTGGGCGAGCTGTCGAAGGGCGAACATCGTCGCGCGATGCTCGCCGCCGGCTTGTTGACGCCACAGCCGCTCCTCATGCTCGACGAGCCGTTCGACGGACTCGATTTGCGGCAGACACGCGACGTGATGACGGTATTACGCGCACACGCCGCGACGGGTCGCACGTTATTCCTGTCGATTCACCAGTTGGGTGACGCGGCGCGCGTGTGCGATCGTCTCGTGCTGTTGAGCGGCGGGCACATCGTGGGCGAGGGGACGGTCCCGGATCTTCGCGCCAAGGCAAACCTCCACGACGAGGAAGCCGGCCTCGAAGAGGTGTTCCTTGCACTCACCTAGGCGAACGATTCGATGGCTGCTCGAGAAGGAGCTCCGTGAGCTCGCGGCCTCGCGATCGTACTGGCTGTTGCTGCTCGTCGTTGGGGCGCTCGTCGGACACGCGTTCATCACGTCGGTCAATCTCTACGCCGAGGCGAGCGGAATCGGCGGCGGACCGTCGGCGCTGTCGCAGGGACTGAGCCCACTCGAGGGCATCATCGTCCCGACACTGGGCGCGTACGACATCGCCGCGACGTTGTTGTTCCCATTCGTCGTGATTCGGCTCATCGCGAACGAAAAGCAGACCGGTGCCCTCACGTTGATGCTGCAAGCGCCGGCGTCGTTGAACACCATCATCGCCATCAAAGGCTTGGCGTTGATCATCGCCTGGCTCGTCGCCGGCGTTGCGGGCGGCGCGGCCCTCCTCCTCTGGCGAGTCATGGGCGGACATCTCTATGCGCCGGAAACGTGGACGGTCGTCATCGGGCACATGCTGCGCGGCGTGCTCACCATCGGCGTCAGCGCCGCCGCCGCCGCGTTGGCGGCGAGCGCCGCGAGTGCCGCGATCCTGGCGCTCACCATTACGCTCGGGACGTGGGCGCTCGACTACGTGGCCGCGGCGCGCGGCGGAACGATCGCGGCAATCGCCGCGTACACGCCGTCGGCGGCATTGCGCGTGTTCGAGCATGGGGAGCTTCGCGTCGCAACCGTGTTGATCTTGCTCGTGCTCGGCCTCGGAGGATTGCTGGTTGCGGCGGCTTGGCTGCAGGAAGGCGAGCGCGTCGGGCTGCGCGCACTGCGCGTCGCGGGCGCGGCGGTCGGCGTCGCCGTGCTTTGTATCGCATTCGCGCAGGTTCGCACGAGCATCGACGTCAGCGAAGATCGGCGGAATTCTGTGTCACGTGGCGACGAGATAGTGTTGCGGCAGATCGAGCAGCCGCTGCACGTCACCGTGTACCTCGCCGCCGAGGATCCACGGCTTACGGATCTCGAGCGTGGCGTGCTGGCCAAGCTTCGGCGGACGATGCGTGAAGTCGACGTCACCTACGCCGCGACGAGCCGCAGTGGATTGTTCGAGCGGCCCAACGAGCATTACGGCGAGGTCTGGTACGAGCTCGGCGGACGACGCGAGATGACGCGCTCGACGACCGAGCAGATCGTCCTCGAGACGATCTACGACATTGCCGAACGGAAGCCGCCAACGCCGGTGGATGAAACACCGTATCCAGGATATCCGTTGGCGGCACGCGCACCGTTCGCGCCGTGGATATTCTTCTTCGTCTGGCCATTGTGCGTCGTCGCCATCTGGTGGTTGGTGCGGCGGCCGAGAATTCCCCGACTTCAAACCGTTTGACAATGAAGATTCGTGTTGCCCTCCTCGCGGTTGGCGTCATTGCAGTCGCTCCGGAATTGGCGGCGGCGCAGGCCAAGACCGATGCGACGAAGCACGTCACGTTCGCGAGCGAGACGCCGGGTCGCGAGCCGAAGACGTTCGCGCCAATGGTTGGCAGTTGGCTGATCTCTCGCGACGCCGGCCGCAATGTGTTGTTCATCGACGGCCGCGTGTGGAAGCGCGGCCAACCCGCCGGCGGATTAGCCGACAAGGCGCGCGAGCTCTACGGCGCGCGCAATGAAGAGTTCATCGAGAGCATCAAGGCGTTCGCCTATTACCCAATCGCCGTCTACAAGGGTCTCGACAATTTCGAGAACGGCGACATCTCGGTGCGCTTCCAGATGGTCGGCGGCACGCTCGATCGCTGCGCCGGCATTCTGTTCGACGTCAAGCCGAACGGCGACTATCTCACCGTTCGGTTCAACGGCACGGAGGACAACCTCGTGCTGTGGACGTTCAACAACGGTGTGAGAAAGTTCGTCAAACGCGCGCCGGAGACGGTGCCGCTCGAGTTGGGGACGTGGCACACCATCAAGATCTCGGTGCACGGCACGGCGCTTCAAGGATTTCTCGACGGCAAACCGCTGCTCGACTACACGCTCCCGGCGCCAGTGTCGGGAAAGATCGGCGTCTGGTCGAAGACAGACAGCATGATCGAGTTCGATGATTTCACCGTTACACCGATGGCCAAGTGAGCGCGGCCTCCATGCGACGCATCGCACGACTCGCGACCATTTTGGCGTTGTGTCCGGCCGTCGCCGTGGCCCAGGTGATTTCCCCCCGCACGAAGACTGCCGAGTGCCGCATCCGACCCTCCGATGCCTGGGTCAAACGGCAAGCCGAGTTCTTCGACGAGTCGAAGCGTGATTGGACGAACGATTCGCTGCGCAATGCACTGCTGACGGCGGCCGGCATCTCAGCGCCGCTGGCGATCCCGGTGAACACCGGAGTTCAGCTCGTCGATCGTCGGCCCGCGCTCGGACCGACGGCGGCGACGTTGACCGAGGAGCTCAAGAAGCTCGCGTCGGTGCGCGGCTCCGCGTGGCCGACCAAGAGCGTCGTCGGTGCGGCGGGCGCGCACGCCGTCTACCTACTCGCCCTGAGCGATACCGCCCTGGGCCGCGCCGCGTTGCATCGAATGATGGAGGCCGGCCCGGCCGAGTCGCCTGCGGTCGACGTCGCGACGTTCGAGGACCGCATACGCGTGCTGTCGGGCCGGAAGCAGATCTACGGAACCCAATTCCGCGTCGACGAGAAGGGGCGCGTCGTACTGGCACCGATGGAAGACTCGGCGCACGCCGATCTGCGCCGAGAGGGCGCCGGCCTTCCGCCGTTCAAGCTCGGCTTCTGTCTCAGCGCTTCTCTTCCATCAAAGCCATGACGTTGTCCTCGGAGTCGCGGAACTCGGCGAGCCAGAGCTCGTGGTCGGGCATGCGTGTGAGCATGTGCGGCTTGCCGACGAAGCGAACGCCTTTCGCGGCGAGGGCGTCGTGGTGCCCTTGGATGTCGTTCACCAAGTAATAGAGGACCGACGTTCCCGATGCGTCGCCCTCGGCCGGGCTGAGCATGAGCCGCACGCCGCCACAATCGAAGAAGGTCAACGTCGGGGACGCGCTGAACAGAAACCGCAGCCCGAGCGTATCGCGGTAGAACGCCGTGGCGCGGGCAACGTCCTTGCAGACGATGGCGATCTGGCGGACTCGGGACTCGGTGAGGTTCGGCATCTGGGCATCCTCGGCGCTGAACGTGAACGCGGGCCCTTGCCGCCGGCCCACACCGTGAGTTTAGTTAGCCAGGCTAACGAGAGCGACAGATAGTTAGCTTAGCTAAGTAACAGTATTCACCATGCCCGCAAAATCCGCAAGAGGGCGGCGCCCGTCCGTCGCCGACACCACCGCCGACCTCGCCGACCGTCTCCATTCGGCGGCCATCCATCTGCTGCGCCGACTGCGGCGGGAGGACGATGCGTCGGGCCTTCCGGCGCCGCAGTTGTCGGCCATGTCGGTGATCGTCTTTGGCGGGCCGATCACGCTCGGCGCGCTGGCGAGCGCCGAGCAGGTGCGGCCGCCCACGATCACCAAGCTGGTCGCGCTGCTGGAGGAACAAGGATTGGTCGAGCGCGAAATCGACTCGGGCGATCGACGTGTCGTGCGGGTCAAGGCGACGGCGCGCGGCACGCGGCTGTTGTACGATGGCCGCCGCCGCCGCGTCGCGTCGCTGGCCGAGTCGGTCCGCACGCTGCCCGTGTCCGATCGGGTGGCGCTGTCCAGGGCGATCCCCATTCTCGAAAAGATCGCCCGGGCCCCTTGATCCTCACGCTGCGTGAGGATGTACGATGTCGTCATGACCGACGTGACATCCTACACCGAGCACGCGTGCACGCTTTCCGTTTGCGGCTGGGCGATTCCGGCGGCCCTCACGCTGCCGAGCGAGCCGGCCGACCACGCACAGCTATCGAGTGCCATCCTCCTCGTTCCCGGATCGTTGTTCAGCGACGTGAACGGCGACTATCCAGCGTGGAATTCATTCCCGCACGTGTACGGGCATCTCGCGCATCAGCTCGCGGCGCGGGGCCACGTCGTCTATCGCTTTGCGAAGCTCGGCCCTGGGACCGGGAGCGTGATGACGGACGCCGAAGCCGCGGCCACGATTCGTACATGGGACGGGCGACTCGTCATCGCGACGGCGGCGCTCGACGCAATGCGCCAGGAGCTGGACGCCCGCGATGTGCGCGTGACGCGAACGATCGTCGCCGGCCACAGCGAAGGATCGGTCGTGGCGAGTAGACTGGCGGTGTCGGAGCGTGCAGCGGAGCTCCATGGTGTGGTGCTACTCGCCGGTCCGTCCATTGGCATCTTAGGAATCATGCGAGAACAGATGACGGCCATGACGCCACCCGACCAACGCGACGAAGCGATCCATCGTCTCGATATCGCAATCGATTGCATCCGGCGCGGCGAGCCGGTGCCGCCCGAGTTGGCGACGGGCTCACCGATGGGCGTGGGAGCGCTGGCATCGATGCCCGAAGAAGGACGTCGATATATGCGCGACGTCGACGCAACCGACCCCACGGAGCTCGCGTCTCGCATGACGCAGCCAACGCTGGTGGTTCAAGGCGGCAACGACGGATCCGTTCCGACGCATCACGGAGAAACGCTGCGCGATGTTCTGTTCGCGCGCGACAACGGCTCGGCCCGAACGGATTATCTGTTCATTCCGGATGTGACGCACATGTTCAAAGTGGTGCCGCCCGAGGTCACAGGCGCGGAAGCGTTCGGATATCCGGGCGCGACCGATCCGCGGGTGACCGACGGAATCGACAAATGGATCCGCACGATTCAAACGCTTGCGCGCGGCGCGCGCCGCGCATAATTTAGGTGAGCCTAACTTTTGTTCTGCGTTCGCTCATCATCGATTCAGGTCCGTGGCCATTTCCAAGATCGTCCCGCCGAACGAACCGCACGGCGAGGGCGACGAAACGGGGTGGCAACGCTCTCGCGTTGCGCCGAGCCTCCAAGAGGTCTACCGCACCGTCCCGGTCGGGACGGGGAGCTTCTTTCGAAAGCTCCTCGCCTTCGCCGGGCCGGGGTACCTCGTGGCGGTCGGCTACATGGACCCGGGCAACTGGGCAACGGATCTCGCCGGCGGATCGCGATTCGGCTACACGCTGCTCAGCGTCGTGCTGCTCTCGAACATCATGGCCGTGCTGCTCCAGGGCCTCGCGTCCAAGCTCGGCATCGTCACCGGTCGCGACCTCGCGCAAGCGTGCCGCGATCACTACTCGCGTCCGGTCTCCATCGGCCTTTGGCTGTTGTGTGAGATCGCTATCGCCGCGTGTGATCTCGCTGAGGTCATCGGCTCGGCGATCGCGCTCAACTTGCTCTTTCATATTCCCGTCGCCGTCGGCGTCCTCGTCACCGGCTTCGACGTTCTGTTGCTGCTCGCGTTGCAGCACCGTGGCGTTCGCGTTCTGGAAGCGCTCGTCATCACGCTGATCGCGACCGTCGGGCTGTGCTTCCTGTTCGAGATCATCCTCTCGCGACCCGACATGGTCGCCGTGGCCAAAGGCTTTTTGCCGACCCGCGGCGTCATCGTCGATCGAGAGATGCTGTACGTCGCCATCGGCATCCTCGGCGCTACCGTGATGCCGCACAACCTGTATCTGCACTCCTCGATCGTGCAGACGCGCCGGTACGAGGAGACCGCGGCCGGTAAGCGCGAAGCGGTTCGGTTTGCGTTCCTCGATTCGACGATTGCGCTCAGCTTCGCCTTCTTCGTGAACGGCGCCATTCTCGTCGTTGCGGCGGCGACGTTCCACACCAGCGGCCACGCCGAAGTCGCGGAGATTCAGGACGCGTTCAAGCTGCTAACGCCCCTGTTGGGCGCTGGAGCGAGCACGGCCTTCGCACTCGCCTTGCTCGCCTCCGGACAGAACTCGACGCTCACCGGAACGCTGGCCGGGCAGATCGTGATGGAAGGCTTTCTCAACATTCGGTTGCGACCGTGGCTGCGGCGCTTGATCACACGCATGATCGCCATTGTGCCGGCGGCTCTGGTCGCCATCTTCTACGGCGAAGGCGGCACCGCGAAGCTGCTGATTCTCAGCCAGGTCATACTGAGTTTGCAACTCTCATTCGCCGTCGTACCGCTCGTCGCGTTCACGTCGGACCGAGCGAAGATGGGATCGTTCGTCAACCCGGGATGGCTCAAGCTGGTCGCGTGGTCCACGGCAGTCGTCATCGCCGCGCTCAACGCATGGCTCCTCGTGCAAACATTTCGCGGATGGATGGCTTGATGTACAAACGCATCCTCGTCGCGCTCGAGCATTCGTCGTACGACATTGCCATCATCGAACACATCAACAAGCTGGCTAAGTTCTGCGGCGCGTCGCTCGTGTTGATGCACGTGGCCGACGGCTGGGCGGCGCGGAACGTCATGCAGCTCAATCTCCGCGAGTCGGAGGAGATGCGCCTCGACCGAGAGTACCTCGAGCGCATGTGCGCATCCTTCGTGGCGCAGGGCATTCAAGCCGAAGCGGTGCTCGCGGGCGGTGATCCATCGAAGGAGATCGCCGCGGCGGCGGCGCGAGAAGGCTGCGACCTCATCGCGATGTCGACGCACGGCCACCGATTCATCAAGGACTTGATTTACGGCAGCGTGGCCAACGAGGTGCGCCATTTGTCACGCGTGCCCGTGCTTCTCGTGCGCGGCGAGCGTAGCGCGACGCCGAGCGGACCGGCCACATGACGTCGGTGCGGACGGACGCGGCGCTCACCGTGTCGGTGGAAGACTATCTCAAGGTGATCTTCGAGCTCGAAGCGGCGGGCGGTGTTGCCGGCACGAACGAGATCGCCGCCGCGCTCAACGTGGCGCCGGCCTCGGTCAGTGGCATGATTCGACGCCTGGCTGAGCACGGCTTGATCGCGCACGAGCGATATCGCGGCGTACGTCTCACGAAGTCCGGACGACGCGCGGCGCTACGCACGATTCGCCGCCACCGGGTCATCGAAGCCTATCTCACTATTGCGCTCGGCTACCCGTGGGATCGGGTGCACGACGAGGCGGAGCGACTCGAGCACGCGGCGTCCGACGAGTTGATCGACCGCATGGCGTCGGCAATCGGTGAGCCGTCGATCGATCCGCATGGGGCGCCGATTCCGACACGCGCCGAAGCGAATTCCGGCCGGATCACCGGCTGACGCCAAGCATCGCGGCGGGCTCGGCGTTCTCGTCCCAACCGGAACGCTCCTTGCCCTCGAACGCCAACGCACAACACTTCGGAGGAGGCGATGGCGGTGAGTCGATTCCCAGTGGATCCCGACGCGGGCATTCCCGATCTCATTCACAGGCTGAGTGACGACTCCAAGCGTCTCGTGACCGACGAAGTCCAATTGGCGAAGCTCGAGGTCGCCGAAAGCGTGCAGGTCGCGGGCAAGGGTGCGATGTGGCTTGGAATCTCATTCGGCGCCGGGGTCGTTGCGCTGGTCGCCGCAACGTTACTGCTCGTGACACTCATCGGGCGATTGGTCTCGGGACACATGTGGATCGGCGCGCTTGTCACCGGTGCAGTCGAATTGGTGCTCTCGGTGTTCGT
>DASVYG010000333.1:0-3575 GCA_036392315.1 Gemmatimonadaceae bacterium
CAAATCCCTAACGGCGCCAAATCCCTAACGGCGCCAAATCCCTAACGGCGCCAAATCCCTAACGGCGCCAAATCCCTAACGGCGCCAAATCCCTAACGGCGCCAAACGTCGGCCGAATTTACCCTCGTTCGGAACGTTGCGCCGTAAGGAATTCCGCGTCGTAAGGAATTCCGCGTCGTAAGGAATTCCGCGCCGTAAGGAATTCGGCGTCGTAAGGGATTTCGCGCCGTTAGGGATTTCGCGCCGTTAGGCAGTTCGCGCCGTTAGGCAGTTCGCGCCGTTAGGCAGTCGCGCAGTCACGCCGCTCCTGACTATCGTTAGCTATTCGCCAATAACGAAACCAACGAGTCCATGAACCGCGTCTTCAACTTCAGCCCCGGCCCCGCCGTTCTCCCGATCGAGGTCCTCGAGCAGGCCCGCGACGAAATCCTCGATTGGCACGGCACCGGGATGTCCGTGATGGAGATGAGCCATCGCGGCAAACCGTTCATCAGCATCGCCGAGCAAGCCGAGGCTGACCTGCGCGAGCTGCTGAGCGTGCCGGACAATTACAAAGTGCTGTTCATGCAAGGTGGGGCGACGCTGCAGTTCGCGGCCGTACCGCTCAACCTCTCGACGGCTGGGCAAACGGTCGACTACGTCAACACCGGCTCGTGGTCGAAGAAGGCGATTGGTGAAGCGAAACGGTACGCGAAGGTGAACGTCGCGGGGGATGCCGGCGGCGCCTACTGCTCGATCCCGGCCGTCGAAACATGGAAAACGTCGGCCAACGCCGCGTATCTGCACTACACGCCCAACGAGACAATCGGCGGTGTGGAGTTCCACTTCGTTCCCGACGTCGGCGACGTGCCGCTCGTTGCCGACATGTCGTCGACGCTCCTCTCTCGCCCCATCGACGTGTCGAGATTCGGCGTGATCTACGCCGGCGCGCAGAAGAACATCGGGCCGGCCGGACTCACCGTCGTCATCGTGCGCGACGAGCTGCTCGGCCGCGCGCGAGCGGAGACGCCGAGCGTGCTCGATTACGCGGCGGTGGCGAAGGACGGATCGATGCTCAACACGCCGCCGACGTACGCATGGTATTTGGCCGGCCTGGTCTTCCAATGGCTCAAGCGGCAGGGCGGGCTCGTAAAGGTAGGCGCGCGTAATCGCGCGAAGGCCGCCGCGTTGTACGATGCGATCGATCGTTCCTCGTTCTACAAGAACCCGGTGGCGAAAGACGCGCGCTCCTGGATGAACGTCGTGTTTACGCTCGCGCGACCGGAGCTCGACAAGACCTTCCTGTCGGACGCAAAGGAGGCAGGACTCGTGACGCTCGAGGGGCATCGGTCGGTGGGCGGGATGCGCGCCAGTCTTTACAACGCAATGCCGATGGCCGGCGTAGAAGCGCTGGTGAGCTTCATGAGCGACTTCGAGCGCACGCACGGCTGATGGCTACGACTGCCCAATTCGCGATTCGCACGCTCAACAACGTCTCGGCGCGCGGGCTCGAGCGATTGCCGCGCGAGCGATACAGCGTGTCCGCGGACATCGCCGAGCCCGACGCGATCATCGTGCGGTCGGCGGACATGCACGCGATGACGATCCCGGCCAGCGTGAAAGCGGTCGGGCGCGCCGGCGCCGGGACGAACAACGTTCCCGTCGCCGCGCTGTCGAAGCGCGGCGTACCCGTGTTCAACGCGCCAGGCGCGAACGCGAACGCAGTGAAGGAGCTCGTGATCGCCGCGATCCTCATGTCGATGCGACACGTGTACGAAGCGTGGAGCTATGCTCGCGGTCTCTCGGCCGACGACGATCACGCGCTCGAAGACGCGGTGGAGCAGGGAAAGAAGAAATTCGTCGGCCGCGAGCTGCCGGGGCGAGTGCTCGGTGTCGTCGGGCTGGGCGCCGTCGGTGTAGAGGTCGCGAATGCGGCCCACGCGCTCGGGATGCGCGTCGTCGGATTCGATCCGGAGCTCACCGTCGAGCGCGCGTTGCAGCTCACGTCGAGCATCGAGCGCACGGTGTCGCTCGAGGATCTCTTCTCGCGCTCCGACGTCGTGACGGTACACACTCCGCTGATCGAAGAGACGCGCAACCTCGTCAACGCGGCGCGACTCGCGCGCATGCGCGACGGCAGCATCGTCGTGAACTTCGCGCGCGCCGGCATCGTCGACACGGGTGCGATCATCGACGCGCTCGACAAGGGGCAGCTCGCCGGCTACGTCTGCGATTTCCCGACGAAGGCAATCAAGAATCATCCCAAAGTCGTCGCGCTGCCGCATCTCGGCGCGTCGACGCACGAGGCGGAAGAGAACTGCGCCGTGATGGTCGCCGACACGTTGCGCGAGTTTCTCGAGAACGGCACGATCAGGCATTCGGTGAATTTTCCCGACGCGCGACTCCCGCGCGTGTGCGGGACGACGCGGCTGGCGGTCGCCAACGAGAACGTGCCGAACATGGTCGCCGAGATCTCGAGCGCGCTCGCCGCGGCGAAGCTGAACATCGCGAACCTGCTGAACAAGTCGCGCGGCGATCTGGCATACACGCTGATCGACGTCGATGGTCAGCTTCCGGCGTCGGTGCTCGAGGCGATCGGAGCGATACCGGGTGTCTTGTCGGTGCGCAGCGTGGGTGGAGCGTAGCCGGTGGGAAAGAAGACGAGGCGACTGCCAGACGACGCGTCTGGCAGTCGCTCGCCGCGCAACGTGGCTGGCTCAATCTGTCATCGGCGCTGAACGCGAACGGCCTGGTACTGGACCGTGGGCCCGGGCGTGACGTCGAAGCGCGCATTCACCGCGTAAAGGGCATTTCCGAAGGGCGTGATCGACGAGGGGAATGCGAGGTCTGAGTCAGTGAGCGGTTTCTCGACGACTCCACTCGTGAAGTCCGCACTCAGACGAATGACCGCGATTTGGTTGAACGGCCCCTGCACCGCATAGAGCGTGTGGCCAAACCGAACGAGTCCATCGCCGAACAGCAGTGGATTGCCACCGAGGTCGATCGTGGTCGCGTGCCCCGTCCGTGGATCCACCAGATAGAGCGATCCGCCGAACGTGTTGTCGATGATGAGTTTCGTCTCATCAGGCGTGGCGACGATGCCATTCCCGTTGACGCCGTCCGGAATGAACTGGAAGTCCCCGCTGAGCGGGATCGTCTGCACGGCGCTCTGCGGCGGAAGCGCCCCGTCGGGACCGAGTGGAATGCGGTAGATGACGGGCCGGGAGTCGTCGGTGACGTACACGGCGTCCTTGAGCACGGCCAGGTCGTTGATGGACGTGACACCGGTGGTTGGATCAGCGAGCTGGTACACGGCGAGCGTCGCGCCGGTTGTCGCGTCGTAGACGTACGCCTGTCCGGTGGAGCTACCTGCGACGAACAGTCGATTGCCGCGTTGGTCGTACCGTACTCCACAACCCGATCGATCCGCCCGCCCCGCGATGAACACAGAGCCGACGCCCGTCCGCACGTCGGCGCGGTAGATCGCCCCGTCATTGAGCGATGCCACGTACAACGTTGTCCCGGGACCGAACGCGCTCCCTTCCGGCGCGAAGCCGTTCGGGAGCGAGATGACACCGGGGAACAATGCGGTCACG
>DASVYG010000334.1:0-5878 GCA_036392315.1 Gemmatimonadaceae bacterium
ATTCGACTGGCGCTTGGGGCGACGCCGCGTCAAATATTGTCCGCGCTTCTCGAGCGAAGTGCGCGCTGGTCGATTGCCGGATGTCTGATTGGGCTCGCTGCGGTGCTCTTGATGCGTGTGGGCGTTGGCTCGAGCATCGGAATCGGCGAGGTCGTCGCGGGCCTGGCGGGGGCGATCGTGATGTTGCTGCTCGCGTTGTTGGCGACCTGGCATCCAGCACACCATGCGGGTGCGACCGATCCGCTTGCCGCGCTGAACTCACAGTGAGGAGCGGGTTCTCGAGCGGTCTCAGCATGGATCCGTCTGCGCAACTCATGCGCTACAGCCATGTGCCACCGCTCCCCTTGACGATCGAAAGGAATGACGGTATTCTCCTTTCGACGGACATAGGGAGATCGGTTGGCCGACAAGACGCGCGACGAGCTGCTCCAGGGCACGCTGGACATGCTCGTCCTCAAAGCCCTTCAGCTCGGACCGATGCACGGCTGGGGGATTACCGAGCGGCTCGAGCACGGATCCAAGCGCGCGCTCCAGGTCGGCCAAGGCTCGCTCTATCCGGCTCTCTATCGCCTCGAGCGTCAGGGATTCATCAACTCGTCGTGGGGCACGAGCGACAATAATCGCCGCGCCCGTTTCTACGCGCTCACGGCCGCCGGCCGCACGCACCTTGCCGAAGAACGGCAAGCGTGGCGGCGGATGGCGCGGGCCGTCGAGCTCATTCTCGCCATGGGCGATTAGAGACCTCTCGTGACCCGGTTGTCGCGACTATTCGGCTTCCGCCGCCGCGCCGAGATGGAAGATCGTCTGCAGGACGAGCTGCGCTTCCACGTCGACATGGCCGTCGAGCAGCACGTCCGCGCGGGGATGTCGCCGGAGGAGGCACGGCGTGCCGCGCTCGTGGCGTTCGGCGGCCGCGACCGCTGGGCAGAGGCGGCGCGCGACGAGTATCGGAGCCGCCAACTGGAAGAGTTGGCGCTCGACGTACGCTACGCCGTGCGCAGTCTGCGCCACTCGCCGGCGTTCACGGTCGCCGCCGTCGCGACGCTCGCGCTGAGCATCGGTGCCACGACGTCAATGTTCTCCGTCGTGAATGCCGTGCTGCTCCGCGCGCTCCCATATCGCGATCCGCAGCACATCGTCGTGCTCTGCGAGCACAACGTGGCGAAGCCGGGCGCCATGCCGTGCAACTCGCTCAACCCGGCGAACTTCCTCTACTGGCGCGACGTCTCCAAGTCGTTCGAGTCGCTCGGCGCGTTCGTCGACGTCGGCGCATCGATCAATGGGCCGAGCCACGATCCCGTCGCCGTGCAGGCGCGGCTCGCCAACGCCAACGTCTTCACCATTCTCGGTGCGCGCGCCGCCGCGGGGCGACTGTTCACAGACACGGAGGACCGTGAGGGTGGACCAAACGTCATGGTGCTGAGCCATCGGTTCTGGCGGCAGTACTTCGGCGGCGACTCGGCCATCATCGGCAAGCCGGTGTTGATGAACGCCAGCACGTACACGGTCCTCGGCGTCACCGCGCCGGGCTTTGGCATCTATGATCCCGTCGACGTTTGGCTCCCGATGCGCTTTACCGCGCAGCAGCGCACGGCACCCGGACGCTACCTGCACGGTGTCGCACGGCTGGCGCCGGGCGTGTCGGTCGACCGCGCCGCCGGCGAAATGGCGCTCATGGCCGCGCAACGCGCGCATGACGTGCCGGCACTCGACAACAACTGGTCGGCGCTCGCCGTGCCGCTGCGCGACAATCTCGTCGGTGGCACGCAGCGCACGCTCTGGGTGCTGCTCGGTGCGGTGGGCTTCCTGCTCGTGATCGCTTGTGCGAACGTGGCGAACCTTCTGCTGGCGCGCGCCGCCGATCGCGAACGCGAGATCGCGATCCGCATCTCGCTCGGCGCGTCGCCGGCGCGGATCGTGCGCCAACTTCTCACGGAGAGCGTCGTGCTCTCGCTGTTCTCGGCGCTGGTGGGGTTGGCGATCGCCGTGAAAGGCACGCAAGTGCTCGTCGCGCTCGTGCCGAGTGGAATGTCCGTGCAGGCGTTGGCAGACGTGTCGGTCGACTGGAGCGTCCTCGCGTTCACCCTCGGTGTGGCGCTCGTGATCGGCATCGTGTTTGGCTTGGCGCCGGCGTATTCCGCGGTGCGTGGCGATGCACAGGAGAGCCTCAGGAGCGGCGGGCGCGGGTTGACCATGTCGCGCTCGAGCGCTCGTCTCCGCAACGCCCTCGTCGTGGCGGAAATGTCACTCGCGCTCATGCTGCTGGCTGGCGCCGGACTCATGGTGCGCAGCCTCGCGGCGCTCGAGCGTGTGAGATTGGGATTCAATCCCGACGATGTGCTTACGGCGCGCGTGTCGCTTCCCGGGCGGCGCTATCCGAACGACACGCTCACGCTCGCGTTCTTCCGCGCCGCAGAGCAGCGAATCGCCGCGCTTCCCGGCGTGAGCGCCGTCGGCTCGATCAGCTACTTGCCGCTCACCGGCCAGCGATCGGCGAGCGGGTTCAATGTGGAAGGGCGGCCGGTCGCGCCGAGCGGCGCCGAACCGATCGGCGACATGCGTGCCGTGACGCCCGGCTACTTCGGAGCGATGGGCATTTCGATCAAGGATGGACGCAACCTCGCGGAGACCGACGTCGCGAATTCGCCGGCCGTCGGCGTGGTGAGTGAGACGCTCGCCCGCACGTTCTGGCCCAACGAGTCGGCCGTTGGCCATTACCTACTCTATGAATGGAACGGAAACGAGCGCGTGCGGATCGTCGGTGTGGCGGCGGACGTGCATCACGACGGCCCGGATCAAGCGGCGTACATGGAGATCTACCGTCCGCTCGCGCAGTTCCCGTATTCGGCGATGACGCTCGTCGTGCGCGGGGCCGGCGACCCGACGTCTTACGCGCCGCCGCTGCGCGAGGCGATCCGCTCGATCGACGCGCGGATTCCGCTCGCCGAGGTGCGCACGATGAATGAGCTCGTGTCGGAGTCGCTCGGGCGCACGCGTCTCACTACGACGCTATTCGGTTTGTTCGGAGTGCTCGGCTTGTTGTTGGCGGCGGTGGGCATCTACGGCGTGATGTCGTACACGATGCAGCAGCGTCGCCACGAGATCGGGGTTCGAATGGCGCTGGGCGCGCGTGCCGCCGATGTAATAGGGGCGGTAGTGCGACGTGGCGCGCGGCTCGTGCTCGCGGGAATCGTAATCGGTACCGTGGGTGGCTTGCTCGGCGCACGCCTCATGGAGAAGCTGTTGTTCGGCGTGGCGTCGGGCGATCGTCTCACATTCGTCGTGATCGCAGTGATACTCGGCGGCGTAGGCCTGCTAGCGGCATATCTGCCGGCGCGACGAGCGACGCGCGTGGATCCCGTGGCCGTGCTCAGAGGAGAGTGATTGGAAGCTATTGCCCGCAAAACGGGGGCGGGTGTTCTTCGCGAAACACCACGAGTCCGTCCAGGACGTCATCCCACTTCGCTGTCTTGAAGTCGGGACCCACCGGACGTGCCGGGATGGATCCAAGCCCGCGAATCTGGCTCGGGTTGAAATAGCGAATATCCGAATCACCGTTGGCGAAGGCTCGAGCCTCGAATGAGCATACAAAGCGGTCCGCTCGCGATGGATCTCAAGGCGGCCCCGTCGAACCGTTAGGTTTCTGCAGGAAAGCAGTGACCTTCATCTGTCCCGCATACATATGAAGATTAGCAGATGAGCCGGCGCTGTCCGGATCCGCGGCGCGATGGTCATGATGGAATCCGCCTTCCTGCGCGGCAACACGCCGCGACCCGGTCGATGCCCGCGCGTCTCCTCACTCACGCCGGTTGTGTGGCGCTAGCCTGCGTCGTCGCCCGGTCCTCCGTCGCTTCGCAAGCGACCGTTCGTCATCTCTCTGTCCTGATCGACCGATCCGATCCCTCGGGCCGACAGGCCGAACTGACGATTGATCTTGGCGCGCCGTTCGATCCCAAGAAGCCCACCGTGCTCGTCGTCGAGGACGGCCAACAGTATTACGTTCGCCCGGGAGCAATGGCTGCGCTGCAGCACGACCTCTTCGGCCCGGACGTCAACGTCGCCGGCCTCGTGCCGCGCGGGTCCGACTCGGTCTTCGTCGCCGCCACGCTGCGGCGCGACGGCTCTGTCGATTGGTTGAAGGCCTGGCGCGTCTTCAACAGCGACGAATGGATTGCGGATCTCGATGCCGCTCGGCGCGCGCTCGTCGGCGACAGCGGTCGTGTCGACGTCTACGGCCGGTCGGGGGGCGCCTACCTCGTCCACCAATTCCTGTCGGTCCACGCCGCGAACGTCCGCCGCGCGTTCACCCAATCGGCCGTTGAGCCGTCGCTCAACCGCGAGCTACGCATCCCGCTCGACGACTACGTCGAGCAACTGGCGCATACCGACTCGGCGCTCCTCGCCGTCCTGCGCCGCGCCCTTCCGCCGAGCGGCGAGGCCCGGCTCCGCGCGCTCGTGGCTTTGCAGCGCCAGCACTTCTACGTTCCGGCCGACAGTTTCGTCAGCACTCAGAGAATGCTCATCGAAGCGCTGGCGCGGCACGACACTGCATCACTGCGGCGCTTCGAGGAACGGTACGAAGTGCCGGGCATAATGCGCCTCGAGAGCTCGCACGACGTCATCCCCCAGAACGTGCGCGTGCTGGAGTTGATCTATCCCTCGGGCGCATTCGGCGACACCGCGGTCGCGGGCATCTATCCTTTGGTCGAATCGCAGGCGGCGTTCATTCGCCCTCTACTCGACCTCGTCGCAGGGGGCAAGATCGCGGTGCGCGCGCGCGACCAGCGCACCGCGCATCGGGCGCGCACCCAGGTGTTCGTGCTCGCATCGCGTGGTGACGAGGCGGTGGACTATCGCACGTCGATCGCGCTCGCGAACCAATATCCGGTGCACGAACTATTCGTCGCCAACGACAACCACACCTTCGACGAGATGGATCGCGTGGGTGCCCGCGCGCTTCTGGTGCGCCGGTTCTTCACCGGTGGCCCCGGATCCAGTGGATTCATCGCGGCGCTCGCAGCGGCCGAGCCATTGCGGTGGCGAGGCGGCGCCGCGATTGGCTCATGGAATCAGACCAAAGAAGAGATCATACGAACAACTACCGGCATCGATGGAGCGAAATCCACCGACGACCCGTGAGTTGTCCTCCAGCGTCCCGATGTACGGCGGCGCCCACCCGTTGTCGAAAGTCATCACGCCTGTGATCGTGGCCCCGGACCGCGAGGCCCGGAACGACACGGTTCCGCTCCCCCGGAGCGAGCCGCCTCCGCACCCGAGCGCATTGTCGATGACAAAGTACGTGCCGGTCCCTTTCACCGAATCCCGCGTCCACGTGAGGTTGAGTAGCGACGTCACTCCGGAAGAGCGGGAAGTCCACGCGCCGTTCAGCGAGTCGCTTTGCGGTGCGGTCGCCGCATCGCTGCACGCGACCACGACGCTGAAACAGCCGACCAACAACGCGGTCGCGGCGCGCCGGTGAAGCAGTCGAGTGAGAATCCTCATATATCGGCTCAACTACGCCGGGTCACTCACGCGTCACTCGGCATAGGCAGTCGCGCGCCGTCCGGCAGGCGCGCGCCGCTTCCGCAGGCCTGCGGCGCACCTAATCTATAGAAGCAGCAACCCGCGCCGTGCCGCCGTCGCGACAGCCTCCGTTCTCGAAGACACGCCGAGCTTGTCGAACAGCAACTCGAGATGCGTCTTCACCGTGTTCGTCGAGATGCCAAGCCGGGCCGCGATCTGCTTGTTCCCCAACCCGTCGGCAAGCAGACCGAGCACCTGTCGCTCGCGATTGCTCAGGGGCACTCCAGCCGGGGTGTCATCTTCATCGCGGCTCGTGGTGCGCCTTGCGATAGCGGCATCGCGCGCGCTGACGACG
>DASVYG010000335.1:0-25744 GCA_036392315.1 Gemmatimonadaceae bacterium
TGAAACGGCGTCTGGCGGCATCCGCCGCCAGACGCCCAGGCATCGCTACGGTCGTGCGAACGCTTCGTCCTTCTCCGCGCCTTTGCGTGGCTTCCAGTCGAGCGAGTAGTAAGTCCCTCGATCGCGCGCCCACGGATCGAATGCGTTGGCGACGTGATCGAGCTCCGGCTTGAGCTCGGGGATCGTCCGCAGCAAGACGCGCTTGAGCGGAGACACCGGCTGATTCGCGTGGCCGTTGATCGCGACGCTCTCGATCATCGGCATCGGTCCGTTATTGTTCACCCAGTTGTAGCCGAGCGTGGAGTAGATCTCCGGTCGGAAGCTCGACGTGAAGAAGCGGTCGCTGTACAGACGCCGCGACGCGTTCAAGATGAACACCACGAACTGCGTCTCCGAGATCGCGTAGCCGTGCGGACGCGTCGTCTCGGCCAACCAGCCGACGACCGTGTCGAGATCCTCCACGTTGTCCACCATCGATCCGTTCGGATGGCCGAGACAATCGTTGATCGGATTTCCCTGCGGGTCGAGCTGCGCGCGCGTGATCGGCTTGCTGGCGTCGCACTTGTGTTGTCCGTACACCGATCGAAGCGCCGCCGCGAGCTTCGCTTCCTCTTTGTAGTCGTCCGACGCCTTGTCGACGTGCGAGTCGATGAAATCGTCGAAGCTGGTCAACTGTCGCAGGCCGTACTGTCGCCGGAATTCATTGAAGCGCGGCACGCCACGTTCTCGGTCGCGAAGAATGTCGAGCGCCGCGAGATCGATCTGCTTCGTCGGTGAATGCAGCCGATCCATCTTCAGGTTCTGCATGAAGCGGGGCGTGTTCTGCAGCGCGAGCGCGCCGAGACGTTGCCGGCCCATCGTCAACGCCCAGTTGGCCAGCCCGCGGTCGTGCATGAATCCCGTCGCTCGTCCGCGGAATGTTTCGACGACGGGAATCTTGGCTTGAATGGCGTCCGGTTGCGCGAGCTGTCGGTACTCGAGGAGGTCGGGCACGAGCGAGTGCAGCCGATAGACGCTGATGAACTCTTCGGGGAAGTTGAATGGCGACCCGAAGTGATTGGTCCCGCCGTTGACATCTTCGTCTCTCGAGATATCCCAATCTTTCTTCTGTGCACCCAAGCCGACGATGCCGGGCCCGGACGCGAGCGTCGCGTACCAACTATCCGCCACGTTCGCCTGCTTGGATTTGCCGAGCTGGCCGACCAGATCGGCCAGGAGATGCTTGATCGTCGTGTCGTTCTGGAGCAGACCGTTCCAGTTGCTGTTCATGCCGCGGAACAACGGCTCGTCGTACAACAGCTGCGTCGTCCACTCGATCGTGTGGATCTTGGCGATTTCGGCGGCGACGACGAGGCGACCCAACTCGAACAGCTCGTTGTCGCTGACGTCGCGATAGCGAACCACTTGTCGCGGGTGCGCTGGGTCGCGCAGACCGGAATCGTCATCGGGATGCTGCGCCGCATACTTCCGGAACGTGTCGACGAACTGGTTGTGCTCGCGGGCGAAGACGTTGTGAAAGAAACTGAGCCCGATGGTCCAGTTGTCCGGGAAACCGACCGATTCCTGCCCGGCCCAATCCGGATTCTGCGGATCGGTCGTTTGGAGAATCGGCAGATAACCCTGCTTCTCACCCTCAGTCGTCGCGTTCGGCGGCGCGATCATCTGGAGGCGTGCCGCGTCGGCCGGATCGCGCTTGACGCGAATCCGCGATACGTCGTCGTAGCCGTACAGCTGCGACGCGTCCCACCACGCCGTGTTGTTGTTGCGAAACACCTTCGGCGCGCGAGTCAGGTAGGTCCGATTGCCGTGCGTGAACGTGCCGGGCGCGGAAGAGTCGGCAACGAAGGACACGTCGATTTGATCCGCCGGGCGGCAGCCGAGGCGGGCGACGTCGGCCGGCGTGAGCGGGACGTCGACGCCGTTGACTCGTTGCGTGGCGCAACCGACGGCCATGTACTGCGGCGCGTTGTGTCCCTCCTCGAGATGCGAGAACCAGTCATGCGTGTTGAACTGGATCCAGAACGCAGCGAGCACGTTGAAGAACGGCGCCTTCTTGTAGTCGCAGTTTGCGTCCTTGGCGTATCCGGGCTTGCCGTATCCGTCGTTGCACGCGGCGCTGTCGTGCTGCGCGCGCGTGAAGAGCACGCGGCTGATGACGGCCGGATCAGGCGTGGTGAGGGACAGCCGGTTGCCGTGACGATTTCTCGCCAGTTCGTCGAGCCCGCGATCCGGGAACGTGCTCTCGAATTCGACGTTGCGCGCGAACAGCGATCCGGTCGATCCCATGAGCGGATTCCGCGTGTCATTGCAGATGCCGGTGACCTGCCGGTAGCGAATGAGCTCTCCGGTGCATCGCTGATCGCCCGCACCGCCGACCGCGGCGTAGCTGGGGTTCGACGGCGGCAGGCGCATCTCCGGCCATTGTTTGATCGCCGCGCCGTCGGTCCCGTTCTGCCCCGTAATGAATTGGCGGAACGTGCCGGAGTTGTCGAACAAATTGAACTTGATGAGCTCGATCCGCTCGTATTCGAGATCGATGAGCGAGCCGTTGATGCCGCGCAGGTTCTTGGACGGCCAGAACGAACGAGAGTGCTCGTCGCCGGTCGCCCAGTAGTTCGACCAGTCGACAAACGGCACGGATGCGTAGGTCGCGGGCTTCTCACCGCCGCGGCACTTTGCCGTGTTGGCCTGAACCTTTCCGAGGAAGCGCGCCTCGCGTACCGCGGCGATCGGCCGCGCGCCAGTCGAGATCTCGGCTCCGCAGCTCAGGAGATCCGGAGTGTGATCGTCGATCCATCCGCACGACACGAGTGGACCAAGTGCACAGAGCGACAGCAGCGTAATCGAGGGGCGCATCGGGCCTTCCTGCCGGAGGTTGTTCCGAGGGGCGCCGTCGCCGATCTGTTACCGCGATGTCGGCTCGCGAGACGATCGCGAACGCGAATTGGGCGAGCACATCGTCGGTCGGGCTACTGTAACGCGCCGCGCAGGGGTCGGCAAGACTCCTGGTTATTCGCCGCGCCCGGTCGGCGTGCCTATTTTGCACCGCAACGACACGTACGGTCACTCGGACACGATGCGATTTCTGATCTGGGGTGCGGGCGCGATTGGTAGTACGATGGGGGCGCATCTCGCGCGGGCCGGTCACGATGTGACATTCGTCGACACGGCCGACGACCACGTCATGGCGATCAATCGCCAGGGACTCCGCATCACCGGTCCGATAGCAGACTTCACTGCGCGGGCCGCCGCGTTCGTCCCAGCGGACGTCACCGGCCGATGGAGCACGATCGTTCTGGCAACGAAGGCGCACCACACGGACGCCGCGCTCCGCGCATTGCGTCCGCATTTGAGCGACGACGGCTGTGTCGTCTCGGCGCAGAATGGGCTCAACGAGCTCGCGATCGCCAAGGCCGTCGGCGCCGAGCGTACGGTCGGTGCGTTCGTGAACTTCGGCGCGGACTACCTCGAGCCCGGCGTGATCCACTACGGAGGACGCGGCGCCGTCGTCGTCGGTGAGGTCGATGGCCGAATCACCGCTCGCGCCAATGCGATTCGCGCCGCGTGGCTCGACTTCGACGATCGCGCCGTCGTCACGCCGAACATCTGGGGTTATCTGTGGGGCAAGGAGGCGTACGGTGCGATGCTGTTCGCGACGGCACTGACCAACGAGTCGATCGCCGACGCGCTGGCCGTGCCGAGCTATCGCGATCTGTACATCGCGCTCGCTCGAGAAATTCTCGCCGTCGCCGCCGCTCGAGGGATCACGCCCGAAGCGTTCGACGGGTTTGATCCGGCCGCGTACTTACCGAGCGCCGAGCCGGACGCCGCAACGCGATCGCTCGACGATCTCGTGGCGTTCAACCGTCGATCGGCCAAGACGCATAGTGGTATCTGGCGAGACCTCGCCGTGCGCAGACGGCGCACCGAGGTCGACGCCCAACTCGGCATCGTCGTGACGCTCGGGCGCGAGGCCGGCGTTTCGACGCCCCTCACTGAACGTCTCGTCGAGCTGATCCACGACATCGAAGACGGGCGCCGGCCGCAGTCTCTTGAGACGTTGGACTTGCTGGCGGCCGCTCGTCCTGCGACAGTCATCGATGCACATCACGTTTAGCGGCAAGACCGCCGTCGTCACGGGTGCCGCGCACGGATTCGGGCGCGCCATCAGTCTGGCATTCGCCGAGCGCGGCGCCGGCGTCTGGGCGTGTGATGTCGTGGAAGACGAGGTCCTCGAGACGCAGCGGCTGTGCGCGGCGGCCGGCGGCGCATGCGTCGCGCGCGTGGTCGACGTGAGCGACAAAGGTGCGGTCGATGCCTTTGTCGCCGACGCTTCGGCCAAGACCGGACGCGTCGACATCCTGGTGAACAACGCCGGCGGCGTGCTGGGACAGATCGGTCGGCCGCTCGAAGACGTATCGCAGTCCGACTGGCAGAGGATTTTCGACGTCAACGTCACGGGTGCGTTTCTGTTCTCGCAAGCTGTGGCGCCGGGAATGAAGGCGGCACGCGGGGGACGCATCGTCAACATCTCGAGCGGCGCCGGCCTCGGAGTCAGCCTCACCGGCATACAGGCCTACGCGTCGGCCAAGGCGGCGCAGATCGGACTCACGCGACAACTCGCGCACGAGTTGGGCCCGTGGGGCATCACGGTCAACAACATCGCGCCGGGCTTTGTGCGCTCCAACGCGACGACCGAGCGGCAATGGCAGTCGTACGGTCCCGACGGCCAGCGCCAGCTCGTCGATCGCATCGCGCTCAAGCGACTCGGCACCCCGGAGGACATTGCGTTCGGCGTCCTGTTCTTCGCGTCCGACTTCGCGAGCTGGATCACGGGTCAAGTCATCTCCATCGACGGCGGAAAGTGATGGCGAACGGGAACGACGAAGCCACACGGCGCGTCCTCGCGCACCTCCAGGCGAATCACGATCGCATCCTCGAGGAGCTGATCGACTTTGCCGCGATTCCGTCTGTCAGTACCGACCCCGCGCACGCCAATGACGTCGCCGCGGCGGCTCGATGGGTGGCGACAGCTCTCTCGTCGGCGGGACCATTTGCCGTGCGAACCATCGCCACCGCGGGCAATCCCGTGGTGTACGCTGAATGGCTCGGAGCTCCAGGCAAACCGACGGTGCTCGTATATGGCCACTACGACGTGCAGCCGCCCGACCCATTAGAGAAATGGCAAAGCCCGCCGTTCGCGCCCACGATTCGCGACGGACGCCTCTTCGCCCGCGGCGTATCGGACGACAAGGGGCCGATGTTGATCCCGATCAAGGTCGCGCAGGCGTTCTTCGCCACCACCCGCGCGCTGCCCGTCAACATCAAGTGCATGTTCGAGGGCGAAGAGGAAATCGGGAGTCCGAGCCTCGACGGTTTCATCGCGCAGAACAAGACATTGCTCGCCGCTGATTTCGTTCTGTCGGCCGACGGCGCCATGTGGCGTGTCGACGTGCCGTCACTCACTGTGGCCAGTCGTGGGCTCGCAGGATTGGAAATCTCCCTGACCGGCGCGGCGAAAGATCTGCACTCGGGACGCCACGGCGGCGCGGTCGCCAATCCGCTGCATGCGATGGCGCTCCTGGTCGCGACGCTGCACGAACCGAATGGGCGCGTGGCCGTTGGCGGTTTCTACGATGCGGTGCACGACCTTTCTCCGTCCGAACGCGCAGCGATTGCCGCGCTGCCGTTCGACGACCGCGCGTATCTCGAGCAGGTAGGCGCACCGGCCACCTTTGGCGAGGCGGGTTACACGACGCTCGAGCGCCAATGGACCCGACCAACGCTCGAGATCAACGGGATGTGGGGCGGTTATGAAGGTCCCGGAAGCAAGACCGTGATTCCGTCCGAGGCGCACGCGAAGATCACGTGCCGTCTCGTTCCCGCTCAAGATCCCCACGAGATCGTCGCGCTGGTCGTTCGCCATCTTGAAACGCACACACCGCCGGGCGTTCGATTGACGATATCCCCCGGCGATCACGGTGCACGCGCGTACAGTATTCCGTCGGACCATTTCGCCCTCCGTGCGGCCGCCGCCGCCCTGCACGCGGTGTACGGTTCGCGACCGCTGCGCGTGAGGATGGGCGGGACCGTGCCCATCTCCGAGCTGTTCGAGCGCCACATGGGACTGGACACGGTCTTTTTTTCCTTCTCCACCGCCGACGAGGATTTCCACGCACCGAACGAATTCTTTCGCGTGCACCGCTTGCACGAAGGGCTCGAGGCGTGGACGCGTTGTTGGCAGCTGCTCGGCGCCGATGCACCGACACGCGAGCGCTGAGTTCGATCGCTCACGATAGAGCTTGACGACCACGGGAGACGAGATGCTCGGAACGGCCGACGTAATCGCGTTCGTGCCAACGCGCGATCCCAAACGAGCCCGCGCGTTTTACGAACGCGTCCTTGGACTGGCGCTCCAGAGCGAAGATCCGTTCGCCTTGGTCTTCAGCGCGAACGGTGTCATGCTCCGTATTGCCGATGTCTCAGGCATGCCGGACTTCACGCCGGCGCCGTATACGATCCTCGGCTGGCGAGTCGACAGCGCGGAGTCTGCGGTCGCGGCGTTGAGAGCGAAAGGTGTGAGCTTTCAGCGCTTCCCGGGCATGAAGCAGAATCGCGCCGGTATCTGGACGTCGCCGAGCGGGGCGAAGGTCGCCTGGTTCAGGGATCCGGACGGCAACGTCTTATCGATCACGGAATGAGCGGAGCTCACCCCGCCATCGCGTAATGCTGCAGCTCCCTGTTCTTCATCGGCTCTTCCACCCGCTCGACCAGCTTCTGAAATCGTGGGTTGTTCGCGAGCGACCGCAATTGCGGATCGATTCGCAGCAGCGCCATGGAATGAGCGCGGTCCGTGAACGCGCGCTCGAGTCGCGTTAGCGCCGTCGAGACATCGCCCAGAGACAGGTACACTTTTCCGATATCGTATGAGGAGACGTACACTCCGGCGCTCTCGCGCTCGATCAGGTCATTGAGAACGGCCCGCGCGGCATCGGGGTTGCCGGTCGCAGCATGGGCGCGCGCGAGCGCCGCCAACGTGAGAGAGCACCGAAGCGTGCAGCCGTGCGACAACTCCAACACACGGTGAAGATGCGGAATGGCCTCGGCGGGCCGCCCGGCCTGCTCGAGGGCCAGCGCCATCCAAAAGTGCGTAACCTGATACGTCGAATCCAATTGCAGGGCGCTCTGTAGCTGCTGAATCGCCCGATCCGTCCGATTCGCGAAAATCAGCGCCCATCCGATCGCCGAATGCGCGATCATCGACAGCGGGTCGAGCTCCGCGGCGCGACGCATCTCGTGTTCGGCTTCGTCGAATCGGCCGCGGCCAGTGAGGAAATTGGCATACCATTGGTGCGCCGTCGCACTGGTCGGCTCGAGCTCGAGCGCGCGGCGAAATCCCTGCTCCGCTGCTACCCAATTCCAGTGATAGTACGTGTCGACGTACGCCAGCGTCGCATACGGCGCGGCGAGATTCGGGTCGAGCAGGATCGCGTGCCGCGCCGCGGAATCCGCTCGCGGGAAGGCCACTCGCGGAGCGAGATAATCGTAGAACGCGATCACGGCGTACGCCTCGGCCAATCCGGCCCAGGCACGCGCATAGCGCGGATCGCGCGCCACGACCTCTTCGAACAGGGCGGCCGATTTCCGCAGGCTCTCCTCGGTCCGGCGATGCCATTCGAATCGCGCTTGGAGATAGAGGTCGTAAACCTCGGGATCGAGCGCTCGGCGCGCGCCGGCAACCGACGCGCCGCCGAACATGCCGTCAAACGCGTCGCCCAAGTTGGGAGCGAGACGTTCGACGATCGCGCCGGCAATCTCGGCCTGAATTGCGAAGATGTCGTTCGACGTCCGGTCGAAGGACTCGGACCACACCTGATAGCCATTCTTGGCGTCAGTCAGCTGCGCAACGATGCGCAGCTTGTCGCCCGACCGGCGCACGCTCCCCTCGAGAATCCAATCGACCTGCAACCGCCGCGCGACTTCACGCACGTCGAGCCGTATGTCGCGATACGCAAACGATGACGTTCGCGACGCCACGCGAAGTCCCGACGTCCGCGTCAACAAATACATCAGCTCCTCGGACACACCGTCGGCGAAATACGCATTGGTGTCCGAATCACTCACGTTGCTGAACGGAAGGACGGCGATCGAGCTGCCGTGCTGTCCGGTGTTAGAGACTGGGGCGACGAGTTCCCCGCCCTTGTTTGAATCGTGACCGCGTGGACTCGCGGCCGCGGTGACGACCGGGCTCTCGAGCTTGACAGCCGGCATCTCCACACTGATGGAGGGCTCGGTTCGTCGCGCGATTCTATCCGCGAGCTCGCGAAACGATCGATCGGGCTCGACACCCAGGGTTTCGCGGAGCAGCGCCATGTGCAGGCGAGAGTGACGGAGAGCGCCGGCGCGATTGCCCGACGCCTCGAGAGCGCGCATGAGCTCCATTGCGACTCGCGAATCGTCCGGCACCAGCACCGCGAGCCGTTGCCACCAGTCGACTGCCTCGGCCACGCGACCCGCCCCGCGCGCGTCGACCGCGAGCGCTTCGATCGCTCGGGCGGCGGCGCGTGCGTAGTGGGCGCGCTCGTTCTCCATCCATTGGTCGAAGTCCGCCGCGCCGGAAAGGAAGAAGCCGTCGAGAAACGGACCCGCGTACAGCTCCGCGACCCGACGCCAATCGCGCGACTCGACCGCCGCTTCGAAATCCGCTACGTCGCTCGCGAGTTGATCGCGGTTGAGACGCAAATCCTCGCCCGCGCCAGTGATGGCGTCGCCGCCCAGCGCCTGGTTGATCCGGTAGATCGAGTCCGACAACAGCTTGCGTCCACGCTCCGTGTCGGCCTCTGGCCAGAGAAAAAAGACGAGCTGGTCGCGAGTGCGGTGCAATCGTCGGGTCGTGGAGAGCAGGGCCAAGAGAGCGATTCGGTGTCGCTGCGCGGCGCGACCGGTAATTGGCGCGTGCGCCGCGTGAACGACGGCTCCTCCGAACAGCTCGAGACGATTCGCCGGACGGTGGGCGAGAACGGGGCGATCCAAGGGCGATCCCGGGGCGGTAGTGAGACGATCGATGGCACCTATCATGGGCACACGAATGCAGCCAACCCGACGAGATCGCATTCGAGTCGTCGGCCGGTCGAAGTCATTTCCATATCTAGAGGATCACACGAGTCATGAAGAAGATAGGTATCAGACCAATGCTACATGCCGCGGTCATTTCACTCGCTCTGACGGGCGCGTGCGGCGGCACCAACAGCACGTCGCCGACACCGACGAGCCTGCCCGCGGGGGTCGAGGCACTTCGCGCGTCGATGGACGCATACACGAGCCTCGCCCTCGCGAAAAAAGCCGGCTACAACATCGCCCTCACCGACTGCATGTCGAATGGCGATGCCGGAGCCATGGGAATTCACTTTGGCAACACCAACTACATCGATGGCGTCGCCGACTCTCTGCGTCCCGAAGCATTGATCTACGAGCCGGGCACAAACGGAGAAATGAGTTTGGTGGGCGTTGAGTTCCTCGTGCCGTACGACGCGGTCCCACGGACAGCGGCCCCGCCAGTGCTTTTCGGCCAGAAGTTCTCGCAGAACGACGTGTTCCAAGTCTGGGCACTTCACGTGTGGACACACCGCGCGAATCCGAGCGGCTTGTTTGCGTCGTGGAATCCAAGGGTCCACTGCTGAGAGTCTCCCGACGTCTTCGTCGCTTTATCAAAACGCAGCCGGACTCGGAAACCGGTCACGCTCGGTGGCGGCCCAATCGTTGGGCGGCCGCCGAGCGTGGTGAGAAGTCTGTGAAGGACCTTATTTCATCGCGGCCAGCACGCGATCGAGCGCGGCATAGCTCTCGTTCAACCCGCCCTCCATACCCGAGCTCAGCATGGCGTCGCGGTCTTGAGTCGTGAGGAAGAGCGACGTTGTCACGAGCCGCGTGCGTCCGTCGTCCAGGCTCTCGAGCGTGCATGTCTCGAGAGCAACATGCCCTGGCATGCCATCCCATTCGAACGTCTGCACGATACGCTCCGGCGGCGTCACTTCGGCGTAGCGTCCCTCGAAGCCGTGCACACCGTGATCGCTATGCTCAACGAATCGCCAGTGGCCGCCGCGCTTCACCTCCAACTTCTCGACGTCGAGCTTGTTACCGCGACCCCACCATTGCGCGACCAACTTGGGATCAGTCATCGCCTGCCAGACGCGTTCGCGTGAGGCATTGAACACTCGCTCGATGCGGACTTCGCGATCCGAAGGTGTGGTGATGGTGGCCTTCGTGGTGCGCCCCTTGGTCTCGGTTGTAGTGGTCATGGCTTGCTCCTGGTTCGCTCGAGGAATTCCCCGAGCCGGTTGAGGCGGCCTTCGAGCATCCGCCGGTATGCCGCAATCCATGCGGCCTCGTCGTCGAGGCGACGCGGTCCGAGCGTGCATCGCCTCACGCGTCCGACTTTCTCAGTAGTCACGAGTCCGGCGGCTTCCAGGACGTGGACATGCTTCTTGATGCCGGTGAGGGTCATGTCGAAGTCCTTGGCGAGCTCGCTGATTGCGGCGTCCGAGCGTCCAAGGCGCTCGAGGATCCCGCGCCGCGTCGGGTCGGCGAGCGCACCGAATGTGCCGTCAAGCTTCTCTGAATACTGAACCATATGGTTCAGTATAAGACGCGCCAACCATGCTGTCAATAGCCGCTCGCCAAGCCGCGGCGCATTCGGCAATGGCTCGACCGCGAGCGAATTGGCGTCGCGGTGACGGACAACCAAGCGGAGTGGAGTCTCTGAAACGGCAACGAGCCGCTAATGTTCGACGGACACTTTCCCGGGTTGAATGTCAGATCTTCTCCGTGATGCGGCCGATCGTTCAATCGCGTATCTCGACGGCCTCGCCGAGCGTCGTGTCTCTCCAAGTCCTGAGGCGGTAGCGGCGCTTTCGGCATTGAACATCGATCTTCCACGCGCCCCGACCGATCCACGCGTCGTACTTCAGCAGCTGGACGACCTCGTCTCGCCGGCAACGATGGCCATGGCCGGTGGCCGCTTCTTCGGATTCGTCCTCGGCGGAGCGCTGCCCGCCACCGTCGCGGCGAGTTGGCTAGCAACCGCGTGGGATCAGAACACAGGGCTCTACAACACCACGCCGGGCACCGCCGTCCTCGAGGAGGTCGCGCTCCGATGGCTCGTCGACGTACTCGGTCTGCCCGCGGGCACCGCGGGTGGTTTCGTCACCGGCACCACCGTCGCACACATCACGGCGCTTGCGGCGGCCCGACACATCGTGTTGGAGAAGGTCGGATGGAACGTTGAGGCGGATGGTCTCATCGGCGCGCCCCCGATCACCGTCATTACCGGGGCCGAGGCGCACCCGACGCTGTACAAAGCGCTCGGCGTCGTCGGACTTGGGCGCAATCGCGTGGTGAAAGTGCCAGTCGATTCGCAAGGGCGGATGCGACTGGACGCGATGCCGCGCATCAATGGGCCAACCATCGTCTGTGTTCAGGCGGGCAACGTGAACACCGGCGCGTTCGATCCGACGGGAGAAATCTGCGACTACGCGCACGACGCCGGTGCGTTCGTCCACGTCGACGGCGCGTTCGGGCTCTGGGCGCGCGCGACGAAGGAGCTCGCGCACCTTGGCGTCGGCATCGAACGCGCCGACTCCTGGGCGACGGATGCTCACAAGTGGCTGAACGTCCCCTACGACAGCGGCGTCGCCTTCGTGCGCGACGGTAATGCGCTGCGCGCCGCGATGGCCGTGACGGCCGAGTACCTGCCCACCGACTCGGCACATCGCAATCCGTCGGACTACACGCCGGAGCTCTCGCGACGGGCGCGAGGAGTGGAGGTGTGGGCGGCGCTGCTGGCGCTTGGGCGCGACGGGCTCGACGAGATGGTGACGCGACATTGCCGCCAGGCCCGACGGTTCGCCGAACGATTGTCGGCGGCGGGTTTCGAGATCTTGAATGACGTGGTATTGAATCAGGTGCTTGTCGCCTTCGGTGACCCAGAGCACACGGCGCGGGCGATCGCGGCGATCCAAGCGGACGGTACATGTTGGGCCGGCATCACGGTGTGGCAGGGCCGAACGGCGATGCGGATCTCGGTGATTTCCTGGGCAACCACGGATGCCGACGTCGAGCGCAGCGCCGACGCGATGATACGTTTGGCGACGAACACGGCATAGATGCCGGGAGGAGCCACGATGGCCTCACAGTCGGAAGACGGCCCGACGCTCCCGAACGCGGCGGATCTCTGCTTCCTGCCGGCCACCGAGCTCGCCACCCTGCTCCGCTCGAAGAAGATCTCGGCGCGCGAGGTGATGCAAGCGCACCTCGCGCAAATTGAACGTGTGAATCCCAAGGTCAACGCGATCGTGACGCTCGTGGCGGATCGGGCGATGGCCGACGCCGCGAAGGCGGACGAAGCGATCGCGCACGGTCGTCCCGGCGGTCCACTGCACGGGTTGCCGGTCGCCCACAAAGATCTGTTCGACACGGCAGGGATTCGCACCGTGCGCGGATCGCCGTACTATCGCGACAACGTGCCGACCATCGACGCGATGATCGTGAAGCGCATCGCCGCGGCGGGCGCGATCACCGTCGGGAAGACGAACACGCCCGAATTCGGCGCCGGATCGCAGACGTTCAATCCCGTCTTCGGCGCGACGCGGAATCCGTACGATCTGTCCAAGACGTGCGGCGGGAGCAGCGGCGGCGCGGCCGTATCGCTCGCCTGTGGCATGGTGCCGATCGCCGACGGCAGCGATACCGGCGGATCGCTGCGCAATCCGGCGGCGTTCTGCAACGTCGTCGGGCTCCGTCCGGCGCCGGGGCGTGTGCCGAGTGATGGACATTCTTGGTCACCGCTCTCGGTGTCGGGGCCAATGGCGCGCTACGTTGCCGACGCCGCGTTCTTCCTCAGCACGATCGCCGGCCCGGAGCCTCACGATCCACTTTCAATAAACGAGGATCCAGCGCACTTCGCGAAGCCGCTCAACCGCAATTTCAAGGGCGTCCGCGTCGCGTGGTGGAAGGGATTGGGCGGAATTCCATTCGAGCCGGAGATTCGTCGCGTCGTCGACGAGAATCGGAAAGTCTTCGAGGCACTGGGCTGCGTCGTCGAAGAGGCCGAGCCGGACTTCAGCGGCGTCGACGTCGCGTTCCCGACGTTGCGCCACCTCTCATATCACGGCGAATACTCGACGCTCGCCAAACAGCACCCGGACATGGTGAAGGACACGGTAAAGTGGGAGATCGCCGAGGCCGAGCGTCAGTCGGCGGCGGACGTCGCCAAGGCGAGTGCGCGGCAGTCGCTCATGTTCAGTCAGTCGGCGGATCTGTTTCAGCGCGTCGAGTATTTCATCTTGCCCGTCACCCAGGTCGCGCCGTTCGATGTGACGGTGCCGTACCCACAAGAGATCGCCGGCACGCCGATGGGGACGTACATCGATTGGATGCGTTCCTGCTGGTACGTCACGTTCATGTCGAATCCGGCGATCTCGGTTCCCGCCGGATTCACCACGGGCGGACTGCCGGTCGGAATCCAGATCGTTGGGCGCGCGCGTGGCGAGTGGAGCGTGCTGCAGTTGGCGTATGCGTTCGAACAGGCGACACGACATGGCGCCAGACGGCCAGCCGTTCTCGGCTGACGCGGCATCGAGCGACCGCGTCGCGGAAAAGCTGCGCGGATTCGGGCCGCTCGGCCTGGTCGCGATCCTCGTCATTCTCTTCGCGGGCAATTCGCTGCTCAGCGGCGTGCTCGTGCTGCTCTGGACACGCTGGTCGCGCACCCCGTGGCGCGAGATCGGGTACGTTCGCCCGAAGAGCTGGATCGCGAGTGCGGCTGCCGGCATCGTGCTCGGTGCGGTGTTCAAGCTCGCGATGAAGTCCGTCGTGATGCCGCTGCTCGGAGCCGATCCGATCAATCGGTCCTATCACTACTTGGCTGGCAACGCGGCTGCGCTCCCCGGAACATTGTTCGCCGTGATCTTCGCCGCCGGCTTCGGCGAAGAGACGGTGTTCCGCGGATTTCTGTTCGAGCGACTCGGGAAGCTCCTCGGACGCGGCACGATCGCGGCGACGGCGATCGTGCTGATCACATCCGCCTGGTTTGCGCTGGCCCACTTTCCGGATCAAGGCATGGACGGCGTGAAGCAGGCGGCGTTCACCGGTCTCGCATTCGGGTCGACGTTCGCCGTGACTCGGCGAATCTGGCCGATAATGGTCGCACACGCGGCATTCGACGTGACGGCGGTCGCGTTGATTTACCTCAACCTCGAGTCACGGGTCGCGCACTTGTTCTTCACGTAGGTTGTCCTCGACGGTCATGTTTCGACATCAAACGGAAGTGATCGATTTGCGGACATTGCTCACGAGGGCTCGCCGAGGAGCGCAGCGCGCAGCAGCGCGGCTCCTTCGATCACCATCGGCGTCGCGCAACTGAACGCGAACCGAATAGCGTCGGCGCAATCGACGCCGAACGCGTCGCCCGGCGCGCTACCGATCCCTCGCGCCGCGAGCTGCTCCGAGAGCTCGCCGGCATCGGACACGCCGAGTCTCGGGTAGATCGCCGGATCGAGATCGGCCCAGGCATAGAACGCGCCGCGCGGCGTGAACGCGCGGACGCCGGGCACGTCGGCGAGCGCCGCGAGCAGAATGTCGCGTCGACGAGTGTACTCGGCGCGCATCGCGGGCAGGTGCGACTGATCGCCCGTGACCGCGGCGAGCGCTCCCCATTGGGCGAGGCTGTTCACGCCGTTGATCGTGCAGCGAAGCAGCTTCTGGATGCGGTCCTGTAGAATGGGCGCGGGCGTCAGGATATACCCCGTGCGCAGCCCGGCCATCGCGTGACTCTTCGAGAATGAGAAGATACTCACGACCCGATCGGCCCAGTCCGTGGCGAGTGCCGCCGCCGATTGGTGGACGGCCGGCTCGTACAGCACGTCCTCGTACGCCTCGTCCGAGACGATCCAGAGATCATTCTCCCGCGCGAGATCAACGATTGCCTCGATGGCGTCGCGCGTCATGACCGCGCCGGTGGGGTTGTGCGGCGTGTTGATGAATATGACGCGCGTCGCGGGCGTGATCGCGGCAGCGATGTTCTCGGGATCATAGACGTAGTCCGTCACCGCGCGCACGGGCACGCGAACCGGCACGCCGCCGGCGAGTCGAATGTTCTCGGCGACTTCGGTCCACATCGGATCCGGGATGATGACCTCATCGCCGGGATTGAGCAGCGCCCCAAAGACAACATGCAGTGCGTGCATCGCGCCGTTGGTCACGAACACGTCGCCCGGCGCCGCGCCCGCGATTCCGTTCTTGATGCGCAACTTCTCGGCGAGCGCCGTTCGCAACTCGGGGATCCCGTCGTTCGGCACGTAGTGCGTCTTCCCGGCGGCGCCAGCCGCAGAGATCGCCGCAATTACGTGGGGGGCGACGGAAAAGCTGGGATCGCCTGATTCAAAGCGGATGACCCGCGCTCCGGCGGCCTGAGCCCGAAGCAGCACTTCACGGATCTGTACGATCTTGCCGAACGAGATGTCGTCGAGCCGGTGCGCCGCTGCGAGGCGCGGTTCGATGGTGGGCGCTGACATGTCTCCCTTGGGGATGGGGGTTCAGGTGATCGTCCAGCGCCCAATGTATTCACGATCCTGCTTTCGGCGCAAATATTTCGAACGAATTCCGCGAAGAATGGTCACTCGGAGTCAGTTCTTGGATCGGGAAGTGCACAATTTGCACAATTTGCTTGACAGGTGCTCGCGTCGCAGGTATGGTGCGAAATGGCGGCGAGGAGCGGAATCCAAGGGCAACGGCCATGAAATACATCGTGGCGGTCGTTCGGCCAGAGCGGCTGAGTGCGGTAAAGGAGGCCCTGTTTCGCGTTGCCGTGACAGGGATGACGATCACGCGTGTGAGCGGCCATGGCGGCGAGCACGAGGTCATCGAGCACTATCGCGGCTCATCGGTCGTGCTCGAGTTCCGAGACAAGGTTCGGATCGAAATGGCCGTCTCCGAGCCGTTCGTCGAGCGCACGGTGCGCGCGATCATGGACGCCGCGCGGACCGGCGAAGTCGGCGACGGGAAGATCTTCGTTCAGCCACTCGAGCGAGTGATCCGGATTCGGACCGGCGAAGAAAACGTGGACGCCCTCACGCCGGTGACCGCGAACGAAGTGCAGATGCGGGCGAACGAGTCGCGGACCAAGGCGTCCGTATGACTACGCCCACAGTGAACTCAGGCGACACCGCGTGGCTGCTCGTTTCGACCGCGCTCGTGCTGCTGATGGTACCGGGCCTCGCGCTTTTCTACGGCGGTCTCGTGCGCGGCCGCGCCGCGTTGAACACCCTGATGATGAGCTTCGGCGCGTTGGCGATCGTCGGCGTGCAGTGGGTCATGATCGGCTACTCGCTGGCCTTCGGCCCAGGCGCGCTCTTGGGAAGCGGCATCTGGATCGGAATGTCCGGCGTCGGAGGCGCGCCCGGTCCGTATGGCACCACGGTGCCGCACATCGCGTTCGCGAGCTTCCAAGCGATGTTCGCGGGCATCACCGTCGCGATCATCTCCGGCGCGATGGTGGAGCGCATACGATTTCATGTCTACGCCATCTTTGCCGTCGTATGGACGACGTTCGTCTACGACCCGCTCGCGCACTGGGTGTGGAGCGCCGACGGTTGGCTGCACACACTCGGCGCGCTCGACTTCGCCGGCGGCACTGTCGTGCACATCGCCGCCGGGACAGCGGCGCTCGTCGCGGCGACGATCGTCGGCCGTCGCCGAGGCGTGGGACGGACACCTCTTCGACCGCACAATCTCGTGTACACGCTGACGGGAGCGGGTCTGCTGTGGGTCGGATGGCTCGGATTCAATGCCGGTTCGGCGCTCGCGGCAGACGGTGTGGCGGCGAACGCCATCGCCACGACGCATGCCGCCGCCGCGGCGGCACTGGTCACGTGGCTGATCATCGATTCGCTGCGAACCGGGCAAGCCACGGCCGTCGGAGGAGCAACCGGCGCGGTGGCGGGACTCGTGGCGATCACGCCGGCCGCCGGCTACGTCTCGCCGCTCGCCGCATTGGCGATCGGTGCGCTCGCGGCTTGTGCGAGCTACGCGGCGATTCACCTGCGCAATCGCACGCAGATCGATGACGCGCTGGATGTGTTTGCGTGTCACGGCGTCGCCGGCATCGTCGGCGCGCTGCTGACCGGCGTATTCGCGACGACGAGCGTGAACCCAGCCGGCGCTGACGGGTTGCTCGCCGGCAACGTGCGTCTATTTGGCGTTCAAGCACTCGCGGTGGTCGTGACGATCGCCTTCACCGCGCCCGTCACCGCCCTGGTACTCGGCCGCCTCGCGGCGGTTGGATCGCTGCGCGTGCCGTTGCCCGACGAGCTGACCGGCGTGGACCTGAGCGAGCACGGTGAGCACGCGTACGATGACGCCGAGCTCTCGACCGCCGTCATCGACGGCGTGCAGATCGGAGAGAGCGTCGTGCTCACGCACGTGGCATAGGCGCGAACGATCGCTCGGCTCTGCCGCGGCGCGCACTGGCACAATGCGGCGAATTGCGCGACGATAACGCGTGGCCACCGCCGTAGCAGCCGCGCCAAAGCGCGCGCGTGTACCGGGACTCATCGCCGCCGCGTGCATCGTACCGGCGGTACTCGACGCTTTTCAGACGTATATGAAGGGGCGACTCGGCGGCAACGGACACGTGCCGTGGGGACAAGTCGTCTTCGCCGGCACCGAGTGGCTGTTTCTCGGCGCGTTGACGCCGATCACGTATGTCCTCGCTCGCCGCTTTCCTCTACGTCGCGATCGAATCGGCCGGATCATTGGCGCGCACATCGCCGGCGCGCTGGCGCTCTGCGTCGGTTGGGCAACGCTTGGTATCGCCCTCGGGCTCGCGCTCAACTCGTACCCGGCCGACGGACCGCTCCCCAGAGCATATCTCAGCTGGGTGCTGACCAGCCTGCCGTGGTCCGTGTTCATGTACTTCGCAGTGCTCGGCTGTGTGTATGCCTTCACGTATTTCGTCGAAGCACGCGAGCGAGAAGCGCAGCAGGCGCGACTCGCAGCGCAGCTCGCCGACGCGAAGCTCGGCGCGCTGCGCATGCAGCTCAATCCGCATTTCCTCTTCAATAGCCTCAACGCCATCGCCGTCCTCGTACGCGACCAGAACACGCGCGATGCATCCCGGATGCTCGAGCTGCTTGGCGGCGTGCTGCGGCAAGTGCTCCACGGCGAAAAGCGACAAGAGGTCACGCTGGACCAAGAGCTTCGATTCATCGAGCAGTACCTGGCGATCGAGCAGGTGCGGTTCTCGGATCGCCTCAGAGTACAATGGTCGATCGATCCGGCGCTTCGCGACGCGCTGGTGCCCGAGTTCATTCTGCAGCCGCTCGTCGAGAATGCTGTCCGGCACGGGGTGGCGAAGCGAAGCGACTCCGGCACCATCGAGGTCGCAGCGCGGCGCGACGGCGACTCCCTGGTGCTCGTCGTCAAGGACGACGGACCGGGATACCGGGCCGAGAACGGTGACGCTGGAGTCGGGCTCGCGAACACGCGCGCACGTCTCGAGACACTGTTCGGCGCGGCGGCCCGACTGCAGATCGAACGCGCGGAGCGCGGCGGCACGATTGCGACCCTCCGCTTTCCGTTGCGGAGAGCATGATGGCTGATCAGACCGGCCAGATTCGCGCCCTCGTTGCCGACGACGAGCCGCTCGCGCGGCGGGGAATTCGCCAGCTCCTCGCTCCACACGCCGACGTGACGGTCGTTGCCGAGGCGCGCAATGGCACCGAGACGGTCCGTGCACTCCGCGCCCTGCGTCCCGATCTCTTGTTCCTCGACGTGCAGATGCCCGAGCTCGACGGGTTCGGCGTCCTGCGCGAACACGGTGCCGCGAACATGCCGGCCGTCATCTTCGTCACGGCGTACGATCACTTCGCCGTCCGCGCGTTCGAGGCGAACGCGCTCGACTACCTCGTCAAGCCGGTCGAGGAGGCTCGCTTCTCCCAGGCGCTCGCGCGAACGCGCGAGCGCATTCGGTCCGCCGAGGCAGTCGCGCAGGCGGAGAGGTTGTCGGCGCTTCTGGCGACGCACGAGCGAAGCCACGATTCAGGCCGCGTCGCGCGGCGATTGCTCGTGCCGACGTCGACGGGCGACCTGGTCCTCGACATCGACGAGATCGACTGGATCGAAGCGGACGACTATTACGCGGCGATACATGCGCGGGGACGGCGCCATCTCATCCGCGAATCGCTCGCGTCGCTGGAGCAACGGCTGGACGCGAGCCGGTTCGTGCGTGCTCACCGGTCGGCGATCGTGAACATCGACCGCGTCCGAGAGCTGCGATCGGGGGCCGACACGGCCGGCGAGACCGTGGTAATACTTCGCGACGGAACCCGCGTGCCCGTGAGCCGCCGACGACGCGAGCAGGTCGCAGGACTGCTTCGCCGCATCGGCGGCTGACCGTTCGCTGCACGGCGCCGACCGGTCACGGATTGCCGATTGTGCCCCGCTCGCGGCCGGCGCGAGAATAGGCGTTTCTCAGCGGAGGCGGCGAACGATGACGACCGCGGCGGCTCGCCTGCAAACGAGCTCGAAGCCCTACGCCGGACCCGAATCAACAGCGACCACCGCGCGGAGCGAGCGCGTGGCGTCGCTCGACATCGTTCGCGGCGTGGTGATGATCTTGATGGCGATCGATCACGTACGCGTGTACTCGGGTTTGCCGGCCGGCGGTCCGACGCCGGGCATCTTCTTCACGCGCTGGGTCACCCATTTCGTCGCACCTGCGTTCGTCTTCCTCGCCGGCACCGGCGCATATCTGCACGGCACGAAGCTGCGCGACACGCGGGCATTGTCGCGCTTCCTTCTCACGCGGGGCTTGTGGCTGATCCTGCTCGAGCTGACCGTGATTCGTGTCGCATGGACGTTCAATTTTGATTTCGCGCACTACTTACTCGCCGGCGTGATCTGGATGATCGGGTGGTGCATGGTCATCATGTCGGCGTTGGTTCATCTGCCGCTCGTCGTCAACGCGATCGGCGGCGTGGCGATCATCGCGCTGCACAACGTGACCGATTTCTTTCCCGCGGCGATGTCGGCGCTGGGGAAAGGGGGAATGGGTTGGCTCTGGAAGATTCTCTATTTGGGCGGCGGCTTCCAGATCGGGAACAATGGTCCGCCCTTGCTGGTGCTGTTCGTGATCGTGCCGTGGATCGGCGTGATGATGGCCGGATACGCGTTCGGCGTCGTGATGCGGATGCCGGTAGAGCGCCGGCGTTCGATCAGTCTTCGGCTCGGCGGCGGTGCAACGATCGCCTTCATCGTGCTGCGGGCGCTCGACGTGTACGGCGACCCGCGACACTGGCACACCGCGCTCGCGTTTCTCGCCACGACGAAATACCCGGCGTCGCTCCTCTTCTTGCTGATGACGCTCGGGCCGATGTTCATCGGATTGGCCGTGGCCGAGCGCGCGACGGGGCGCGTCGCGCGCGTGTTCGCGACATTCGGTCGCGTGCCGTTCTTCTACTACCTGCTGCACATTCCGGTCATCCATGCCGCCGCGTGCGTCGTGTCGTTGATCCGAGAGGGCGCGGTGAATCCGTGGTTGTTCACGAACCATCCGATGGCACCCGGGCCTGTCCCCGCCGGGTACACGTGGAGCCTGTCGCTGCTGTATCTCGTCTTCACGATCGTCGTCGTGCTGCTCTATTTCCCCTGCCGATGGTTTGCGCGTCTCAAGGCGACGCGACGGTCGACGTTGCTGAGCTATCTTTAGGCGACTGACGCAACGCGCTGACATGGTCGGCGATTTGATCGCCGACGATCTCATTCGCGCTCGACTGCCTGGCTGATGCATCTTGATCCCCGACATATGGTCGAGGCCGCGCAATGAAGAACGACCACCGGCGTTCGTCGCGCCAACGCTACCTCGGATTCGTTGAGGATTACAAGCGCCGCCGGCTCGACGATACCGCCGAGCCGGATAAGAACAAACAGCAGATCGACGAGACACCGGGTGATGGTGGCATCGCCGGGGCGGACGTCGATGAGGGCAAGGATCGCGGCAAGGATCGCAGCCAGCGTCGCGAGCGGCTTCACGAGTACCTGCATTGGCTTCGCCCCCATCGCTATGCGGTCGGCGCGGTGCTTCTCCTGGCGATGGTGGCCGCCGGGCTCGAGATGATCGAGCCGCTGTTCATGCGATTCATCATCGACAAAGTGCTGCTGAGCGTCGGCCTCGACACGGCGTCGCGCCTGGCGCGTTTGCAGCTCGCCGGCGCCACGTTCCTCGTGGTGGTCGTCGCATCGAACCTGATCGGCGCGTTCAAAGATTATCGCCAGCGTTTGCTGAACACGCGCGTCATGCTAGCGCTGCGGCGGTCTTTGTTTCACCGACTGCTGCACCTTCCGCTCCCGAAGCTCTGGGACATGAAGACCGGTGGGATCCTGTCGCGTCTCACGGGCGACGTGGAAACGACGACCGGTCTACTGCAGATGGCGGTGGTGTCGCCAGCGGTTTCGGTCATCCGTTTGATCATCGCGGTGATCGTGTTGCTGTCGTTGAATTGGCGGCTGGCGCTCACGGCGCTGGCGATCATCCCTGGCGTCATGTTGGTGAGCCTGACGGTGGCTCGACGCGTGCGGCCGATCTATCGATCGGTTCGCAAGGATGCGGAGGAGATCGACGGACGAGTGGGCGAGACCTTCTCGGGAATTCGCGTCGTCCGCGCCTTCCGGCGCGAAGTGGCGGAATTGCTCAACTATGTGCGCGGTCGCCACACCGTGCTGCGCAAAGAGTTGTTCGCGCACCGCCGCGAGTTGATTCTATGGACGTCGTGGGGGCTGCTCTTGAGCGGCGTCAACGTCGTGATCGTGTGGTACGGCGGATATCTGAACATCTCCGGCCGGGCGTCGATCGGCGACATCATGGCGTTCCAGTGGTACACCTTCTTGTTGCTCAACCCTGTGTGGCAGATCGTGAACTCGTTCTCGGAGCTACAACGCTCGTTGGCCGCGATGGAGCGGGTCTTCGACGTGCTCACCATGGAGCACGACAAACCCGACCGCGCTGACGCGAGTGACGCGCCAAGCGTCGTCCGCGAGATCAGGTTCGAGGACGTCGAGTTCGAGTATCGTGAAGGTCGGCCCGTCGTCCGCGATTTCAATGTCACCGTGCCGGGCGGATCGGTCGTCGCGCTGGTTGGCCGCAGCGGCGCAGGCAAGACGACCGTGACCGATCTGGTCGCCCGCTTTCACGACCCCACGCGCGGGCGCATTCTCGTCAACGGGTCCGACATCCGCGATTTTCGCCTGCGCACGTATCGCGATCTCCTGGCGATCGTGCAGCAGGACGTCTTTTTGTTCGACGGCTCGGTGCGCGACAACATCGCCTACGGTCGTCACGATGCGACGGACGCCGAGGTCGAGGATGCGGCTCGTCGCGCCAACGCGCACGAGTTCATCGAGAAGCTTCCGGATCAATACGACACGTTCATCGGCGAGCGTGGAGTGAAACTCTCGGGCGGCCAGTGCCAGCGTCTTGCCATCGCGCGCGCCGTGTTGGCGAGACCGCAGATCCTCATCCTCGACGAAGCGACGAGCAACCTCGATACGGAGAGCGAGCAACTGATCCAGGAATCCATGGCCGCCTTGCTCGCTGGGCGGACGACATTCGTCATCGCGCATCGGCTGTCGACCATCCGCCGCGCCGACATGATTCTCCTCATGGAGGACGGCCGCGTGATCGAACGTGGGACGCACGAAGAGTTGATGGATTCCCGCGGCGTCTACCACGACATGGTGCTTCGCCAGATGGCGTCAGCGGCGCAGGACGGCGAGGCGATGTGGAAAGCTTGATCGAGAGTTCTGCGCCGGACTTCCGAGTGGCGTTTACTGCACACTCAACAGTTGCACGTCGAACACGAGCGTGGTGTTCGGACGAATGTCGAGATATCCGCCGGAGCCATACGCCAAGTCTGAGCCAATGACCAAGCGGCGCTTTCCGCCGGCCCGCATGCCCAGTAACCCGAGCTCCCACCCCTGAATGACCTGGCCCGTGCCAAGAACGAATGTCGCGGGCGTTTTGCCGACGTTCGAATCGAATTGAGTTCCATCAACCAGCCAGCCTGTATATGCGACCGAGACGGTTTTGCCCGTCGCCGCCGTCGCGCCCGTTCCGACAATCAGATCCTGGATGTACAACGCGTCGGTGATCCGCGTCATCTGCGAGATGTTGACGCCCAGTGACGGTGCGTACGTCTCGGTCGCGGGGTTGGACGGCGTGCCGGGATCGGTGCCGCTCAAGCAGGCGGCGAGCAGAACGAGCGGAATGAACGGCGCCACACGCGGGCGGCGGCGGGCAAAAGACAACGGCATGAGTGCTCGGTGAGAGAAGAGGACGACTGCTGAATTCCCGCTGGCTACTGCTTTGTCAGGGTGAGGCCGCTCACCGTGCCTTCGGTGTTGTGCGAGAATCGAATTCCGTAGATGCCGTCGGTCGACTTGAGCTTGCCGGCCCCGACGAGCGCCGACTTCTCGTAGGTCGCGACCACGGTACCGTTGATCGCGCACTCGACCTTGTCACCCTTGACCGACATCGCGATCTCCTGCGTGACCGACTTTCCGGCGCCCGCCGCCTTGTGCACCGCGGCGTTGGACTCTCCTTCGCCGCCGTTCATCCTGAACGACTGCGGCCCGAAGCCGCGCACGATGAACGAGCCATTGCCGTACGCCGCGCAATACAGGTAGCTCTGCTGGTCCGTCCCCATGTCGTTCCCGGCGATGAAGACGCCATAGGGATGCGCATGGTTGTTCAAGTTCATGTATTTCGGTTCCGTGAACGTCGCCTTGACCGTGTAGTTCCCCGTCGCCTTGTTCTCGGGCTTCCAGTACGCAACCGCGGGTCCCGTCGTGACGTGCAGCGCGTTCCCCTCAGCGGCGAGCTTCGAGTTGGCGAGAACCTGGCCCCGTGACGCCTCGTTCGCGTCGATCTTGCCCATCCACCCGGGCACGGAGATGCCGCCGCCCGCAACGGACCGTGAAGCTTCTTGGGCGGGGGCCAAGCGCGGAGCAAGCAGGATGACGGCAATGACGAGCGTTGATGCGGGCACGCGACGCATGGTCTCTCCTCACGATGGGTGGACGGCAAGCACTAACGATATCGACCGTGCGCGGACAAGTCGATTGCCCGCCGCAGGTCCCAGTTGGACCAGTGCGGCACGGCCGAAGTTCCACCCAGATGTTCGGATTTTGTCGCGATTCGGTCATCCGAGCCAGGATCGTCGCAGAATGACGATCCCGGCCCGACGTCTCTAAGCGTCTCTAGACGGTGAGCAGTCTCGAGAAGAATGAACGATATCGTTGCAGAGCTTGCCGCAGGTCTTCCGTCGACACGTTGTCACCGCGATCCCACTGGCGTTCCAGCGCGTTCCGCTCGCTTCCGAACGAGTCGGCTATGCGCTTGATCACGTCCGAAACGAGCGCATCGGCTTGCTGCACCGCCTGGCGCGGCTCGTCGACGAACCCGGTTTGGATTTCCGACCACCGCGCGTTGAACTGGCTCAGCGCCGCCGGCTCGAAGAGCGGAGCCGGCTGGTTCTGGTTCGCGGTATCCGCCGGCTGCGCGTCGGCGCGGGGCCGCACGACCTCGCGGTCGATGACTTGGCGTTGGGTTTCCGCCGGGCGATCGGTCGATCGATCGGTGGATGGAGTGGCGATATCCGACTCCGCTGGCTCGAAGTTGTCGCGTTCAGCACTCATGGTCTCACATCTCGGTCGACGCGGATGGGCCGCTGGTTATCCGATGGCACTCGGTCGGTTACTCGATCGTCGGCTGCGCGCTGCACGTCGCGCTCCACAGCGCGGTCCACGGGGCGCTCGGCCATGTGCTCGCGATCCTCGAGCAGGTCCTGGAACAGCTCGCGATAGTACACCATCGCCTGGCGAAGATCTTCGGTGGTGGCCATGCCGCGCCGATGACGGATCGCGATCTCGCGCGCTGCACGATAGTTCTGCACGACGCGTCCGTGATGTACCGAAAGATCGGCGGCTCGCTGATCGAAATCCGACACCGGATAGCCCCGCGTCTTCATGACTTCCTCCACCAGCCCGTCGGCGCGCGTGACGGCTCCACGCGGGTCGTCGACGAACATCGCCTGCACGCTCCGCCACTGCTGCGTGAACTGGCCGCGCTGTTCGGCCGAGAGCGGCCGAATGTCCAAGGCGTCGACCCGCTCCTGCCGCTTCACCAATTCATGCTCAGCGCGACGCTGATCGCCAATCTGGCTCACCGTGCGCGAGTATTCGGGCCCGTACTGGGCCTGAAGATCGTGCGTACGGCGACGCTGCACGCCGACGTACCAGGCTCCGACACCAATGACAATTAGCGCGACGATAATTCCGACGATCGCGGCTGCACTCATGACTCCTCCTTCACACGATGATTCGAACCTTCCCGTAATCAGCCGTTGCAGCTACGATGCCAACGCCGACGCGAGGCGTTTGGTGGTGTCGTCGAGCCCGCAACCGGTGAGCGCGCACCGCCGCTACTCAACAGCGGCCGCGAGACGCATATTCCGTCACGGAGGACGCGCGTGACCGCGATTTGACCGCGATGTTCACGCACTGCTACGAGCTGATGTCGAATCCTGACCGAACTCATTCCGACGACCTGTCACCCGAAGACGCCCAACTCGACGAGGCGTCCGACGAGAGTTTCCCGGCGAGTGATCCGCCGAGTTGGGAACCGCTGCACGTCGGG
>DASVYG010000336.1:0-25813 GCA_036392315.1 Gemmatimonadaceae bacterium
CTGGCGCGCGAAGCCAAGGTCAGCGAGTCCGCCGCGATCGCGGTCGCGAAGAGGGCCGTACCGAAGGGCGAGGTCGCGAGCATCGAGCTCGAGCGCGAAGGCGGACGCCTGATCTATTCGATGGACGTCAAGACGCCCGGCGGGTCGGGCATCGACGAAGTCAACGTCGACGCCAAGACGGGAAAGCAGGTCGGCAAAGTGCAGCACGAGAGCGCGACGACCGAGAAGGCGGAAGCAAAGGCCGAGAAGGCCGAGAAGGGCGAGAAGGGCGAGAAGGGCGAGGCGAAGAAGGACATGAAGAAGCCGTAGTGTCGAGCGTACGGGAATTTCTCAAGCGGCGACTCGATCTTTCGCCCTTCTCGGGCTGCATCGGGACGTGGAGGAACGGCGTCAATTGAGCGCCCGCTTGCTTGGGCTCGCCGGCGATTCGTCCGCTGGCCGTCCGCTCCGTTCATCGATCGCCTTCCACGCTACGGCGATCGCGTTTGCGCAGGCAACGAGCAGTTTCGAATCTCCGTACTCCTCGGCCGCAGTTGCGATGCCGCGGATTTGTTCTATCAACAGCACGGCGGCCTCGGGAGTACATGCGACGCGAGTCTTTCCTGGAACAGCGCGGAGACCGCGGTATTTGATCACCGGGCCCACGACGCCGACCTTGCGCGCCGCGGCGCGGATGGCGGGAAAATTGATCGCCGAGGCGAGCATTCGAGGGATGTAGAACTGAATCGAAGTCACGGTGTCGCGCGCCTTGGGCACTCGTGGTCATCGGGACTCCAGCAACACCGTCGCCCGAGGATTGAGGAGGCGAAAGGTCACGGACGGCTCGGGCGCCGGGATGACCATCGCGCGTACGCGGCTCTCGTCGCCCGTCCTCCAATTGCTCGAGCATCACCTCCGCCGGGCATCGGCCGTCGATGTCGAGGACAATAATGAAGCGCATGGGTTCCCGGTCGCTCTGGTGCGGTCTTCATGCTAGAGCCTCACGAATTGTATCGAACGGTGGCTGACAGGACGCTGACACGCCGTCAATCGATGCACCCTGAGGTGGTCCCACTGCAGGCGTTGCTACGGAATCCTCTTGGCCGGCATATCGCGCCCGCCCTGATGCAATACGACTTCCGTCGCGCGGCCCGACGCGTCGCGGTGAAACTCGAGCTGCGCATCGACGGCGTTGAGACGATACGTGGAGTCCGATGTCGGGAACATTCTGAATCGCTGCTGCCCGGTGAGGCGGATGTATAGCTTCGTCCCGGTCCTCGTGACCGAAATGACGACCCCTGGCGCGAGCGAGTACCCGCCGACGTAGCGCTCGAGGAGCGCGGTATCCTGCGCGACCTCGGCGGGCGGCGCCGGCGGGAGATGCAGCGGGCTGCGTTCGTCCACGAGATGGAAGCCGAGATCGTCGACCGACGTCGCGGAGTTGCTGAGGATCACGACGCCCACTCGTCGCGCCGGGTCGAAGCCGATGAAGGAGTGATAGCCGGCCGTCTCGCCGTTGTGCCACACGATCTCCGACGAGTCGAGATGCAGCACGTGCCAGTTGAGGCCGATCGTCATGTTTGGGGTGCCGGCCGGCCGCTGCGTGCGATGTGCGCTCCGCAGCGCGCGCCCGAGCGGCCGACTGTTGCTGTCGAGGTTGGCGGCCAGGTATTTCAACATGTCGTTCGCGGTCGAGCGGATCGCGCCGGCGCCGGCGAGGGCGTCGAGATTCCAGTTCGCGACCTCGTCGCCGTCGCGATTGTGACCGGCCGCCAAACGGCGTCGCATGTTCGAGGTCAGCGTGATTCGCGTGTCGGACATCCTGAGCGGCGTGAGGATTCTCTGATCGAGCAACGTCTCGAATGTCATGCCGGCGCGCCGGGCGAGCACCTGTCCAAGGAGACCGACGCCGAGATTGGAATACTCGTATTGCACGCCCGGTGGGCGCGGCGGGGTGTATCCGGCGAGAAACTCGTAGAGCTCTGGCGTGCCGTAGTCCGCGTACGGATCCTCGGGGTTCTTGGGATGAAAGTTGGCGGGCATGCCGGGCAATCCGGAGCTCTGGGTCGCGAGATCGAGCAGCGTGATGTCGCGTCCGTTCGCCTTGAGCCGGGCGTCGGGCGGGAGGTATTTCACCACCGGATCGTCGAGCGCTACTTCGCCGCGCTGCACCATCTCGGCGAGCAACGAGGCGGTAAATGTCTTGGTGATCGATCCGATCTCGAAAACGGTGTTGGCGTCGACGTTCGGCGAATCCGGCCCGTGCGAACGACCGACGGCGTACACGTGTTGCCCCCCTGTGGGATCGATGACGCCGACCACCATGCCCGCGTTCAAGCCCAGCTCGATGCGCTGGCGGATGAGGCGCTGGATGATGGAGTCGTCGGGCACCACCGCGGGTGTCGGTTGCGACGTCCGGCGCGCGGAGGCCGCAGGCTGAACCGATGCGAGCGCGAACACGGCCGAGAGTAGGGCGATTCTGTGCGAAATCATTGGGGCTCCTGTGCGAACGGCGTCCGATCCGCGGACCCGTTCGGCGATTCGATTTGCGCGAGCAATTCCGTGAGCTCATCGCGCAGTGGGCGTAGCGTCCTTCGGACCGCGCGCGCGTTCAACCAAACCACGCCCCCCGACAGCAGCGCGACAACGACGACGTATCCGGCCGTGAACCATGAGACGCCCCGGCTTCCGGCAACGATCATCACGGAACCGACGGCGATCGGCAACACGTACCACCAGAGGACCCTGCCGAGCAGTCGGATCTGGGCGTCGACGCGCGACTGTTCCGCGCGGAGGACGGCATTCACCGGCGCGTCCACATGGACCGGACTGCCGACCCGGGACGCACGAGTCAATGTAGCCGCGATCAGCACAAGCCCGGCGAGGACGACGGCGACCCCGGCGCGAGTGATCTGTCCCGCGTGGATCGCGATTGGCGCGATCAGCACGGCGCCTACGATCGAGGCGATCAACTCCCGCCAATCACGCCGCCGGATTTGGCGCTCGAACTGTGCCGCCCTCGACTTGACGAGCGCGAGAATGTCGTCGTCGTCGAGAGCGACTAGATCGTCGTCGTATGCGCGCCATGCGGCGCGTGTGTCTTCGAGTGTCATACGGGCTCCTCGCTCAGCCACGCGGCCAGCTCCTTTCGAATGCGGTGCAGCCTGACTCCGACGTTGCTCTCGGTAATCCCGAGCACGTCGGCCATCTCGCGGTAGGTCTTCTCGTCAAGGTACATCATCGTCAGCATCTTGTCCGTGACACTCAAGCGGTCGATCGCGGCGTACAGTCGCTCGACGCGCTCCTGCGCATCGATTCGCTCTTCTACTCCACCGGCATCGTCGGTGCGGTCATGTTCCTCGGCGAGCGGTGTCTCGCGTCGGGCACTGCGCCGGCGTACGTGAGCCAGGGCGGTGTTGAGGGCGACTCGGTAGAGCCACGTGCCGGCGGAAGAGGCGCCGGCGAATGAGGGAAACGATCGCCAGAGTTGAACGAGCATGTCCTGATACAGATCTTTCTGCGCATCCGCGTCGCGCGCGTAGATGCGAGCAATTCGTCGCAACGGCATATCGTTCTCACGCACCAGGCGGATGAACACCTGATCTTCAGCGAGTGTCACGGGTCGTCCGGTGGGAAGAGATCCTATATGTTTGGTTGCGGGACGAGCCGCTTTCTTACAACCGCCGTCAGGCGTCCAACGATGTCTCCGCGATGCCTGCCATGCCATGATGGCGCTGACGCAAGCTACCGTGAATGGTTGTGCGGCAGCGGGCGTTCCGCGATGCACGTGGTATGACTGGATGGAAAGCGATGCGTCGTTCGCCGCTCTTGTCGTTGATGCGAGTGGTCACGTGAGCGATGAACTCGAGGAAGAGGCGATCGCGCGCGCGAAGAGTGGCTCGGATACGTTGTTGATGTTTTTGCTGAAGGCGCGGCGACCGGCGATTTACCGCGAGAAGCACACGATCACCGTCGTCTCTCCAGAGGTGGTGACTCGCCTCGGAGGCACTCGAGCCCAAGCCCGTCAAACACTCTGCGCCGGCGTCCAAGTGGATGCCCGTGACCGACGCAGAGCCGTCCGCCGAGTCGACGGGCGTCGCGGGAGTGCTCGACCATCAAGGATCGGCGTGGGCTGAGGCGGTCCGCATTGGGAAGCTGCGAGCTCGCCGCAAAGCGGAGGGTCTCAAGTTCTCAGTCCGAGCGATCGCGACTGAGGTCGGTGCAGGCGCTGCGTTCGCTCGCCCGCCTTCCGGGCATCAAGGTGGGCTCACGGATCGGGACGCACGCGTTTCGTCGAGCGTTCGCTAACCGACTCCGTGATGTCAATCTGCGAGACTTGAAGGACCTCGGCGGATGGAAGAGCGCTCAAACCGTCGTGGGAACCTATCTGCAGCCCGATCAAGATGCGCAGCGGGCTGCGCTCGAGCGATCTTCTGGAAATCGAAACGGATGAACGGGAACACCGAACGGGAACAATCGGGACAAAAAAATTCCCGCACACGTGTAATGCGTGGCGGGAACTGGAGTTGCAAATGGGCCCGGGAGGAGTTGAACCTCCGACCTCACGCTTATCAGCCAGACAAATCGGACGTCAAAGTACGGCGTCCAGTCCGCAAATCATTGACGGATAGCGCGATCTGCCGGGATTCACTATCGGTGTTGCCGCGTCTTGCCGGAATCAACGGACAACACAACGGACAACAAGGCTATGGACATCGACGACGGCCTGGCCGCCGGCGCACGCCAGGAGGGCTACGGCAAAGCAGGTTGAAACACGTGGGGACATCGGTTCCTCAAAGAGGTGAAGGGCCAGCAACCATAGCTGATCATAAGCTCGCCGCCCTTCTTCGTTGCCGTGAATGGCACGGTAGGATGCCGCCAACCCTCGAGCCAACGCGGCTGTCTCATTGACGGCATCGTTCGCCGGCAACCACCTCGGTACTCACTCGCCATGCGCCGTCTCGAGCTCCCATTCCGCACGCTCTTCAGAACTCCGTTCGTGACGATCGTCGCCATCCTGTCGCTCGGGCTGGGGATCGGCGCGAACGCCGGGATCTACTCCCTGTTCAACGAGATCCTGCTGGCGCCGCTGCCGGTTTCGCACCCCAACCGGCTGGTGAACTTCGCCAGTCCGGGCCCGCAAGTGATGTATTACAACTGCGGCACGGCCGGGGACTGCGACGAGGCCTACGACTACCCGATGTTCCGCGACCTCGAGCGGGCGGCGCCGAAGACATCATTCAGCGGCATCGCCGGCCACATGCCGTTCAACGTCAGCCTCGCCATGCCCGGGCAAACCCCGATCAGGGGCGATGGAATCCTGGTCTCGGGATCCTACTTCCCGGTGCTCGGCATTCAGCCGGCGCTCGGGCGCCTGTTTGCCCGGACCGATGATCAGCCCATCGAGGGCAACTACGTGACGGTGCTGAGCTACGCCTTCTGGCAAAGCACGCTCGGCGCCAACCCGGCAGTGCTCGGCAAACAGATCACGGTGAATGGCCAATCACTCACGATCGTCGGCGTCGCCCCGCGCGGGTTCAGCGGCACGACTCTGGGCGTGCGGCCGGACGTGTTCGTCCCGATCAGCATGGCCGGTCTCATGATCGACGGATGGAAGGGCGTCGAAACCGATCGCGACGAGCACTTCGTCTACATGTTCGGCCGCCTCGCGCCGGGCGCCACGATGGAGCAGGCTGCCGCGTCGCTCAACCCCACGTATCACGCGATCATCAACGACGTCGAGGCACCACGGATCAAAGGCATGGGCCCCGAGACCGCGGCACGGTTCCGCGGCCAGGTCATCACGCTCACCGACGGGCGCAGAGGCCAGAGCTCCGCCATCACGACGTCCCGCCTCCCGCTGACGCTCCTCTTCGCCGTCACGGGCGTCGTGCTGCTGATCGCCTGCGCCAACATCGCCAATCTGCTTCTGGCGCGCGCCGCGAACCGCACTACGGAGATGGCGGTGCGGCTCTCGCTCGGCGCCACGCGACGGCAGCTCATCACGCAGGTCCTCACCGAGTCGGTGCTGCTCGCGGTGCTCGGCGGGATCGTGAGCGTGGGTGTCGCGTACTGGACGCTGGGCGGGATCACCGCCCTCTTGTCGAGCGACGCTGCCCGCTCGTACGACTTTCACTTGAGCGCGCCGGTCTTCGTGTTCACCGCAGTCGTCTCGCTGGCGACGGGTCTCCTCTTCGGGCTCGCACCCGCGCTCTCGAGCACGCGGCCCGACCTCGTGTCGGCGCTGCGCAACAACTCCGGGAAGCTCGCCGGCGATCGCGGCGCGCAGCGGTTCCGCGCGTCGCTCGTCACCGTTCAGATCGCGCTCTCGATGGCGCTCCTGATCGGGGCGGGACTCTTCATCAAGAGTCTCCGGAACATCAGCCGCGTCGATCTCGGCATCGACATCGAGAACGTCGTGCAGTTCGGCATCTCGCCGGCGCGCAGCGGGTACGACAGCACCCGTACGGCCGCGCTGTACGACCGCATCGAGCAGACCCTCGCGGCGCTTCCCGGCGTGCGAGGGGTCACGTCGTCCACCGTTCGGCTGCTCGGCGGCAACAACCGGGGCCGAACTGTGTCGGTCGAGGGATTCAGGAAGCTGCCCGACGCCGATGATGGCTCGCGCTACAGCAACGTGGGGCCGAACTATTTCCACGTGCTGGGCGTGCCGCTCCTGGCAGGGCGCGACTTCACCGCAGGGGACAGGATGGGTGGCGCGAGGGTCGCGATCGTGAACGAGGCGTTCGCGAAAAAGTTCAATCTTGGCCACGACGCCGTCGGCAAGCACATGTCCGTGTATAATGATTCCTTAAACATCGAGGTCGTAGGGCTGGCCAGGGATGCGAAGTACTCGAAGGTGAAGGACAAGATTCCGCCAGTCTATTTCCTTCCGTTGGCGCAGTCGGAGTTCGAGGGCGAGAACACGTTCTACGTGCGCACGGCGTTGCCCACGGACCAGAGCATCGGCGCGATCCGGTCGGCGATGAAGCGCATCGATCCGAATCTGCCGCTCGAAGCGCTCGAGCCGCTGCCGCAGCAGGTGCGCGACAACGTGTATCTCGACCGCATGATCAGCGACCTGACCGTGGCGTTCGCGCTCCTGGCGACGCTGCTCGCGGCGATCGGTCTGTACGGTGTGCTCGCATACTCGGTCGCCCAGCGGACGCGTGAGATCGGCGTGCGCATGGCGCTCGGCGCGAACGCTGGTTCGGTGCAAGGGCTCGTGCTGCGTCAGGTCGGCGTGATGACGTTGATCGGCGGGGCGATCGGAATCGCCGCGGCGATGGGGCTCGGCCGGGCCGCGCAGTCGTTGCTGTACGGGCTCCAGGGATACGATCCGGTGGTGATCGCGGCGGCGGCGGTTGCGCTGGCGCTGGTCGCGTTCGCGGCGGGGTTCCTGCCGGCGCTCAAGGCATCGCGAGTGGATCCGATGCAGGCGCTGCGGTATGAGTGACCCGCGCGCCAGCGCCGGTCATCTCGCGTCGCTGTTCGTCTCTCTCGAATCTCAGCTCTCGCATCTCCGCTCGCCTTCAGTTTCCGTCCTCTCAGACACGCTTTGGCCACAGCCGTCGAAATTACGATACAGCCAGCCCTAACACTGACCGCGAATTACGATAGAGCGCGCCACGAATTACGATAGAAGCCGCAAGTGGACAGCCGCAAGATGAAAGCATCCTGCCATCAACAGAACTGCTCTCATCCGTCTCCCCCCCCGGACGTGTGGAATGCAGGCCCATGACGCCGTCGCCGATGTCGCCAAAAGGACCAATCAACTCCCGCAGGCGATTCGCCGACTTCCCGTCGCGGTCGCTAGTGGACCCGCCGCAGTCGTTCTTCGTTGTCGTGTAGGAAATCAGCCAGCCTGAGTACGACGGCCCATGCTTCCTGGAGCTCGTCGCGAACGGGCGGCGAGAGATCAAGCGTGCGCGACTGCGCATCGAGACGCACGAGCGTCCATGCAACGGTGCGAAACCGCCGGTCGGCGTGAACGGGATCACTCAACGGGATCACTGGCCGAAAACACACAGCCCCGCGCGCAGCATAAGCGCGCACAGGGCTGAGAGATGGGCCCGGGAGGAGTTGAACCTCCGACCTCACGCTTATCAGCCGGGCAACGGCGACTTCGAAGTACGGCATCTACACCGCAAGAGCATGGACGGACAGCGCGATCTGCCGGGATTCACTGTCGATTTCGTCGTCTCTTGCCGGGATCAATGGACAACACAACGGACAACGCCAGCGACGCACAAGCGCCGGCTTGGTGTGCGCGTCCCACACCAGGTCGCGCGGGCTGTCGAACGAGCGCGCGATGCGATTTCGCGGTCGGTCGGGAGAAGTGATCTCGAGGTTCTAGGCCACCTCAGGCTCCCGGCTGTTCTGTGAGAAGCTTGTCGAGGCGCTCGTAGCTCGTCTCCATGCCGTCGGTCATGCCGGTGGAGACGGCCGCATCGCGCGCTTCCTTCGAACCGTACTCTATCAGCGTGACCAGCGTCGTGACGCCGTTCTTCTCAGTGAAAGTTGTGCGGGTGATGGTCGGGCTGGTGGGCATCGCGCCGCCAAAGCTGCCGGGATCGTAGTATTCGGCCTGGACCATTTTTCCAGGCGCATCGACATCGCGGTAATCGCCGTAAAAGCCGAATTCCTTGCCATCCTCATCCTGGCGCCAGCGCCAGCGATACTTGCCGCCGGGGCGGACATCCATTTCGCACACCGGCATCGACCAGCCCGGATAGCCCCCAATCCAGCGTTGAAAGAGCTCCGGCTCGGTGTGCGCCTGCCAGACCAGCTTGCGGGGCGCCTGGAAGTCGCGCGTGACTTGCACCTCGGTGTCGCTCGGCAGCGAGACTTGGGTTTTGTTGTTGATGGTGGTGGTCATGCGAAGTTTCCTTTCGTTTTCTGTTTGAGTGAACTAGGCGGCCGCAGCGCGATCGAGATCGGCGACGACGATTTTCTTCATCTTGAACATGGCCTGCATGACGCGGTTGGCTTTCTCGCGGTCAGGATCTCCGAGGTAACGGCCGTGGGCGTCGGGGATGATCTGCCAGGAGGCGCCCCACTTGTCCTCAAGCCAGCCGCAATTGTCTTCCCTGCCGCCGCCGGCGATGAACACTGTTCCAGTAGAAGTCGGACCTCCGCCTGGTCGTGGCACTTTCACGAAGAGCGAGATGCCCGGCGAGAACGTGAAATGCGGCCCGCCATCGAACATCAGAATCTCCGTTCCGTTCGCCACGATGGTGGCCGACATCGGATTGGCCAACTGGACCTCCGAGTTCGAGAAGATTGAGACGTGAACTTCGCAGGTTCCTCGAACAGGCCGTCGAACATCAGGAACGGGGAAATCTTCTGAACAGATGCCATGCTGGATTCTCCTAGTGGCGTTTGCGTTTTGATTTGGGAGGCTTGGCCTGCAGCTGGCCGAGCAGTTCATCGAGGGCGCTGTATCGGCGCTCCCAGAACTGCCGGTATTCCTCGAGCCAGGCGGTCGCTTCGCCGAGGCGCGCGCCTTCGATCTTGCGCGGGCGGCGCTGCGCGTCCTGCGCCGTCGAGATGAGGCCGGCGTGCTCCAGCACCTTCAGGTGCTTGGAGATCGCCGGCTGGCTCATGGCGAAGGGTTCCGCCAGTTCAGCAACCGAGGCGTCCCCCTGGGCGAGCCGGGCGAGGATCGCGCGGCGCGTGGTGTCCGCCAGGGCGGCGAAGGTGGCGTCGAGGCGTTGGGAGGGCGTCATCGCTCTTTGTCCATAACCATGTGGTTATAATAACCACTCAGTTATGAACGTCAAGCGCCCTGGCTGAGATTCTTTTGAGGGGAGGGAGTCAGGGGCGGCGGGCGCGCTGTTTTGGAGAAATGGGCCTTTGGATAAAAACGAAAAGCGCCACAAGCATCTAAGTGCTTGCGGCGCTTATAGTGGGCCCGGGAGGAGTTGAACCTCCGACCTCACGCTTATCAGGCGTGCGCTCTAACCACCTGAGCTACGAGCCCTTACGGGCTATCTGATCGAGTCTTGGAAGCTAACCGGCGCCAAACCACCGGTCAATCGAGCCCAAGACTCCGCCGTAGCTCAACGCCTGCGGTCGAGCCAATCCGCCAGATCGAACGCCTGCGAGACTTGCAGCGCCACCGCGTGCCCGCCCTGCCCGAGAAACCCCGGCGACGTTGCTCGCACCCACCACCGATCACCGCGGACCGACGCCTTGAGCAGCGTCGACGGCGACAGCCGATATCCGCCACCGATCTCACCGTCGACGAAGTCGGTCAGTCGCGCCGACCACGTCGCGGTCGCCGGCGCCGTCGCCGAGGTTGGACGAATGAAGGGATACTTGTTGCGCTCGGCACGCGCCGCGACGAAGAAGCGCGGAGTCAGTGTGTATTTCGCTTCACCGTAATACGTGAATCCCGTGATCTTGCCGCTCGGGATGTCGTAGCTTCCGCGCGCGGCTTCGGCGTGCGTCTCGAGATATCCGTGCGAGAACGACGCGTCGAACGCCATCACACGTTGGTGAAAGTCGGTCCAGCGTTCGCCCTTGAGCGCCGTGGCGGCAACGTTGTCGTTCAAGTACGGCCCCACCGTAAACGACGCGCCCAATCGCAGACCGATCATCGGCGTGAAACCGCCACCGATGGCGGGACGAAGGCGCGGCGTCGGATCCGGCTCGTAGCCGACGTGGCTCGTTGGACGCGACACGGCGGCGACACGGTAGTCGAACTTGTACGCTTCGCCGAACACTTCGACGCCGTACGGATACTCCAGCGAGTAGCCGTCGGGCACGCCGATCAATGGGTTGCGCGTCGAGAAATGTCGCGACGCGAACGTCCCGATCACGGGTGTCAATTTGCCGGCATCGACGACGAATTGCGGCGACACGGTGTAGCGAAGACCGAACTGATCGCTCGACACCTCCGTCGACGTCGTTTCGTAACGCGCCGATCCGCCTTCGATGTCTCCTTGCGCATAGGCGACGAGCCCGCGCCACGGCTCGACGGCGCCCCAGAGCTGCAACCGGCCGAGCCCCGCCGGCTGACCTTGATTGCGCGTGAGCAAGTTGGATTTCGCGTTCGTCGTCCAAAATTCTCCGTCGAGAATGCCTTGGAGAAGAATCGGTCCTTGTGCGCGAACGCGCTTCGGCGCGATCGCGACGAGACCCAACGCGACGAGCGCGACGACGGCGCGGCGGAACGAGCGACGCGGGCGCATCAATCCGCCGCGCTGCCGGCGTGCGCCGATGCGGAGCCGTGCGTGGCGTCCAACGCTTCGCGCACCGTGCGCGCGAGTGCCATCGGGGTGAATGGCTTGCGCAGAAACACCGCGGACTGATCGAGCTCGTACTGCGCGAGCGCGTCGTCGGCGTAGCCCGACATGTAGATCACGAGCGGCGCCGGCCGCGTAGCGAGATACCTCGCCACGAGCTGGGGTCCACTCGTGCGGGGCATCACGATATCGGTCAGCAGCACGTCGATCGTGCGCGCATTCGCGATCTCTAATGCCTCCTCCGCGTTGCGCGCGACGAGCACGGTGTAGCCGCGCTCCTCGAGCGTGCGTCGCGCGAGAATGCGAACGTCCTCGGCGTCCTCCACGATCAAGATCGTTTCGGTGCCACCGGGCAGCTCTGCTTCCTCGATCACCGGCGTGTCGCCGGCCGCGACCATCTCGGCCGCGGGCAGCGTGATCCTGAACGAGGTTCCGCGACCGAGCGCGCTGTCGAAGCTGATCTTTCCACCCGACTGGTTGACGATGCCGTACACGGTCGACAATCCGAGCCCGGTCCCCTTCCCCGGCTCCTTCGTCGTGAAGAACGGCTCGAAGATGCGATCCTTCACGTCATCCGACATGCCGATGCCGGTGTCGGTGACGACGAGCGACACGCCGCCGGACACGTTGGCCGTGGCGATGGTCAGCGTGCCGCCGGCGGTCATCGCGTCGCGCGCGTTGACGGCCAAGTTGAGCAGCACCTGCTCGATCTGTCCGCGATCGGCGCGCACTCGCCCGAGTGGTCGAACGGACTTGATGCGCAGCTCGATGTGCTCGCCGATGATCCGGCGCAACATCGGCGCGATGCCGTCGACCACGTCGCCCAAATCGAGCACGGTTGGCTGGAGCACCTGCTTACGGCTGAACGCCAAGAGCTGGTGCGTGAGATTCGCCGCGCGGTCCGCCGCGTCGACCACCTGACGTAGATCTTCGGCCGACGAGCTGTTCTTGTCGGCACGCATGAGCGCCAGCTCGGTGTAGCCCGAGATGACGGTTATGAGATTGTTGAAGTCGTGCGCGATGCCACCCGCGAGCGTGCCGATCGCCTCGAGCTTCTGCGATTGACGGAGCTGCGCCTGACTCTCACGCAATGCCTGCTCGACGCGCGTGCGCTCGCTGATCTCGTCGGTGAGGACGACGTTGGCCGCCACGAGCTCGGCGGTGCGTTCCTCGAGCTCGCGTCGCTTGACGGTGAGCGAATCCATGAGCTGGTTGAACGAGTCGTTCAACGTACGCACTTCGAGCGCCTCGTTGTGGGCGTCGAATCGTCCTTGTCGTTGCTCAGCGGCCGCGCCCGAGCGCATGTATCGGACGAAGCGGTGGAAGGGACCCAGCACCGTGCGCGCGACGAACACCGCACCAATGCCGGCGATGAGCACGGCGAGCGCTCCGTAGAACAAGAAGTCCCTGCGCAGCGGACGCATGAGCGCGGCGACGCGACGCGACAGCGGCTGAAGCATCCATAGACGAACCGCGTCGTGATACTGGGTCTCGCCCAGGTCGAGCGGCGCAGCGACGAAGTCCTCGCCGCGGAGCGACACAGTCGCCGGCTGCGAGTCGTTGGCGTGCACCGCGAGACGCGCTGCGACGTCAGGCATGGACAACGCGGAATCGCTCGCGCCGAGCAGCGTGTTGCCCGCGGTCAACAGAACATCGGCGTCGGACGCGGCACGTGCCGAGGCGATGAATGCTGCGTCGAGCCGCCGGCCAAGAATGAGGGTGCCGAGCGTGAAGCCGTCTTGCACGATCGGGTACACGGCGATCTCGAGATCGCCCGAGTCGGTGCGCAGCGCGGCGCGGACGCCACTGTCGGCCGGCACGGTTGGGTCGAGCACGTGTCGAACAGCGGTCAGCGGTAGGAGGCTCGTGCCGCGCGGCACGAACGCCCCCGAACGCGTCGCTGACGCGAAGACTCGACCCGAGTCGTCGGTCACGAGCAGCAGGTCGGCGTCGACGCCGTGCAACCGATTGCGGAGCTCGTCCTCCATGGTGTTCACGAGATCCGTTCGCGCCTTGCCCCCGGCGTTCTTCTCGACGCGGTAGATGCTGAGGTCGTACTGGAAACTCGGCGTCTGCGTAATGAGCGACGCGGCAAAGAGTAATTGTTGTGCGTCGCGCGCCTGAAGTTGCTGCAGCGTGCGCTGGTTGCGTGCCAATTGCTGCTCGAACACGGCGCGCGTATTGGTGCGGATCTCGACGCTCAACGCCCAGAACACGACGAACACGACGGCGGCGGTCACGGTCGCGCCAAGCGCAGCGAGCTTGATGCTCAGCGAGCTGCGCCGCGCGCGGCTGCGAAGGGACGTGATCGCCGGCGCCGTCATCAGCGCCCCGACTTCTCGCCTTGCGGCAGTGGAATGTTGAAGTCGACCGTGGTCGTCTGTCCCGCGACGACGTGAACGCGGCGCGGGATCGGTTTGATTCGCTCGTGCCAGCCGACTATGGTGTAGTCGCCCTCCGGCACCTCGTCGATGACGAAGTGATGATCGTCTCCGGGCGACGCGAAGTAGGGGTTGGCCAACACGAGAATGATCGCGCTCATTTCCGAATGAATGTGGCAGAACACCTGAACGGTTCCCGCCTTGCCGAACGTGAACGAGCGCGAGGTGCCTTTGGGATACCGGCCGAGGTCGAATCCTTTGGGTCCGGCGGCGGCGGACAGCGAGAAGACGTTGTGGTACACGTCGTCTTCATTCGGGAAATCGACCGTGGCACCCTGAACGACCGGGAGGACGTGGGGCACGAAGCGCTCGTCGCGCTGCGCCATGCTCCCGTGGCGGCGGCTTTCTACACGCGCCGCCGGCGCCTGGATCTGCTCTGGGTCGCCCTCGAGGTAGAGCACGACGTTGTGCAGCTCCGCCGCCGCGGCGTCCCGTGGCGCGGGCGATGGGACACCGCCGATCCCGGGGTCGGAGTAGATCCGGAACACCGGCCGCCGAGTCGACAGGGCGCTCGAGATCTCGACCGTGCCCTCGATGCGGCCGGTGGCACGCCTGGGCGCAGCCGAGCCGACCGGGCGGGCGAACACGGCCGTGGTCGCGAGCAGGGTCGACACCAGCAGGGCCGGCGTCAGGCGGAGGGCGATGGGCGTGAGGAGATGCACGGTCCTACAACTTGAGGGCAGGCAAGGGCCGAATGCAACGCAGGCCCGGTGTACCGAGATACACCGGGCCCGCGTCCAGAGTGTCATTCCGGGGAGCGAAGCGTCGCTCAGGATGACAAGGCCCTACTCGTCGTAGCGGCCGGGACGTAACGGTTTCTCTTCTTCGTCGATCTCGTCGTACTCGTCGTCGAGGTCCACGAGCTCGTCCTCGAGGTCATCGAGGTCATCTTCGTCTTCGTCGAGGTCGTCCTCGTCCTCGTCTTCATCCTCATCGTCGTCGAGATCATCGTCCTCGTCGTCGAGGTCGTCGTCGAGGTCGTCGTCGAGATCGTCGTCCTCGTCATCGAAGTCCACGTCGTCGTCGTCGAGATCGTCGTCCGCGTCATCCAGGGGCTCGTCCTCGATGTCGTCATCGCGTCGCTTCGCGAAGGCAGGCAGCGACTGATCCGACGACTCGAACATGGCCGACATTGCTCGGTTCTCCTTGCAGAGCTAACAGGTGAGGTACAACAGGGGGAGGTGCGTGAGTCTCGCTTCAACCAGAGATTCGTTCGCGCTTGGCCTCGCGCGACAACTTCTTTCGATCCGACGAATTCAGGAACCGCTTGCGCAACCGAATGCCTTGCGGCGTTACCTCGATTAGTTCGTCGTCCTCGATATACTCCAGGGCGGCTTCCAGAGTCAACTCCCGCGGCGGCTCGAGCTGAATATTCTCGTCGCTCGACTTGCTCCGCATGTTGGTCAGCTTCTTTTCCCGCGTCGGGTTGACATCCATGTCGCCGGGGCGCGCGCTCTCTCCAACGACCATCCCTTCGTACACCGCGTCACCGGGCCGAACGAACAGCGTCGAGCGTTCCTGCAGGTTGGCGAGGGCGAACGCGACGATCGTGCCATGCTCCATGGAGACCAGCGAGCCGCGCATGCGGCCCGCGAGCGGACCGGCCCACGGACCGTAGTCCAGGAAGCGATGATGCATGATTCCGGTGCCGCGCGTGTCGGTGAGAAACTCCGAGCGATAGCCGAACAAGCCGCGAGCCGGGATGCGATACAACAATCGCACCAAACCCTGTCCCGGATTTTTCATCTCGATCATCTCACCCCGTCGGGGCCCAAGCTTCTCGATCACATTCCCGAGAAATTCCTCGGGAACGTCGATCGCGAGCTCCTCATAGGGCTCCAACCGCTCACCGCTCGGTCCCTCGCGCGTGATGACGCGGGGTCGCGACACCTGAAACTCATACCCCTCACGACGCATGGTCTCCATGAGGATCGTGAGGTGCAGCTCGCCACGCCCCGACACAGTCCACGTGTCGGTCGAGTCGGTGTCCTCGACGCGCAACGCGACGTTGCGCTCGAGCTCGCGGTAGAGACGCTCACGGACCTGGCGCGACGTGACGTACTTGCCGTCGCGGCCGGCGAAGGGCGAGTTGTTGACGATGAAGTCGACGGAGATCGTCGGCTCCTCGACGGCGATGCCCTCGAGGCGATCGGGGTTTTCGTGATTCGTGACGGTCAGACCGATCTCGACGCCTTCGAGCCCGGCCAGCGCCACCACCTCGCCCGCCGACGCTTCCTTCACCTCGACGCGATCGAGCCCCTCGAAGGTGAACAGACGCGTGATGCGCGCTTCCTGCACCTTTTGACTCGGGTCCAGCGGCAGCAGCGCCACGACCTCGCCCACGCGCGCCGTGCCGCGCTCAATGCGGCCGATGCCCAGGCGTCCCAGATACGGCGAGTGGTCGATCGTCGAGATCAACATCTGGAACGGGCTCGCCGCGTCGTGGGGCGGCGGCGGCACTTTGGCGACGATGGTCTCGAAGAGCGGTGTGAGGTCCTGCAATGGCTCGTCGAGGCTCATCGTCGATGTGCCGTCGCGCGCGGACACGTAGACGACCGGCGCGTCGAGTTGGGCCTCATTGGCCTCGAGCTCGATGAGCAGATCCAGCACCTCGTCGTGCACGCGCATGGGATCGGCGCCGGGGCGATCGATCTTGTTGATGACGACGATGGGCGTTCGGTGAAGCGCCAACGCCTTCCGCAGCACGAACCGCGTCTGCGGCATGGGACCGTCGAAGGCGTCCACGACGAGCAATACGCCGTCGACCATGCGCAAGATGCGCTCGACCTCGCCGCCGAAGTCGGCGTGCCCGGGCGTATCGACGATGTTGATCTTGGTACCGTGCCAGCGAACGGCCGTGTTCTTGGCCAGGATGGTGATTCCCCGCTCCCGCTCGAGCGGATTCGAGTCCATCACACGTTCCTGCACGATCTGATTATCGCGGAAGGCGCCCGCCTGCCGAAGCATCTTGTCGACGAGGGTCGTCTTGCCGTGGTCGACGTGCGCGATGATGGCGATGTTACGGATTTCCATAGCCTTGGAAGGTAAGGGATTGGCGCTGTTCAAGACAATGGTAGATCGTCGAAAGGCGGTCCCGTCCGGCAAGTAACCCTTGCGTAACGACGGCGGGGCACACACAATGCCGCATAGGAACCCAGCGTTCCGAATGGTCCCGATACGCCAATCGTAGGAGGTGGCCAATGAATCAGGCGGATGTAGCCGCGATTGAGAATTACCCACACGGGCGCGGCTACGGACATGATTACATGCGCGGCGGCGAGGTGCTTGGCGGGTACGGCTATGCCGAGCGAGACGAATACTCCAAAGCCCGCGGAGAGCTCACCGGAGTCGACTCAGAAGGCTCGGGCTCAGGTGAAAGCGGAGACGGGCAATCCCAGATGGAAACCCAGACGTAGCGGGTCGTGTCGGCTCAGAGGAGCGACGTGGCTCGCTTTTGATTTTCTATTCGCAGCGCGCGGAATTCCGCGCGCTGTTGTTTTTTGCCTCGAACAAAGCGTTGCCGCGGAGATTCACGGAGCGAGCGGATTACCACTGAACGGATAAACGGGACTCCGCCAGGATCGAAGTCGCGCCCATGGCCGAGAAGACCTTAAATGCCGGCCGAAGAGCCGCTCAGTGTCATTCCGTTGATTCCGCGGTAGTCCGCGGCTCCCTCGAGCGGGCAAGCGAATCAAGGAGCTCGACGCGGGCGCGCTCGACGTCAGGGATGCAAATGCAGCTCCCGCTCCGGCATCGCCTCGCACTCCAGCTGAATCGTCACGTGCTGGATCCCCATCGCGAGCAGGAGATCGTGGGCTTGCTCGAGCACCTCTTGGTGGTTTCCGGAGTTCCGCACGATGGCGTGCGCGCTCATCGCCACCATGCCAGACGTCACGGTCCAGACGTGCAAGTCATGAATGGACTCGACGCCCGGAATGGACTCCAACCGTTCGCGAACGGCGTCGAGCGCGATGTGCGCCGGGGCGGATTCGAGCAAGACGTCGACCGACTCTCGCACGAGTGTCCACGCGCCCGCAATGATGAGCACCGTGGTGAGCAGCGACGCGATCGGGTCGGCGTGCAGCCAGCCGGTGTACCGGATGATCACCGCCGCGACCACAGTCCCTCCCGACGCGAGCATGTCGCCGAGCACGTGGAGGTACGCGCCGCGGACATTGAGGCTTCCGTCGCGTACGCCGTGGAGCAACCAGACGGCGACCCCGTTGATGACGAAGCCGAGCACGGCCACCGACAGCATGATGCCGCCCGCCACCGGCTCCGGGCGCTTGAACCGCATCACGGCTTCGATCACGATCCACACCGAGATGAGCAGCAGCGTCGCACCGTTGATCAGCGCGGCGATGATCTCCCATCGGAGGTAGCCGTACGTTTTCGCTGCCGAACCCGGCTGGCGGGCGAGCCACACGACGAACAGCGACAACCCCAGCGCGCCGGCATCCGTGAGAACGTGACCGGCGTCGGCCAGCAGCGCGAGCGAGTTGGACAGCCATCCGCCCACACCCTCGGCGACAAGGATGACCGCGGTCAGTCCGAGCGACCACGAAAGCGCTCGCGTCGACGCCGCGTGCGAATGCCCGTGCCCGTGCGCATGGGACCCGTGCCCGCGGTCGTGCGAATGATCGTGCGAATGACTGTGCGAATGTAAGTGTGCCATCACGCTCCTGACGTAGGATCGACGCTACCGTCCGCCCACGGTAGATTGTGCGCGTGCTCGCCCGCCTGATTGCCATCGCCGTTCTGCTGTTCGTGAACGGTTTCTTCGTTGCCGCTGAGTTCGCGCTGGTTCGATCGCGCCGGACTCGCCTCGAGTCGATGGCGCGAACCGGCGACTGGAAGGCGCGTCTGGCGCTGCGCGCATCGGGAAATCTGGCTCGTGTCTACTCGGCGAGCCAGTTGGGGGTGACGCTGGCAAGTCTCGCGCTGGGCGCTCTCGCCGAGAGCTCGTTGGGCGGGTGGATGGCGGGGTGGCTCAGCACGCTGCCGTGGGGCATGGAGCTGTCGGTGCGCGTCGGCGTCGGGGCGACGATCGCGCTGGCGATCGTCACCTTCTTCCACGTGGTTTTCGGGGAGCTCGCGCCGCGCGGCGCCGCGCTGTCGCATCCCGAGGAGGTGGCCTCCTGGCTCACGCCGCCGCTCCTGGGATTCGCCTGGCTTGCGACGCCGTTCACGAGCCTGCTCAACCGCTCGTCGCAGGTCGTGCTGCGCACGCTCGGACAAAAGGCATCGAACCCGGAGGAGAACGTCCACTCGCCCGAAGAGCTGCGCATGCTGGTCGAGCAGAGCCAGGAGGTCGGCGTGCTCCAGTCGCAGGACGCCGACATGCTCGAGGGCGTATTCGAGTTCTCTGAAAAGAACGCGCGCGAAGTCATGACGCCGCGCACCGAGATCGACGCGCTCGACATCGACGCGACGCTGGACGAGACGCTCGCGCTCGTGGAGGAGAGCGGTCGCTCGCGATACCCGGTGTACGAGGAGACGATCGACAACATCATCGGGCTCGTGCTGGCGAAGGATCTCATCCCGATCCTCCGTTCGCCGCCGCGCGACTTCTCGCTGCGGTCGATCATGCGTCCCGTCCACGTCGTGCCGGGATCGCGCGAGGTCGAGGAGGTGCTGAGCGACTTCAAGCGACTCAAGGTCCACATGGCGATCGTGCTCGACGAATTCGGCGGCACCGCCGGACTGGTGACGATGGAGGACCTGCTCGAGGAGATCGTCGGCGAGATCCTCGACGAGTACGACGAGCCGCCAGAGCACCTCGAGCGCGAGAGCCCCGACCTCGTCATCGTGCCCGGCGGCACGAACATCGGCGAGTTGAACGAGCGATTCGGCTTGAGCGTCCCCGACGACGACTACACGACGATTGGCGGCTACCTGTTCGGCGCGCTCGGGCGTCTGCCTGTGGTCGGCGACCGGATCACCGCGGGGGGCGCGGTGTTCACGGTCCGGGAAATGGACGGTCGCCGAATCGAGTCCCTCGCGGTCGACCTGCACGCGGCGGGGGATCGGCGCGGGAAAGAGCGCGTCTAGGGCGCGTCGCGTCTGATTGGGAGTCAGGAGGCCCGATGCCCGCCTCGCGACCAGTGCAATATTGCCGAGACTGCCCGGCAATATTGCCTCGGCTCGCACTCCGGACAGAGCGACCCGTGAGCACCTGGCGCGAAAGAGGTGAGCCCCGCGGGCGTCGGTGCAACGAAGCGGTGCGCGACGTTAGTGCGTCTTCGGGCCGCGCGGCAACAGCTGATCCAGGTCGGCGAACTGCCACGCATTCACGGCCATGATTGTCGCCGCCTGCGCGATGTCGCTCGGCACGGTGTGGTCGTAATCGTCCACCTGCGAGTGATGCGTGTGATCGTAGCCGCGCGTGAGTTGATCGTAGTTGAACACCGGCACGCCATAGGGCGCGAACGCGAGATGATCGGTTCCGGTCTTGACCCCCGAGCGGACCATCAGCGGGCCGAGGCTCGCGACGGGTTGGAGCATCGCCTTCCACATGTCGCGCAATTCCTCGCGACCCTGCAACTCCATGGCCGTGATTCGTCCCGTGCCGTTGTCGAGAACGACCACCGCTTGATACTTGTCGAGCTCCTTCTCGTGGCGCATCGCGTACTCCTGCGAGCCGAACAATCCTTCCTCTTCGCCGCTGAACAACGCGAAGCGGATGGTGCGCTTGGGGCGCACGCCCGCCGCTTTGAGAATCCGCGCCGCCTCGAGCACGGCGATCGCACCCGTGCCGTTGTCGGTGCCACCTGTGGCCAAATCCCAGGAGTCGAGGTGCGCACCGAGGAGCACCACTTCGTCCGGCTTCTCGCTGCCGCGGATTTCGGCCACGGTGTTCCACTGCTCGAGCGTGTCGCGCGAGAATGTGTTGGTGATGTCGACTTCCAACCGCGCGCGTTCGCCGCGCCGTGCGAGTCGCTCGAGCTGGGCGTAGTTGTCGTTGCCGATCACGATTTGCGGAATCGGCGAGACGTACGCCGGCGATCCGGCCATCGTGAACAGACCGAACTGCTTGCCTCCGTCGTGAATCGCCCCCGCGGCACCCTCGTGCGCGAGGAGCGGGATGCGCGAATTGAAGAAGTCCACTTCCTCTCGGGTGTGCGGGCCGAGCGCGCGAGCGAGCGAGTCGATGTGCGCACTGTCGGCGTGCGTCGCCGGTGGCGCCGCCGCATTGACAACCGGGAACGCCGGTCCGAGCATGACCCACGCCCCGCGCAGCTTGCCGGCGAATCGACGGTCGAAGTCCGACTGAGTTCGCGCGTCCATGAACACGACGTCACCAGCGACGGGCCCCTTCGTTCCCGGTGACCACGCCCACGAAACACCGAGGAGCTCGCGGTGCTGCGGCGCGAGCATGCGCAACGTCATGGGACCGCGCGTCCAACCGATGCCGAACGACCAGGGCTCGAGATCCGCCCGGTCCACTCCGTACTCGAGAAATTTCTGGCGCGTCCAATCGTTGGCGCGCCGCATCTCCGGACTTCCGGTGAGCCGCGGTCCAATCACGTCGAGCAGATACTCGAGATCGGCGTCGACATGCGAGTGTTGCGTGCCCTCTTGAATCATGCGCGCAACGAGCGCGTCGTTCGATGGAACGCCCACCGGGCGCTGCGCGACGAGGGGCACCGCGCTCGTTACGGCGACTTGCGATTGCGCTGTCGCCGCGACGACGACGAAACCGAGAGCCAACGACGTTCGACGAATCATCAATCTCCTCCAACGGCCTGCGCCGTCTCGACACGGCGCGCGATCTGCGCGCACAAAACGGTGGCGGCGATCATGCTCGACGCATCGGCCACTCCCTTCCCCGCGATGTCGAGCGCGGTTCCGTGATCGGGTGAGCAGCGCGGAAACGGCAGCCCGAGCGTCACGTTCACGGCGCTGCCGAACGATGCCACCTTGATGGCCGTCATGCCGACGTCGTGATACGGCGCGATGACCGCGTCGAACACGCCGCGCATTGCGCGGACAAACACCGTGTCGGCCGGGAACGGTCCGGAAATGCCGGCTTCTTCCGCGGCGGGACGCAACACCTCGTCGTCCTCACGACCGAACCGGCCGCCATCGCCGGCGTGCGGATTGAGCGCACACAGCGCAATGCGCGGTTCGGCGATGCCGAACCATTCTTGAAGTCCGCGCCGCGTGACGCGTGCCGCGTCGACGATCGCCGTCCGCGTCACGGCCGCCACGACGTCGCGCAGCGGAATGTGCGTCGTCGCCAACACGACACGCAGCGGGTTGATCATGCCGGCGCCCGGCTTCGTGGCGGCGAGCATCATCGCGACGCGCCGGCCGGTGAGCGTGGCCAGCATCTCGGTGTGACCGGGATACGAGTACCCGCCGGCGAGTAGGGCCGCCTTGTCGAGCGGCGCGGTGACGATTCCGTCGACGTCGCCCGCGAGCGCCAGCGCAACCGCTCGCTCGATGGCGCGTCCAGCGAATCGGCCAGCGTTCGCCGCACTGTCGCCCGCGCGCCACGCGCCCGTTTGCTCGTCGACGTCGACGGCAGCGCCTGCGGGGCCGACGAGAACGAGATCGGCGGCATCACGCACGTCGCGCGATGCCGCCGCTTTCAACACGATCTCGGGTCCAATGCCGCGCACGTCGCCGAGCGTCACGGCAAGTCGCGGCCGAGCCTTCATGTCAGCATTCACGTTCCGAGCTGCGAATCCTATGGTGCGGGTTTCGACGCGTCGGCGAGGCCAACGTTGTCGAGCCGGACCGACACGTACGTCTGCTTCTTGAGCGAATCCACATAGCGTCGCACGCCGCCACGCCGCGCGAGCTCGTCACGCACGGCGCTCCGCAACTCGGCGAGTGTTTGTGGTCCGCCTTCATCGACCGTTTGAAGCTGCGCGACGACGAACTTCGGCACGTCGGGCCGCTGCGACGAGCCGGGAATCTGGAACGTGACGATGTCGCCGGCCTTCTTGAGAACGAACGCCTTCTGATAGGAAACGGGCAGACTGTCGCGCACGAAGGGCGTGAGGAGGCTCGTCTCTTCCTTGCCCGCGTAGTCGTGGTATTTCTTGGCGAGCGTGTCGAACGGGACGCCCGCCTTCCAGAGCCCGGCGACGCTGTCGGCCAACTTCTGCGTCCGCGCGAAATCCGTAGAGTCGAGCTTCGGCATGATCAAAATCTGATGGGCCTTCACCTCGCCCGTCTGCCGTCGATCGACGCGAATGATGTGATATCCGTATGGCGTCTCCACCACCGGGCTGAGTTGTCCCGGCGCGAGCGGCGCTTGGAACGGTCCGCCAAACAACCACACGTCGAATTCCGGCAAATTCTGGTCGCGACGCGCCCAGCCGAGATCTCCGCCCGTCTCCTTGGTGAGCGGATCCATCGATTCGCGTTTCGCGAGCTTCTCGAAATCGGTGCCGGTCTTCAACTGCGCGAGCAGCGATTCCGCCTTCACGCGCGCCGCTTCCTTCGCCGCGGCAGTGGGCTGGGGCGCGATCACGATTTGCTTGAACGTGACCGACGCCGGCTTGGGCGGAAGAAACTCCTTCTCGCGCTCGAACGCCGCATTGATCTCGGCGTCGCTCACGTTCACCGGAACGATCTTTCCGTCTTGCGTCAGCTTGCGAATCGTCTTCTCGAGCGTGGACTGCCGGCGATACTGCTCGAGCAGAAACTTCCGATATTCTTCAGGCGTGCCAAGCGACGACTTGGCGAGCGCGGTTCTGAATTCGGTCTCCGTGGGGAACTGCGAGCGAATCTCCTTGACCTGCCGATCGACCATCGGCGTGATGTCGGCGTCCGTCGCTTCGATCTTCAGATCCTTTGCCTTCTGCAGCAGCAGCTCCTCTTCGATCATGTCGTTGAGCACGTCGCGATAGAGTGAACGCGACGCTGAGTCGGACGTGGGCTGCTGCACTTCTTTGCGCTGAATCTTGCCGATCACGCGCTCCTGAAGGTCAAAGCGCGTGATCGGTTGATCGCCGACGATGGCCACGATGGCATCGAGCGCGGCCTGGCTGCTTGGAGCAGGCTGCTGCGCCGCGAGCGTACTCGCGGCGACGATCAGAAGCGAAGAGGCGAGGAACTGTCTCATACTGAAAACTCGCGGGAAACTCGGTTACGGCTTTTTCGTGTCGGGCTTGGCCGGCTGCGGCTGTGCGGGCTGCGGTTGCGCCCCTGGTGGCGCAGCACCTCCCTGACCACCCATGCCCGGGATCGGGAGCTGCGTCTTGGGCTGGCTGGCCGCCCGTGCGGAGTCGGCCGAGGCACGAACCTTCTGTGCGCGTTCGAGCGCGCGATCGACGCCCGCGGGGTTCACCGACGACTCGTACTTGGCGTCGAGCATCTTCTTGAGCGGGAGCGGAATCGACATCGGCTGCGCCTGGCCGGCGAGCATGCGATCGAGATCGTTGTCGACGCGCGACGCGGCGAGCCGCTCCTTCTCGGCGGTGCTCTTCGCGCTGTCGGCGAGCATCTTGGGGTCGACGCGGAGCGCCTGCCACACGTTGGTGACGAGTTGATTGAGCTCGGTGTACATGTTCGACTTCACGCTGTCCGCGACAGTGACCTTCGCGTCATCGGCGCGCTTGAGCAGAATCTGCTGCAACGCGATCTGCTTCACGAACGGTTTGAGCACCGAATCCGGCGCCTGCGGAATGCGCTGGAGGATCTGCTGCTGCGGCGGCGTCGCCTCGATCCACCCGAGGAAATCGGCAACCGAGAGCTCGCCGCCCTTGAACGTGGCGAGCGTGGTCTTGTCGGTGCGGTGCTTGGGGGCGTCCTTCGCGGCGGCCTTGATCACGGTCGCTGCGTTGTCTTTGACCTGGAGCGCCGAACTCGCTTCGGTCTGCGCCATGTAGGTACTATCGGCAACCCGCGTCGCGGTTTGCGTGTACCGCGCGGCAAAATCCTTCTGTGCATCGGCGTACGGCAGACGCTGAATGATATGGAAGCCGAACTGCGTCTCGATTGGCTGAGAGATCTCACCGGGCTTGAGGGCGGCCGTGCCGGCGTAGAACGGGGCGACCATGTCTCCCTTGGCGAACACGCCCAAGTTTCCGGCGGTCTGCGCGGCGTTTGGCTCGGTGCTGTACTTCTTGGCCATTTCGGCGAAGTTCGCCGGCGTCACCTGCGCGCGAACCTGTTCCGCCTTCTTTCGCAGTGAGTCCTTCTCGACGGTTGACGGCGGAACGCTCGGATTCTTGTAACCGATGAGGATGTGCCGCGCCGCGAGGAGTCCGCCCGAGGCCTGGTTGTACGCGGACTCGGTGGCCGAATCCACCTTGAATGTCTTGGAGATCGAATCCATGAAGCGCTGGAGGCGACCCATGTTGTAGATCGGCGCGAGCGCCTGATCGATCGCCTTCTTGTCGTTGAGCGAGTCACCGTGCGCCGCCGCGTAGGCCATCTGCTGATAGCCGGCCCAAATGTCGGCGATGATCGCCGCGTTCTCGCGCGTCACAGGCACCTGGATCTTTGCATTGCCCAGGAGATCGCCGAGCCGCGTGACGGACAACTCTTGCGATCCGGCGCGAGCCACGACGTCAACGTGGGCCGTCAGGGCTTCCTTGAGCCCGTCACAGGCCGTCAACATCGTAGCTGAAGCGGCGAGGGCAATGAGGGAACGAGAGCGCATGGACTGATAGACCGAGGCGAGAGGTGAAGTGAATGTTCGAGGAAGGAAGAACGTCAACTGACGAGCCCGCGGAGTGCCCGGACCAGCCCCTCGAGCAATGGGGCGCCGCCGAGGCGGGTCAATTTCAGTGACAGCGGAACAGCCCGCCGGACCTCCGCTTGGAACTGCACGTCGTGGAAGGCCGCGGACAATCCCTTGACTCTGGGCGCGGCAGAATCTCTAAAGGTAATACGAGCCTCATTACCACGCACCAGGATTCCTTCTATCCCCAATGCGCCGCCGATGATCCGCAGTTGGGCCAGCGCGAGCATCGTCTCCGCGGGGGCCGGAAGCGGGCCAAACCGGTCTCGCAACTCGGTGCGGAGGGCCTCGATCTCCTGCGGAGCCGTAAACCGGGCAAGCCGCTTGTAGAGGTCGATCTTCGCGTCCTGGGCCACGACGTAGTCGTCGGGCAGGTAGTTCGGCGTGTCGATGGTGACGTCGGATGGGACGAGCTTGGGTGCGGCATCTCCCGACATGAGCCG
>DASVYG010000337.1:0-1675 GCA_036392315.1 Gemmatimonadaceae bacterium
AGCCGTAAACCGGGCAAGCCGCTTGTAGAGGTCGATCTTCGCGTCCTGGGCCACGACGTAGTCGTCGGGCAGGTAGTTCGGCGTGTCGATGGTGACGTCGGATGGGACGAGCTTGGGTGCGGCATCTCCCGACATGAGCCGCGTCACCGTCTCCTCGAGCATCCGCAAGTACATGTCGAACCCAACGGCATGGACGAAGCCAGACTGTTCCGCGCCAAGGAGATTCCCCGCCCCACGCATCTCGAGATCCTTGAGCGCGATTCGATAGCCGGCGCCGAGCTCGGTGTGGTGCTCGAGCACCTGCAAGCGACGCTCGGCCTCGGGATCGACCGAATCGGGCACCATGAGATAGCAGTAGGCGCGGCGGTGCGACCGGCCGACGCGTCCGCGAAGCTGGTAGAGCTGCGCCAGCCCGAAATTGTCGGCGCGATTCACGAACATCGTGTTCGCGTTCGGCACGTCGAGACCCGACTCGACGATCATCGTCGACACGAGGACGTCGACCTCGCCGCTCACGAACCGGTGCATGACCTCCTCGAGCTCTTTCTCGCGCATCTGTCCGTGCGCCACCGCGATTCGCGCGCGTGGCACCACGCGCGTGACGTGGTCGGCGATCGCGTGGATGGTCTCGATGCGATTGTGGACGAAGAACACCTGTCCGCCACGATCGAGCTCGCGCGAGATGCCTTCGTCGATCAAGCCGTCGTCCCACGGCTCGACGTACGTCAACACCGGCGAGCGGTCGCGCGGCGGCGTCTGCATCAATGTCATGTCGCGGAGGCCGGCCAGCGACAGGTGCAGCGTGCGCGGGATCGGCGTCGCGGTGAGCGTCAACACGTCCGTCTGGAGCTTGAGCTGTTTGAGCCGTTCCTTGTGCTTGACGCCGAACCGATGCTCCTCGTCGACGACGATCAGCCCCAACTCCGGGAACTCGACGTCGGGACTGAGCAACCGGTGCGTGCCAATCACGATATCGACTTTCTTCTCTTTGAGCTCGGCGATGATTTGCGTTTGCTCTTTCGTCGTCTGGAAACGGCTCAGCGCGGCGATGCGCAGCGGAAAATCGGCGAGGCGCTCGGTGAACGTGCGTTGGTGCTGATCGGCGAGAATCGTCGTCGGCACAAGCACGGCGACCTGCCGGCCCGACTGTACCGCCTTGAACGCGGCCCGTACCGCGATTTCCGTTTTGCCGTAGCCGACGTCGCCCACGAGCAATCGATCCATGGGACGCGTGCCTTCCATGTCCGCTTTGACTTGTGCCGTGGCAGTACGCTGATCGGGCGTGTCCTCGAACAGAAACGCCGACTCGAGCTGCCGCTGCCACGGCGTATCGGGCACATGCGGGGGACGCACGGCAATTTTTCGACGCGCGTAGAGGTCGAGCAGCTCGACCGTCATCTCCTGGATCGCGATGCGCGTCCGCTCGCGCTGCTGCGCCCAGCGCTTGCCGCCGAGGTGGTGCAATCGTGGCGGCGGCGCGTCCTCGGAGATATCGCCCGCCGATCGATAGCGCTCGAGCTGATCTATACGATAAAGTGGAACGTTGAGCCTGTCCCCGCCCTCGTACTCGACGACCGCCACCTCGATCGTGCTCTGGCCGACGAAGATCGTCTCGATGCCGCGATAGATGCCGACGCCGTGCTCGAGGTGGACGACGTAATCGCCCGGCCGGAGC
>DASVYG010000338.1:0-11437 GCA_036392315.1 Gemmatimonadaceae bacterium
TGGAACTGCAAATTGAGATTACTAATGATGCGTTGTGCATCAGCGAGAATCATGTTGCCTTGCGAGTGCGTGACAAGAATGACGTCGGAGCTATCTCGATCATAGTAAGCAACCAATCGCTCAGCCAGGCTGTCGGCGTCGGCGGGCGGTGGTCCGGCTGGAACGTAGTAGAGAATTCGCTTCAGTTCGTTCATGCTCTCGACGAAATCGTTCTCGGCAACTGCCCTGACAATCTTGACCGCCGGATCGCCAACTGTGCATTTGGCGAGTCGCACAGCGAGGTAGAGGCCATGGCGGATGCCGCTACCGCGGGCAGCGTCCGACTTGCACGTACTTAGTGAGTCATACGCCTTCAGTTGTGCGGCGACATTTCGGTTGTAAAAGAACGTGACTCGGGCGTTCGCATTGAGCACGCTATCGGCCACGATGACATCTCCGAGACGAACAACGGTTCCCGAGTGATTCGTGACGTCGTTGACTTCTCTTAATGTCGTTCGGATTCCGTTGACGTACATATACGTCACCTTTCGCGGCGCCGGCGCGGCGGTCGCGGCACGTCGAGCTCCGATCCGGGTTATCAGGACCGGCGGCGGGGGCGAGAAGAAATGGGCAGAATCGACGATCGCCACTGTTCTTGCCCCAGGCGCCCCGTAGGCCTCATATCCTGTTCCGCCAACCTTCGCGTCATACGCCAGCAGCGCCGCCCTGTCTGCCGCGTTTCCCAGGTCAAACTGAAGGTACTCGGCGATGCGCAACTTGGATTCAAGTGAGTCGGGATTTGCCACGACCGCGGCGGACAAGTCGGAGAGCCAGACCAAGTACTGCGCGTAGGCTTGCGGCGACTGGGCGTTGACGAGATCGCGAAGGCGATCGCGCAAAGCCAGCACCTCAGGATCCTGGTTGTAGTCCTGGTCGGCGACAGCGGCGATCGTATGCGCCTGGTTCATGGTGACGACGCGCAGCGAGTCATAGAGCGTGTCATCCATAAACACGAGTGGCGTTTGATAGCGTGCTTGCGCCGCGAACTGGACCGGGACCACAGTGCCGGCCGGCCATGAGCTTGTGCCCTGCGGCGGCTCGGCGTCGATTCCCCCTGTCTCGAGCTGAACTGTCAACGATACGAGCGGCAGAGAATCCGTTCCGCCGTCCCCCCGGGTAAGTAGCGTATCACTACACCCAGTTCCCGTTGAAGTTCGCCTGGGTGCACGCGGCGCGGCGGACCGCGAGGCGCGCGATCCGCCCACGATGCGCCCATTCGCTGGGCGACGGATTGCCAAGCCCGCACCGCAGTCCGCGCTCACGACCACCGGCGCAGACGCCGAATCTCCTCCGCTTGAGTTGCGGTACGCCCAAAGGAGTCAAAACGGTGCGAGCCCGGCGACAGCGCCACTGCCCTCCCCATCGGCGCAATCCCGCTGGGGTCCGATGAACAGTCAGTCGTTCTCGCCCCGGTCGTCTTACGAAACAAGTCCGGTCATGCCCGCCATCAACAGGATCCCGGCGACGATCAGGATGACGCCGCCGAGCCGCGCCGTGCCACTCACACCGGGCCCGATCTTCTCCAGCAGCACGAACACCGTGAGCGCCGCGACCCATGCGAGATTCATCACGCCGACCACGAACAGCACGGCCATCAACGCCCAACAGCAGCCGAGGCAGTTCACACCGTGATGCAGACCCATTTGGAACGCGCCGAATCGTCCCTCGCGCCAGCTTGATAGAAAGAATCCCAGCGGGCTGCGGCACCGCGTGAGGCATGTGCGCTTGAGCGGCGTCCACTGATACAGGCCGACGGCGACCAGAACCGCGCCGCCGACTCGCGCACTGGACGCGCTCGGCCAGTGGAGCGCGACGTCGCGCGTTATCCATTGCGCGAGCGCGGCACACGCGCTGAACCCGACCCAGATCGCGAGGTAGCCCAGACCGAAGAGCGGTGTCGCCCATGGGACGCCACCATGCGGGCGTCGAGCTTGCGAGCTCGCGAAGAGAAGAAGCACCGGCGTGGCTGACGTCGTCATCATGCCGACCATCATCACGCTCCACATCACGAACGCGAAGAACACGTCAGTGGGCGTCCACGGCATACCCATGTCCATGGACATCGCGCCGTGGATGTGGAGCAAATACGCCCACGCGAGCGCCGTGATGAGAACGACGCAGGCCGCGATGACGATGTGGTCGCGGCGAAGCATTACCGCGACCGACCCGCCATTACGCACTGCGCCATGAAAACGGGGCGTACTGGCCGTTGTTCTTTCCACTCACATCATCCCACGCCAAGCCAAGCGCGCGGACGTGACTCTTCGACGCCTTCGCAAGCGCGAAACGATCGTTTGCCGGATGACCGGTGTTCTGCAGGTACAGCGGCTCCGTGGCGTTCGGATTGACGCCCATTGCCGGTGCCGCCGACATGTCGACGAGGCTCGACGCTCTGACTGACCAGCTCGAGCCGCTCGACTCGAACCGGATCGGTGCCGATTCCACGCCCAGGAAACTGCCGACGAGACCGGACAACGCGGACATCGGCCCACCGGCACCGCCGCTCGCCATTGCTACGATCGCATCACGTTGCTCCGCGCTGGCCTTTTCGTCGACAACGACGCCAACCGACCAGTTCCCTTTCCCCATTGCCTCGGGCGTGAACCCGAGCACGACGAACCCGAGCCCATCGAGCTGTAGGTCGCCGAACGTCCCGCGCTCGATCTGGAAAGCCATCGCGAACGTGCACGAACCTTTCGTTGGCTCGACGGCCATCTGCCCGGGAAGACAGGGACATACGAAATCGCAACTGCACGTCTCGAAGTATTGACCGCTGATCTGCCACGACTGCGCCGTCATTGCCCGCCTCCTGGTTGCCACGATAATACGCGACGAGGGGATCAAGGGCAAAGAGGCTCACGCTCTCACGCTCCGTCGCGCCCACCGCCTGCCGTCACCCGCGGCTTGCACACCGCGAGCAACGGCTCAGCCCTGCGCTCAAACTCGGCGATCTCGGCGGGGCTGTCGCCGCCGCGGCCGAACATGTACGGGCCACCCGAGGTCAACAGTGGGGCAAGGAGTTGCCGGTCGGATTCTGTCACGCGATCATCCCTGCTTGAGGAGGATTGCGAAGAGCACTAGCGGACCGCGAAGGACTGTTAAATATTAGAGCCCTCTAATGTTCCGACTATCCCTTCGGCGCGCCCGCGGAAACGAAATCCACTCGGGCACCGTCGATAGCCGGTTGTGCATCATGGTGATGATGACCGAGAACGACGCTGACGTCATGCCAGTTCTAACCTTCAGCGGGCCACTGTAGGTAACCGATCCGCCAGCCTGCATTAGCTCAACCAACCGACGCCAGTCCTTGAACGGCGCGGTGATCGCGCCGATCCGCTCGCTCATTCCTGCGGGCGACGTTCGTTCAATCGCTCGCCCCCCTGTCTCGCGTAAAGGCGCTGTTCAACCGCCGCGCCGTCAATGGAGAGCTGCGCGAGGAGCCCAAATTCCACCGGTCGATGGACGTGGCGAGATTGCGCGAGCACGGGCTTTCGACGTCCCAGGCGGAGTGGGAGGCGGGCAGGCGATTCGGCCGAATGGGCAGCGAAGCAGAACAGGCGCGCGAAGGGTGGGGCGTGTCACTGCTAGAGGACAGTGATCGCCGAAATGCGGCACTGGCGCATCTCTGGCGCTGTCTATTGAGCCTGCGTGCTTAGGCGTCGCAGGGCCGTCCCGTCGGCGCCGACGACATAGTGCTGAATCTCGCGCTCGACAGATTTCAGTGCTCAGTTAGGCGGCGGTGAGTCGCCGTACCTCGCGAATTCGCCCGAGGTCAGTGGGAAGGCGGGCGAGCGAACGCAGCGTGCGAAAGGACAGTCGAGCTAACCGCACGTGCCCAGCGTCGCGACTATCGTTCTCGCCGATGAACTGCAGCATCGGTTCTTTGAAGGCGTCTCCGATCGGCAGCAGATCGCCAACGTGGCCTCGACTGCACCCGACCTCAGTGGCGATCGCGCGGACAGAGACGTCGAGACCTTGGGCTTTCCGGCGAGCGCGGACCTTGCCGAGATGAACCGCCTCCGCCCACGCTGACGGATGATGTTCGGAGGGATCTGCGTCGGTCGTCGGCTTGAGCGCCGGCGCAGAGCGTTCGATGGGCCTTGGCGCGAGTGCCTTCAGCTGCTCGAGAGTCGTGAGTACTCGGGGACGTCTCGCCTCAGAACGTGCGGCGTCGATCGAGTCGGACGGCCACGTGATCGGCAGTTTGGTCGTTTGATCCGGTTGGAGACGTTACATACGACATGAAGTGGGGAGTGAAACGCTGCGCATTCTGCAGCCGCCCATTCGACGATGGCACAGCTCCGACGAATGCACCCCGACGGAGTGTCCTCGTTGTCAGCAGCGGTGTTAGGAAAGCCTGAGTCACGAAACTCTAACCGCCGTTTGGCCCGCTACTTGGCTTGGCCGGCGGATAGCTTGGCCTTTACTTCATCCATCCAGTTCACGACGACGGCGACGTGGGCCGCTTCCCCCGTCGGGATTAGCACCATCAATCGATTTGCGTCCGCGGTCGTCGAGAAGTTGATGGTGTTGTTCATCGTGAAGCGGTCGGGCGCGAACACGCGGCGTGGGCCGACGCTGATTGCCGAGGGGCCGGCATCGATCGATGCGGCAAGAATGCTTTGGTTCCCGCGATAGTACAGCGTCTTGCCGTCTCGCGACCACACGGGCTGCGTACCGCCCTCGGTCGACACCTGCCACTTCCCGCTTGCGCCGGCCGCGATGGGCCGCACGTACACTTCCGTACGATTCGTCTCGTCGGACGTGTAGGCCAACCATCTGCCGTCCGGCGAAACGGCGGGAAGCCGCGCCTCGTACTGGGCCGACACAACCATCTGTCGGCGCACGCCGTTCGTGATCGCCATGATGTGCATTCGCTCGGTCCGGGCGCGCTCATCGTAGATGAACGTTTGACCATCGGGCGTCCACTGACCGGGCCACTGGCTCGCCGATCCGCCGACCAACAGTTCCGGCTGACCGCTGCCGTCCGATGCGATCGAGAAGACATGTGTCCCACTCACCCGTCCTTCGTCACGCGAGAAGGCAATGCGCTTGCCATCCGGCGACCAGACTGGATTACCCGAGTGTCCGTCGAGTGTGAGTCGCGTCAGCGCGGTGGACGTGATGTCGTAGACCCACACGTCATGTTGGCTACCCTTCGTCGAGACCTCGACCGCGACGCGTTTCCCGTCGGGCGAGAGATGAGGGTGCTGATACGTACGCGCGTCGCCCGGCAACGGTGTCGTTTGACCGCCGTCCGCCACGATGGCCAAGCGTGATTCTGCATCAGCGCGGCGATAAGCCATGACCTGACCGTTGGCCGACACCGCGAAGATCGGCATGCCCGCAGGACGCGTCACGATGCCGTCGAGAACGGTCGTTGTCGGGCCGGTGAACTCGAGCCTCCGCGCATCGAACGGAGCAATGGACACCTGGTGCGGGGCACTGAGGAATAACACGTATCCTGGGTTCACGTAGACCGGAAAGGCACCGGCGACACCGAATCGCTTGATGCGGCCATCGAGCGTCACGGCGGCCAAGCGCCCCGCGGTGCCGTCGCTGTTCCGGTGTTCAAAGATCGTGAACAGCACGGCATCACCGGCTGGGAGAAACGACACGTTGGGGTCGTAGATGTCGGTGGTTGTGGAGTCTGGTCGTGTCAATTGGACCGCGGCGCCGCCATCCGCTGGAAGCCGCCACAATCCGACTCGTCCGACGTTCGATTGGTAGACGATGTCGCCCTTGGAGCCCCACGAGGCGAACCTGGCGTCCTTCGCGATCTCCACCGCCGTGCCGCCGCCCCAGCGGACCTTCTTCAAGCTCCTTCCGCGGTCGTCGTTGGTGCGAAACAGAATCCACTCGCCGTCGGGGGAAAACGCGGCGGTGGCCGCTCCCTCGGTCCCGGCGATTGCCCGCGAAGAATCCTCATTGAGCGCGCGAGCGAAAAGTTGCCAGCCCCCGCTCCCACGTCCCACGTACATGATGTGCGATCCGGACGGTGTGATCGCGAGCCATTCAATGGCCGGGTCGACCGGCGTCGAGCTCTTGATGACCATGTCGAACCGCGTGACGAGCGGCGGCGCGAGTGCGACGCCCGACCGATTCCCCGCCGCCACGCCGAGCAACACAAGGGCGGCCGCGGCGGCCGTCCACAACGCATATCGCGCGAGGCGCCACGTCCGCCGGGCGCGTGCCGACGATGTCGACGCGGACGTCGCCAAAGGGATCAATAACGCGTCGCGAAACTCGCCGGCGTTCTGGAACCGATCCGCGGGCAGCTTCTCGAGCGCGCGTGACACAGCCGCCTCGACGTGCGGGGGAACGTTGCGCCGGATCATCGTGAGCGGACGCGGTTCCTCCGTCATAAGCCGCGCCATGATGGCCTGCGCCGTCGCACCCGTATGCGGCGGTTCACCGCTGAGCATTTCATAAAGAACCGCGCCGAGCGAATAGATGTCGGTGCGTGCATCGACGTCTCGATCGCCGGTGGCCTGCTCGGGCGACATGTACAGCGGAGTCCCGAGCGACAATCCCGTCTGGGTGATGCGTTCGCCAGCGGCCTTCCTCACAGCGAGTGCGATCCCGAAGTCGGCGATGAGCGGCTCACCTTCGTGGAGCAGAATATTCTCGGGCTTGAGATCGCGATGGATCACGCCATGGCGGTGCGCGTAGTCGAGTGCGGCGGCAATCCCGGTAGCAATGTGCACCGCCTCATCGACGGGAAGCTGCTTCTGTCGCTCGAGTCGCGCGCGCAGCGATTCGCCATCGACGAACGGCATGACGTAGAACAGCAATCCGGCCGCCTCGCCGCTGTCGAACAGCGGCAACAAATTCGGATGCTGGAGGTTTGCCGTGACTTTGATTTCGCTCAAGAAGCGTTCGACGCCGAGTACGGCGCCGAGCTCCGGATTGAACAGCTTGAGCGCCACGTGTCGTTCGTGGCGGAGATCGCGCGCGAGATATACGGTCGCCATGCCGCCGGCGCCCACTTCGCGCTCGATCGCGTAGCGGCCGAAGAGAGCGGAGTTGAGCGCAGAGACTGAGTCCGTATTGAGCTCGCTAGGCAAGAGAGGCGCGACGGGCGCACTGAGAACGTATCAGTCGGAACGGGCGCTGGCGAGGCTGAGGACTATGAAGTCGCCACCCATCGATCGCGAACGGCGTGCGTGTCGATAGACGGCCAGGTGCGCGTCGCTTCCGTCAGACTTGCAATCCCAACTGAGCAAACATTGCGCGTCGACCCTTCAATGACGAGGGTCTTAGGAAGGAAGTTGAAAACATTGTCAACGACGCCCGTCTCCGCTGGGCGAGCCTCCCACTCGTTGCGACAAATCAATCGAATCCTAGTGGGACGCTGTTTGGGGAGTTTGCCAAAGAGGTCGCGGAATTAATCGGGGACTCGAACAACTTTGAAGTCGTGACCCAGACCACTATCGTGGCTGGGAACTCGTATTGAGTGTCGGCGAACTAAGGAGCGACGCGAAGCGATAGCGCGCGCCCGAGGCCTCGGGAAAGCACGTTTCCGTGTCGTCCTGGCGAGCCATCACGTCGGGCGCGTCGACGCACCTGTCAACGACGGCCGGCGGTGCTCGCGTCCTTTTCGCGTTGCCAATGGGAAAGTCGATGCGCTTCACGAAAACGTGCGAGGCCAGTGGGAAGTCGGGCAAGCGAACGCGGACAACATACGCTCTGGCCTCCTCCGTATGGCCGGCCGCATGATCGGTCGAAAGAAGTGTCGACTCTCTCGAGTCACGACGGTACATCACGTATGCCCACCCGGCGCCCCGCGACGCCGCGCCAATTTCTCCAATACACTGGACGAAACGTCTCGTATCTTTGTTCAATGAGACTCGAGGGCAAGATCGCGGTGGTAACCGGCGCGACGTACGGCGTCGGGGGCGGAATCGCGCGCGAGCTCGCGACTCAGGGCGCGACGGTGTTCGCCACGGGTCGTACGATCGACAAGCACGAGACCGCGTACGAGTCGATCAGGCCGATTTGCTGCGATCACGAGAACGACGTCGAAGTCGACGCCGCATTTGATCGAATCCTGGCCGACGGTGGAGCAATCGATGTCTTGGTCAACAACGTCTGGGGTGGCTACGAGCGCATGGTAGAAGACGGGGCGTTCACATGGCCTCGGCCGTTCTGGGAGCAACCGCTTTGGCGATGGGACTCGATGTTCAACGCTGGGGTGCGAGCGCACTACCACGCAAGTCAGCGAGCGGCCGGCGCGATGATCGGGCAAAGGCGCGGGCTCATCGTCAACGTCTCGTTCTGGGCGGCGCAAAAACACATCGGGAACGTCGCTTATGGTGTCTCAAAGGCCGCGACGGACAAGTTGACCGCGGACATGGCGAAGGAGTTGGAACCCTACGGAGTCACGGTCGTTTCGCTCTATCCAGGTCTCGTGCGGACCGAAAAAGTCATGGAAGCAGCGCAGTTCCTGGACCTGAGCAATTCCGAATCACCCGAGTTCATTGGGCGGGCGGTTGCGGCCCTTGCGGCAGACCCCGCTGTGATGCATCGAACAGGGAAGATTCTCGTTGCCGCGGCGCTCGCGACCGAGTACGGCTTTACCGACATCGACGGCAAGACCCCGCGCGCCCTCACGCTTTCAGATGTCTGATACCGGCATTCTCTATACGGAGCACACGGCAGTCGCGGGATCGCTGTCGATCGCGTCATCATGGTCCTACGAGACGCGGAGTCGCGAGCCGGGTCGCCCGAGCGTCAGCGTCAACGCGCTCGGTGATCGCGAGTATTGGCTCGAGCATTGGGATCCCCTCCTGAACACGATTCTGCCGAGCACGCACGTTTCACTCGTTTTCAATGTCGGCGATTCATGGGCCGCCGGCCGGTCGCTCGTGCGGTCATCGTTGCTTCCGCGCGCTTGCGTGATCGGAGGGATAACCCAGCCGCTCATTCTTCGCCTTGGCCGAACCATCACGGCGGTCGGCGTGGTGATGCCGCCATCCATGACGACGCCGGTCTTCGGTGTCGCAGCGTCCGCTCTTGTCGACCAGCTCGTGCCGCTTTCGGATCTCTGGCCTCACGACGTCACCGATCGCCTCACCGAAGCCGCGATTTGCCTCGAACCCCGAGTGGCACTCCGAATGATCGGCGCCGAGGTGCTGGGCCGAGCGCAATCGTACTCCAGCCCTGTTGCCGTTGGTGACACCGCCTCCCATTTACTGCAATCGCGCGGCGGGCGAGTGTCGATCGAAGCGCTCGCCGCGATGTCGGGAGTCGATCGTCGCCAATTCGGGCGCGAGTTCCACGCGTCGACGGGGATGAGTCCAAAATTCTTTGCGCGAATTACGCGATTCCAGTCGCTCGTTCAGTCGCTGCTTTCGACTGACGTGGCGCGATGGGCGTCGGTAGCCACAGCGAAGGGGTTTTGCGATCAGGCGCACATGATCAATGAGTTTCGCTCGTTTACAGGATCTCCACCCAGGGCATTCTTCCAGCCGCGAACGAAAGACCTCGGCGGAAGAGTTGTCGAGCTTCGTGGTCGGCCGAGCGAATGGTTGCGTTGACGCAACGGGTAGCATGTCGCGCTCGCCAGTGCATCGCCTAGGACGCATAGCCTGACTGTCCCCTGGGTCAAGGTCAGCAGCTCGCGATAGGACGCCCGGCGGGCGCGTTAAAAACATGTCACTCCTTTGACGTTCATTCCGATCGCAACGCACTCGCCGGCGAGGTACCCGCAGCCCGCTCGGCCGACCCCCAGCCCGCCAGCACACCGATACCCTTGCCATCAACGGCGTCGGCAAATGGGTCTGCGTTACGCCGTACAACACGCTCGCCATCGCCCACTCCCCAGCGTGTACAGTGGGAAAATGGCGAGCCATAGAAGGACGGACGCTAGGGCAAGTATGCCGGTGAAGCGCCGCATGCGCGCGTTGGACATGATTACTTCCTCGTCGACCTAAGGCTGATTTGTGCCGCCTAACGCGAAGCTCGGCTGCGGGGCCGTTCAGGATCGATACCAAAAGACTAAAGCCAACGTTATCCACCCTCGTGCGCTTAGACTCTAGGGCGAGACGATAACGAAACTGGTCACGGTGTGCAGCTCCCGGAGCGGGGACCCGCTCAGCGCGTTTGGCGCCGAGCTAAGAACGACTACGCGTCGATCTCCTGTTCGTCTTCGACGCCTTCGTTGGCGGCGTCGGTGAGGATTTTGACGCCTCTGCTTCAGCGCTGCCGACCAGAATGCGCTGAATTACCTGAACCGGTAGCCTGACGTAACCCACCGCACAGTATTAGTTGGCCGGCCCGAGTAGTCTTGATCGCTTGACTCTTAGGGGGACCCGTTACCGGGTCTAGACGCGAAGCCTGAGGGCACGCCCCCAGGTCTCCGACAACGGCAAACCCGTCGAAAGGCGGGGGCGCAAAGCTACGAGGCTACCGCGCGTTCGCTCTCCCATCGAGCGCGCCACGCCAGTCGGGCCGCCAAACGCTTCACGATAGAGGTCCGCAGATGCACACCCACCGCCCGCGATTTGGCGCAATCGCGACACTTGCCACGCTTGCCGCCGCCACCCTCGCCGCCTGCGATTCACCGACGGCCGCGTCAGTCCGTCAGCCCGACGCCGCGCTCTCGTCCGTCGCGTCGACCGGCAACGGTGCGCCCAGTGGCGCGCACTACAATCTCAATATCATCGGCGTGCCCCAGGACAAGACCGCCGACATGACCGGGAGCGACGGACACACGATCTTCGTTCAGCTCGTCGGCGGCGACACCGCGGCGTCACTCAACGGCAAGGACTTCAACACCATCAGCAAGCAGGACAAGATCTTCCTCGTCCCCGCGCCGGCTGGTGAGAGCTTCCAGGTGCTCGACGCGAACGCCACGGACGCGAACGGCGCAACGTTCCAGCTCCCCGCCGACGTGTCGACCACATGGACGGTGTGGGCGCGCGCTCTCGGCAAGCCTGGTGGTTCCGCGAATATGACTACGTGCGCCACCGTCGCGGTAACCGATCCTGTCACCGGCGTCGTGACTCAGGAAGTCGATTGTTCTCTCGCGACGCTGACCATCACGCGTACCAAGAACGCGAAGTTTCAGAACGTGTCGACCGACCTGCTCTTCCTCTCGATTGCAGTCGACCCGACAACCAACGCCGCCCTCGCCGCGTGCCTAGGCGTGACGACGGCGACGACCGTGAGCGTGCCGCTGTTCAACGGTTGTCTCCAGAACTTCTTCTGGAACTACCAGAACAACGGCCTCAAGTTGCTCCAACTCCGCTTCTATCCGGCCTAACGGCCATGGACGGGTGGGAGGCGGAAGAATCGTCTCCCACCCGCGGAGGCGCGCCGCATCCAGTGTTCGACGCATCAGCGCTTCGGCCAGAACACGTTCCGAGGAGCGCACAGAGGTGCACGGTGCCCGAGC
>DASVYG010000339.1:0-2117 GCA_036392315.1 Gemmatimonadaceae bacterium
CGCTTGTCCCCACGCGGCGACGCGAAAGATCTCCGTACCACCCGTGACCGGCGTCTCCACGACGCGCGGTGACGACGGCGCGAACAGGTTCTGGTTGAGGTGCACCCACACCGCCCGCAGCGTGTCCGGCGAGCGATTGAAGTATCGAACGCTCTCTCGGCCCGTCACCTGGCTCGTGGCCGGCACCAGCTCGGCGTCGATGCGATAGTGCGCGAACTGCTGCCAGTAGTTCGGTCCCGGCTCGCCGGTGCGTGTCCGCGTGCCTTTGGCGACAGCGCGGGCGAATCCGTTCGTCTCGAAGACGGGATACGGAATCGGACGAGAGGAAGCGTGCGTTACCGGCGGCGGAGCTTTCGCCGGTCGAAGGCGTTGGAGTGTCGTACACCCCGTGGCCGCGGCGAGGGAGAGGACAGCGATAACGATTCGCATCCCGGAATATGCTACCTCGGCGCGAGCCGTGGGGCGCAGAGGCTCAGGCCAGCAACCAACGCCAACAACCGCCCGTCTTTACGCGTATATTCGGCATCCCTGCCACGATGCCCGCTGGAGATTTCATGCCTCGCCACACCGCACTCCGTCTTGCGTTCATCTGCGCGTTCATGCTCGCGCCGTCCGCTCCGCTCGTCGCACAAGCCACCCTTGGATCCGGCGCCGCGTCGACAACGGCCAAGGGCGACCCGGGCGCCAAGAAGATTCTCGGACTCGCCGATATCGCACGGTGGAAGCGCATCAACGGCTCGGCGCTGTCGGCAGACGGCGCGTGGATGACCTACGCCTACCAGCCCAACGAGGGCGACGACACGCTCTTCATTCGCCAGCTCGCCGGCGGCAAGACGCACACGATTCCCCTCGGCTCGGGCGCGCAATTCTCCGACGACTCGCGCTTCATCGGCTATTTCGTGAGCCCCAGTGAAGGACGAGGCGGACGCGGTGGACGCGCCGGTGGTGGTGGCCGGGGCGCCCAGGCTGGCGCCGTCCCCTTTGCAGCGCCGAGTCGGCGGTTCGAGGTACTCGACCTCACGACCGGCGACAAGTATCCGGTGCCGGATGCCGCCACGTTCAAGTTCTCTAAAGGCTCGAGATTTCTCGCCGTCCGGACGAACAAAGCCAATCCGGCGGCCAAGCAAAACGGCGCCGATCTCGTGCTGCGCGATCTCTCCACCGGCACCACGCAGAACATCGGCAACGTCAACCTGTACGACTTCGACGACGCCGGCCGGATGCTCGCCTACACCGTCGATGCCGCCGAGCGTGTCGGCAACGGCGTGTACCTGGTCGATCTGTCGACGGGTCAATCGAAAGTGCTGAGCTCCGCCACCGCCGACTTCGATCAGTTGACGTGGGGCGACAAGAACGACGCGTTGGCCGTCCTGCGCGGCGACAAGAAGAAGGAGAGCGCGCAGCGGGACAACGCATTGCTCGTGTGGCGCGACGTGAGCGCCGCCAAGCCGCAGCTCATCGAGTATGATCCGGCCAAGGACGCCACCTTCCCGACGACGCACGTGTTGAGCGAGCTCACCGCCCTCCGGTGGACGCGAGACGGCTCGCGCATCTACGTCGGACTCAAAGAGCAAGAACCCGACAAGGCGCCGAGCACCGAGCCACAGGCCAACGTCGACGTGTGGCATTGGAAGGACGCAGAGGTCCAGTCGGTTCAGATCGTCCGCATCGCGCAGGAGCGTCGCGCCACCTTGCCCGCCGTCTTCAACGTGTCGACGGGAAAGCTCGTGCGCGTGTCCGACGAAGTGATGCGCAACGTCACGCCGACGCCCGACCCACGCTGGGCACTCGGCCGCATCGACACGACGTACCGAGGGGAGGTGCAGTGGGGCGGGAACAAGGCGGACTTCTATCGCGTCAACACCGAGACCGGCGATCGCGCCCTGATCGACAAAGGTCTCACGCGCACGATGGGGAGCTCGCCCGACGGAAAGTGGTTCTTGTATCTGAAAGACAAAAAGGTGTACGCCTACAACATGGAGACCGGCCGCGGTGTCGCGCTCGCCGCCGGCGACAAGATCAGCTTCGTCGACGATGCGGATGATCATCCCTATGAGAAGCCGATCTACGGCGTCGCCGGCTGGTCGAAGGATGGCAAGTCGGTGATTCTCGATCAC
>DASVYG010000340.1:0-4747 GCA_036392315.1 Gemmatimonadaceae bacterium
TGAACCCGATCGGCCATCTCGATCCGTATTTCGTCGAGACGATGAATCAGACGATGGAGGCGCTCCGCGCCGTGTTTCGGACGCGCAATCATCACACGGTTCCGATTTCCGCCACCGGCTCGGCGGGATTGGAAACGATCATGCTGAATCTGCTCGAGCCAGGCGACAGCGCGATCGTCGGCGTGATGGGATACTTCGGTCAGCGCCTCGCCGAGATGGCGCGACGAGCGGGCGCCGACGTGCGCACCGTGGAAGTGCCGCCGGGTGAGGTGGTCGATCCCTCGGACGTCGAGAAGCTGCTCGCGGAGCGTCCGGCCAAGCTCGTTGCGTTCGTTCACGCCGAGACGACTACCGGCGCGTATCAGCCCATTCCCGAGATGGTGGAGGTGGCGAGGCGGTACGACGCGCTCGTCGCGATCGACTGTGTGACGTCCCTCGGGGGCGTACCCATCGAGATCGACGCGCTCGGCGTCGACGCGGCGGGATCGTGCAGTCAGAAATGCATCGGCGCGCCGCCGGGACTCGGGCCGATCACCATCGGGCCCCGCGCGATGGCGGCTGTGCGCGCGCGCAAGCAGAAACCGTCGACCTGGTACTTCGATCTCTCGCTGCTCTTTCAGTATTGGGGAGAAGGCGGTGCGCATCGAACGCGCGCGTTTCACCACACGGCGCCCGTCGCCAGCATCTACGGATTTCACGAGGCGCTGCGACTCATCCTCGAGGAGGGTCTCGAGGCGCGATGGGAGCGGCATCGTCGCGCGCACGATGCGCTGGTGCGCGGGCTCGATCGCCTCGGCCTGTCGTTGTTTCCGCCGCCGGCGAGTCGCGGCCCCACGATCAACGTCATCAATTGCCCGGCCGGCCTCGACGAAGCCGCCGTTCGCCGGCGCCTGCTCGGTATGGGCGTCGAGATGAGCGGCGGTCTCGGCGCGCTCGCGGGGAAAGTGTGGCGCGTCGGCGTGATGGGATACAACGCACAGATTCCGCGCGTCGAGCTGTTCGTGAGCGCGCTCGACGAAGCGCTGCGCGCCGAGGGCTATCGAGGGTAGGGAAGCGCTACTGAAGAGCTACTACGGTTTCTTCGGCTTCCCGAAATTCGAAATCGAATCGAAGAGATCGGCGGGAAGCTGCTGCACCACCGCTGAGCCGACCATTTGTCCGAGCGAGGCAGCGCTCAGCACCGGGATGACGGCCGCGCTCGCGATGCTCGATGGCCATCCGTGTTCCGTCGGGTGCAACGCCGTATCCCATGCGCGTGCGTACAGGCCGTTGATCGTGTGGCCCGCTCGTTCCACGCTTTCGACCGCCTCCTCCTTTTTCATCCGCCCTCCGCGGTATGAGCCTTCATCAATCTGGTGGATGGACTGATGCGCGTAAATACGCTCGTCGGGCTGCATGAATCGGTGGATGACGTCGAGGCGGAGCTGCACTGAACGCTGCATCACTGAGATCGCACCGAGGTCGCCGGACGCCCTACACAGATTCAGGGTTTCCCCGGATCGTCGAGGTGCGCCCGCAAACCGATATTGATCTCGCGTTCACGGGACGAGAATCTGTGGACGGAGCCTTCTCGCGAGATATCGTCGGAAGGCAACCCACCAGCAATTCGGTGCTGACGGGTACGTTGTGAGGTCGCTGGACACAACGAAAGCCTCGTGACCACGGGGCACCTGCGTCGAACTCGTTCGACAAGGGGAAGATCGCCAGTTGGCCTTACGTGCGAGAGCCGTATACAGCTTTCGGATGCGAGGTACCGAATCGACAAACTGACGACCACCAGCGGGTTGGGAGCCTCCACTGAACAGCAGCAATGCCGACGGTGGAGGCTCTCTGTTTTCAGTCACCCGAGCACATCAGGAGCATTCAATGTCGATGAGACGCGCAGTCCAGTGGATATTCGCGATCAGCCTCGTCGGCATCGCGTTCTCCGGCACGCTCACCTATCGTGAGGTCTTCGGCCAAACCGCCGCGGCGTGTCCGTCGCCAGGGGCGCCCGGAACGATTTTCGGATATCCGGCGTGCGTCTACGGGCTGTTCATGTACATCGTGATCGCCGCCATTTCCGGTCTGGCGCTGCTGAAAGGAGGCCGCGGCGCTGACTCGCCGTCGAGTTGAGCGTCGCGGTCATCCTTCGATCTCGAAACATGATTCGAGATCGAGGTCACACCCTGGCCGCGACCTTGTGAGGCTCCGAGACGCGGTGGAGAACGTGCTCGAGCTTGTGTGACTGGTTCGCTTCCAGCTTCGTGGCCAAGTCGGCTTGAGCGATCACCCCCGCGAGACGATTGTCGTCCGACACCACGGGAATGCGTCGAACTTGGTCGCGCTCCATCAACGCGATCACGACCTCGATGTCATCATTCGGGTGAACCGTATTGAGGTGCTCCGACGTCATGTGTTCGCCGACGGTGCACGCGCTGCCGTGTTTCTTTGCGACGCACCTCACCGCAATGTCGCGATCGGTGATCACGCCGATCAGTCGCATCGAGGACGTATCATCCACGACCGGAACGATGCCGATGTCGAGATCTCGCATGATCTCGGCGGCGCGCGAGACCGGCTCGCGTTGCGTGGTCACATGGGGATCGGAGGTCATGATGTCACGGGCTTTCATTGTCACCTCTGCGTTATCGTGGGCCAGCAGCCCACGATAGCATTGGCGGTCGCTCGCGACAATCGGGGGAATTCAAGCGCCTCGCAGAGCCCGGTATCAATGCCACGCGAGCACCACTCGCTCGTCACGCTTCACTACGCTGGCGCCAAATCGGCGGCACTCACGGTCCAGCATGTCACACAACCAACGCGAATCAGCAGCCGGAGGACGTTGCAGCCGGAAGCTGCGGATGAGCAACGGTACCATTTCCAACTGCGTCAATTGTCTCGAGCGCGTGTCGATCGTCGGGAAGTACATCATGGTGAGATCATCCCGAAAATCCTTTAGTCCGTGGATGCCCTCGTAGTCGTTCAGAAAATCGCCGCAGCCGTACAGAATGAGTCGGCCGCGGTGAACCTCGATGGCCTTCACGTGGTGCGACGAGTGTCCGTACACCAGATCGACGCCGGCACGCTCGATCAACTGATACGCGAATCGCCGATGCTCCTCGGGGATTTCGTAACCCCAGTTCGATCCCCAGTGGATCGACGCGACCGCGATGTCGCCGGCGCGCTTGCTCGCGGCGATGAGATCGCCGATGCGAATCACTGTGTGAGACGAGTAGTCGGCGATCCAGCTGACTCCCGGACCCGCGGCCCCGGCGCTCCAACCGCGCGGAATTCCGCTGTCGACTGCGCCGAAGGCGAACACGAGAATTCGCCCACCTTCACTCAGATCGATTGCGGCCGGCGCTTCCGCTTCGGTCTGCGTTCGTCCAGCACCGGCAACGCGAATGCCGGCGGTCGCCAACGTGTCCAGCGTCTCGATGAGCCCGGGAGCGCCCCAATCCAGCACGTGATTGTTTGCCAGCACCGCGCAGTCGACGCCGGCGACTGAAAGCACGCCGACATTCGCCGGGTTCATTCGGTAGTTGATGCCTTTTGGCGCCGCCCGTTCGCTCGTCGTGATGCTGGTCTCGAGGTTGATGATGCGCGCGGCGGGCTTTCGACGTTCGAGCTCGTCCAAGGCGACGCCCCAGACATAGGCGTAGTCGACAGGCCGCGAAATTTCCGCATGCGCGCGTTCAGCGAGCGCAACGTACTCGAGTGCCGATCTCACCACGGGTTCGTAGAGGTAAGGCCGACACGGGTGCGGCAGAATCTGGTCGACGCCACGACCCGTCATGACGTCGCCGCACAGGAACATGGTCACAGCTTGGGCGGCCTCTGCCATGTGCCACGTCCTTGTTCTTGTGATCGGAGGTTTCATTTCATCGTACGCGGCGGGTGTCGCGGTGTCTGTCCGGCAGGCGCCTTCGCGCCGCCGAGGAATGCCCGACGCCGAATGCGCACGATTGAGCACATCGTGTCCTATGACTCGATCTCCGCGAATCCCGTCGTGGCGGAGCTGGAATCCCTGGCCACGGTCGATGTCGAGATGACTACGATCGCGACGGAACCCGACGCCGGCGTCGAGGCGCAGCAACGAACCGAAGAGCGCATCGTAGCCGTCGTGCGCGATCTGGCGCGCGAGTTGAGCGGTGACCGCGTCGCGAACGCGGTGACACCAACCGCGTCTCTGGACCGGGACGTCGGACTCGGCAGTCTCGAGCGCGTCGAGCTGTTGATGCGGTTGGAGACGGAGCTCGGGCGCGAGCTCGACGATCACTTCCTTCTCCTCGATACGCCGCGCGAGATCGCGCGCGCTGCACGGCTCGCCCCGATCCTCCGTCACGCACCACCAACAGCATCCGTCCGGCAGCCGCCTGTCGCAGCGCTTCGTCTCGACAATGTGACGACGCTCGTCGAAGCGCTTCGTCGCCGCGCGACGGCCGAACCGGGTCGCGTGCACGTGCTCCTTCAGACCGATCGAGGAACACAGCGAGTCACGTACGCCGAGTTGTGGGATGGTGCCGCGCGAATCGCCCGGTCGCTCCGAGATCGCGGCGTGAAGCCGGGCGACCCGGTGGCGATCATGTTGCCGACGAGCCTTGACTATCTCCAATCGTTCATGGGCATTATTGCCGCGGGCGGCATCGCCGTTCCGCTCTACCCACCGGCGCGGCTCGATCGCGTCGTCGAGTATCTCCAGCGCCAGGCGCGCATTCTGGCGAACGCCAACGCGCGATTGATGATCTCGATCGACGAAGCAGTT
>DASVYG010000341.1:0-2001 GCA_036392315.1 Gemmatimonadaceae bacterium
CTCGACGATCGCGAGCGTCAGCGCCTGCTCGGGCGACACGCCCAGGTATCGATAGGCGAGGAACACGCTTGCCTCGTAGGTACCGAGGTTGCCTGGCGCGACGGGAAGCATCGTCCCGAGAATGAGCGCCGCGAGCACGAGTAGCGTTCCGCCGGCGGATATCGAAACACCAAAGGCGTGTTGCACCGCGGCAAGGGCGAGGGCCTCGACGCCCTTCATCGCGACGACACACGCGAGCGCGCCGGCCGACCGCCGCCAGTGATTGAGTATGTGCAGCTCGTGCGCCCATCGCGATGCGACGATCAGGGCGATAAACCATGCGCCCACGGCGAGCGAGGCCGTCGTCACACCGGCGCGCATCCACATCGGGAGCGGTACCAACAGAGCGACGAGTACGAACAAGCTGACTTTCGTGACGCCCTCGCCAAGCTGATCGAGCGCCAGCACCGAGAGGGCGCCCCGTTGCGTCGTCCCGGCGCGGCGAACCAACAGCACGACGCTCGATGCGTGTCCGCCGCCAAACGGCACGGTGTTCATGAGCGACGATGCCGTGGCGACGATCTCGAACATGCGGCGGTAGCCGACCGGCGTCTCGCCGGAGGGCAGGAGCGCGCGCCAGAACGCGGCCCAGCAAACCAGAATTGCCGTGTTGAACAAGACGGCCATCCCAAGCCAGCTGGGACGCGCGGTCGCTACGACTTCGGCCGCGCGATTCCAGTCCACTGTCCGAGCGCACACCACGAGCAGCGCGGTGGCCAGCACCCACGCACCGAACCACGCCAGCCGCCACGCCAGCCGCCGTCTCATATCGCACCACCGGAGCCCAGCTCACGCATTCTCACGAATCGAGCGCCACGACGCGCGTACGACCGAAGCACATCCCGCACACAAGCGAGCGCCACGTCCCCTGTCTTGAAACGGCAATCGAACCGGAGACGCTCGCGTCTGAGATCGACGAATTCCCAGGGATGGACGAAGAGCACGACGGGACTGGCGAGCGCACGCAAGTACGCCGCGCGCGCCGCGCGTGGTAGCCTGAGCACGGACGACGTCGCCGACGCCGGAATCCGCGTGAGACGAGTGGACGATCGGTCACGGTAGTACGTCAGCTTGTACTTTGCCTGCGACGAGTCGAGCGTGAAGTCGCTTTGCACGAGCAGTTCGACGTACGCCGGCGGAAAGCGGAGATACGGCGCGCGGAACGACGTGACCGGCGCGAAGCGACGCAGAATCGCGGCCGAGTTCTCGATCTCGGCGCGTGCCGCCTCGGCGTCGAGTGACGTGAACGCGGTGTGCGTCATGCCGTGGCACGCGAGCTCGTGACCCTCACGCACCACGCGATCGACCGTCGCGGGGTAGCGATTGGCGACCTCGCCGGTGGTAAAGAACGTCGCGGGCACGCCTTCCTCCGCGAGTAGTTCGAGCAGCGCCGGCGCGCCCTGTTCCATTCCCCTGAACCCGTGGAGAAACGGCGGACAGTCAGGCTCGAGATCCACCGTGAAGGCAACCACCGGCGGATCGTCCATCATGGTCGCCACTCGTAGCCGAGCTGCGCCAATGCGTTGGTCCGCGCCGCGCCGTCAACAAAAGCGAAGTTGCTGACGCGTTCCACACCTAGCGTCACTCGCAATGTTATGCTCGAGGTGCGGGATGTCGGCGTCCACGTGCCCATGGCGCGAGCGCGATGCTCGCCGGGGTGGTGCTCGATCTGCACGAAGCGAAACCCGGCGTCGTTCGGGCCCCCGGACGTCGACGCATAGCGGTTGCCGCTTCGCACTTCGTACGCGCCCGTCAGTGCGAACGATCCCAACTGGACTGATTCACCATCGATCGTGAGATATCCGCCAAGCCCGCGCGGACCGAGCGGATCGCCGAGGATCACGCCGTCCTGTTGCACTCCACTCGAGAAATCCGTGTGCGTGTAGTACCGAATTCCCGTCTGGTGATACTCGGCGCGGACCCCAAAGCGTCCGCACTGCGCGATGCAGCTGAGTGAGATCC
>DASVYG010000342.1:0-3120 GCA_036392315.1 Gemmatimonadaceae bacterium
CCCGACGTAGATGATGTTTGGATCGGATGGTGCGACCGCGATCGCCCCGATCGAGCCGGTCGGCTCTTTGTCGAACAACGGCTCCCACGTCGACCCGTAGTCGGTCGAGCGCCAAACGCCGCCGTTGTCGAAACCGATGTAAAAGACGTTGGGCTGACTCGGCACACCCGAGAGTGCTCGAGCACGGCCGGCGCGCGTGGGGCCGATCTCGCGCCAATGCATCGCGGCGGAAACGTTCGCCGATTGCGCGGCGACCATAGACGGAGCGGTCGAGCTCGCGAGAAGCGCGAGGAAATACGACGGACGGGGAAGGGACAGTCGCACGAAATCCACCTTGTTGAATACGCGTTGAATGGGCGCTGCGTGATGCGGCCGCCGACGGTCGGCGGTGATACATGACTGACTGGCGCAGCCGGAAGGTGGCTCGCCGTGGGGGCCAACCTCAAGAGGTCGGGTGCAACCTCTGCGTCGTACGCATGCGACTCTTCCGGGATCGCGTCATTGTCTCCTCAATCATTGCGCGACTGGCGCACGGTTGACATCGGGTGTCCCTCCTGCGTCCGATCCTTGCCCTCGAAAGCGTTCGAGTTTCACACGCCGGCCAGGGACTTTCCGTGAGCCAAGAGGACTTTTCCGCCGCCGCGGCGGACTTTTGTTTCTCCAATGGCCGGCTTTCCTGCTCGATGCAGTGCGATTCGGTCACGCGTGATAGGGTTGTGCCTCCGCCTCGACGTTTTTCGCGCGTGCATGGCCGACCTCCATCGAAGAGTGGGGCCTTGTCGACGCGACGTGTGGTGCTTGATTGCGCCCGTCCCGAGGTTTCGTCGCCTCGTTCCCGAGTTCCCATGGCCCTGGGCAAGAATTCAGCGCTGCACGTCAGAGAATCCGTTGCCGGCGCTCCGCTTCGCGCCCGACACCGTCGAATAGCACTCCGGCCTGACGGACCGCCTCCCCTGCGCGAGCGATCTTCCTGAGATGGGGCGACATTATATGTGTACCCGCGCCAGCTACCGCCACGCCGCGAACGTCATGCCTCGCGATGGTTCGAGAAAAAGGGTCGAATGCGATCCATTCACGCACCGCGGAGCCGACGCCACCTCTGTGCCAGCGTGCCTCACCAGCTCCTTGTCAGACGCCACGCCCTGTAACTAGGACACCACGCCGTGACAACGCGATGGCACGTTCTGGACCCCCGCGGCCAGCCGCCACCTCACCGACGCTACGCCGTCACGTTAGGCTCATACGTGACGCTCTTGAGAGCCCACGCCCTGCCCGTCCGGCATTACTCTGCGCGAGCACAAACACACCCCAACCCGAAGGGCGATCACTCCGCGCGCCGACGCTGTCACGTCCGCACCGCAGCGCCTTACGAGGTGCTGACGTTGGCTCCCTGCAGGTTGGTGCCACTTCACGACCGCGATACCGCCGAACACCATCCTGCATCGCTAGCGCACGAGCCGCCGCGGGTTGATCACCGAATACTGCGAGGTCGTCCACGCCCCGAGCGCGGTGTCACACCATCGATCGCCAGTCGTCCACGTACAGTATGACGATTCTCACATCGTGCGAGGGATTGTGAACCAACGACAAGACCGCACCCTGGTTGCGTATCGCGGCGCCCTCGGGTGGGTCGGCAGACGGCCCCTGGCGTTCGCGCCCGAGCTCTCGCACCTGTGCGAGCGTCTCGACGCGACCGTCGAAGCGATCGAACACGCCGCGGGGACGCAGGAGCTGAGAGGCGGCAAGTTGCTCGGCGAGGCGAGGCGACGACTCGATCAGGTCCGGGAGCGGCACATGCTCCCGCTGGTTCGGCTTACGCGACGCTTGTTCGCCGGAGACGCGCGCACCCAAACCGCCTTGCGCGTGCCGCACAAGCGCGCGGCGGCCGACGAGCTATTCGCCGCCTCGGCCTCGATTGTGAAAACGCTTCGGCCCCAACGGAAGTTTCTCGCCGAATCGCGCGTCGATCCGCACCGGATCGACCGGTTACGAGAAGAGACGCGCCAGGTAAAGCAGTTGTTCGACGCCGCGAACGCCCGCACCCCGCAATCGGCCATCGCGACGAGACGACTCCCCGCCCTCTTCGCCGAGGCGCGCGCGGACTTCGTCGCGATCGACGCCCTCGTGAGGCTGGCGTGCACGCCGGTCGAGCTGCACGAGTGGCGTTCGGTCACTCGCGTGCCCAAACGCATGGGGCGGCCGCGGAAGCAGAAACGGCGGGGAAAGAAGGGACTAGGAAAGAAGGGACTAGGAAAGAAGGTGCTCGCGAAGAAGGCCGGCGCGAAGAAGGCCGGCGCGAAGAAACCGCAACCGCAGAAAGATCTCTCAACGGGTTGAGGGCGCGCGGCGATCTTCGTACGTCGCGCGCTCGCGCTCCACATCCGCGATGCGGCGGTCGAGCTCCTCGAGATCGTCACCGACGCTCGGTCGGACGCCCGTCCGGCGCTTGCGCCGGGTGATCCTTGCCGACGTTGGGTGCTCCAACGTGCAGTGGTTCCCAGCTGGGTGGATCACTCGCCGGAAAACTCTCGTCGGACGCCTCGTCGACGTGGGCATCTTCTGGTGACAGGTCGTGCGAATGGGGTCGATCAGGTTTCAACATCAGCTCGTCGCGAGTGCGCGATGTCTGAACACTGCGATCGCAGCGCCGTCTCGCGCTTCCTCCATGATGCAATATGCGCTTCGCGGAGGCCGTTGAATAGCGCCGGCTCGCGGTCGCCGCGTTGCGGGCTCGACGACACCACCAAACGGATCGCGTCAGCATTGGCATCGTAGCTGCAACTGCTGATTACGGGAAGGTTCGAATCATCGTGTGGAAGGAGGAGTCATGAGTGCAGCCGCGATCGTCGGAATTATCGTCGCGCTAATCGTTATTGGTGTCGGAGCCTGGTACGTGGGCGTGCAGCGTCGCCGTACGCACGATCTTCAGGCCCAATACGGGCCCGAATACTCGCGCACGGTGAGCCAGATTGGTGATCAGCGCCGCGCTGAGCATGAATTGGTGAAGCGGCAGGAGCGGGTCGACGCCTTGGACATTCGGCCGCTCTCGGCCGAACAGCGCGGCCAGTTCACGCAGCAGTGGCGGAGCGTGCAGGCGATGTTCGTCGACGACCCGCGTGG
>DASVYG010000343.1:0-35510 GCA_036392315.1 Gemmatimonadaceae bacterium
CCGATCCGCGCTGATGTCACCGGCGACGACGACCGTCGTGCTGCCCGGCACATAACGCGTCTCGTAGAACGAGACCAGATGCTCGCGGTCGATGCTCGTCGTGCTTCGCTCGTCGCCGCCTTCCGGTCGCGCGTACCGCGATGCGGACCGGTACAGGAACCGTGAAAACAGCTCGTCCGCCAACCCGCGCGGTTCGGCACGAAGCTGCAGAAGCTCCGCGAGACGCTCGGCCTTGAGGCGCTCGACCTCACGAACACGAAAGGCGGGCGTGCGAATCACCTCGCCGAGCAGGTCGAAAGCGGCGGGTAGGTGTTCCGACAATGCGGTCAGCGTCACGGCTGCCGCGTCCCAATCGGCGTGTGCGTCGACCGATGCGCCAAGTCGCTCGAAGCGCTCCGTGAGCTCCGCCCCGTCGCTGGTCGCAGTCCCTTCCAGCAGCAGCTTGGCCACGAGCTGCGCGGTGCCCTCGTGGCCGGCGATATCGCATATCGCACCGGCGTCCGTCAGCACCGCGACGGTGACCAAGGGCAGCTTGGTGACAGGAGCCACGATGAGCTCGACGCCGTTCTCGAGCCGGCGTCGCTCGAAGCGCGGAAATTGGTATTCGCGGGGTCCGCTTGGGCGAGGCCGCTCGGCCTTACGAATCGTGGGCGCTGTCATTGCGAGGCCGCCGCGACTCCGGCGCCGACCAACTCACCGGGCGCCTCGTCTCGCGGGACGTAGACGAGGCTCGCTCGGTTGTCCTCGCCGAGTCGCTCGCGAACGAAGGCGTTCACTCGATCCGTCGTCACCGCGGCGTAGCGGTCGACCTCTTCGTTGAGTCGGCCGGGGTTGCCGAAATAGGTCGCGAAGAGTGAAAGCCGGTCGGCGCGCTCACCCGCCTCCTGCATCGACGAAACAAACATGGTCTGGATGACGGCAATCGCGCGCTCCACTTCGCGCGCCTCGAACCCGTCGCGTATGACTTGATCGATCTCGTATGCCACTTCTTGCTCGAGCTGCTCGACAGCGACGCCGGGCCGAGCGGTGACGTCGACGACCAGGAGGTCGGCTCCCTTGGCGAGATCGTACGTGAACGCCGAGGCGTCTGCCGCGACCTGTCGCTCGCGAACGAGCCGGCGGCGAAGACGGCTTCCGTTACGGAGTCCGAGCGCCGCGCCACATACGCTGGCCGCATAGTACTCGTCGCTCCCGAACACCGGCGACCGAAACGCCAGAAAGAGCCGGGGCAGCATGATGTCGTCGGCCACGACCTCTCGTTTCCATTGACCGAACACCGGTGGCAGTGTCATGTCGGGAAGTGGCGGCTTTCCCTTTCCGCGTGGGATCGAGCCAAAATGGGTCTCGATCATCCGTCGCGCTTCGCCGGGCTCGAAGTCGCCCGCCACCGTGAGCACGGCGTTATCCGGTGTGTAGTAGGTCGCGAAGAACTGGGCGATGTCGTCCAAGCTCGCGGCCGCCAGATCATCCATCGACCCGATCAGCGAATGGTGGAAGGGATGGGTTTCAGGAAAGCAGAGGGCCGGCAGCTTTTCCATCCAGGTGCCGTACGGCTGGTTGTCCATCGACCACCGGCGCTCGTTCATGACGACGTCGCGCTGCGTGTCGAGCTTTTGCTGTGTCATGGCCGGCAGCAGCTTGCCCATCCGGTTGGCCTCCAGCCACAGCGCCAACTCGAGCTGATTCGACGGCAACGTTTCGAAGTAGTTGGTCCGCTCCAGCCAAGTCGATCCGTTCAGCGTGCCGCCGGCGCGCTGCACGAGCTCGAAATGCTCGTTCGCCTCGACATCTGCCGAGCCTTGAAACAGCATGTGCTCAAACAAGTGGGCGAAGCCGGTTCGGCCGGTTCGTTCATTCGCCGAGCCCACGTGGTACCAGAGGTTGACCGCGACGATGGGCGCGGTGTGATCTTCGGACAGCGTGACAAACAATCCGTTCGGCAATCGAAACGTTACGATCGGGATGTGCATCGATCTAAATTGCACTGTCGTCTTGGCTACTGGAACCCTGACGCGTTGCCTTTGCTTCGACTCGCGTGACCCATTTGCTCTCGTACATCGCCACCGGCCTGCTCGTGCTCTATGCCGGGGTGTTGCTGATGTTGTGGCGATTCCAAGAGCGAATTCTCTTTCAGCCGCCCAGCGGTCGCGAAACGGCTCCGGTCGCGGCGCGGCAGGTTCACTACCGGGCGCCTGACGGCGCGGAGCTCTTCGCCTTCGTCGTTGGCGATTGTTCACCACGCAGCACCGTGCTCTTGGTGTTTCACGGCAACGCCGAGGTCTCTCGGTGGCTCGTACCGTGGGCGTCGAGGTTGGCTGGCGAAACAGGCGCGTGCGTCGTGCTTGCCGAATATCGAGGCTACGACGGATTGCCCGGCGCGCCGACTTACGCCGCGTCGGCGCACGACGCCCGCGCCGCTCTCGACTATGTGTACGAGTCGATGAAGGTCGCGCCGTCGAACGTGGTCCTGTTCGGCCACTCGCTTGGTAGCGCGATCGCGGCCGAGCTTGCCGCGGTGGCTGCGCCGCGCGCGTTGATCCTCCTCGCTCCGTTTTCGTCGGCGCGCGCGATGGCTGCCCGCATGTTCGTTCCGGGAGTTCGGGCGTTCTTCCGCTTCATCTCGCGCGTCCATTTCGATACCATCGCGCGCGTGGCCGCGATCGACGCGCCCGTCTGGGTCGCGCACGGCGACCGAGACTTCGTCGTTCCCGTACAAATGGGGCGAGAGGTGTTTGCGGCCGCGGCGCATCGCGGCGAGCTCCTTATCGTGAACGGTGCTGGTCACAACGACGTCGCCGAGGTTGGGGGGGCGCCCTATTGGTCTTGGCTGGCGCGCGCCATTCGTTCCGGGTCGCCAGCCGCCGCTACTCCCGGCGTTGTAGCAAGAGCGCGATCGGTGCCTTGATCGACTCGCCCAGAATGTACTTCCACGTCTCACGTCGACTGAGCGCGATCGGACTGGTCTGGGTCGGCGAGGTGAGCGGCGTCAGACCATAGCGCCGAGCGAGAATCGACAGGCGGAGCATGTGAAACGGGTCGCTGACCAGGATCACGTCACGGGACGGCGATGCCTCCATCAGCGTCGCTACGTGCTCGAGTGATTCCGACGTCGAGCGTCCGACCGTCTCCATCAGAATGGCGCTCGGCGGAACGCCATGCTCCATGGCATACCGCTGCGACACCGCTGCTTCGCTCGTCGTGTCACGGTCGCCCACACCGCCCGTGAAGATGATTCGATCAGCGAGACCGCGATGAAAGAGATCGATGGCGTGGTCCACGCGCGCGCGCAGAACGGGCGACGGCTTGCCACCGTATTGCGCCGCGCCCAACACGACGATCGCCGCCGCGGGACGCGCCTCGTCGCGTCGGCTCCAAAACCACACCGCACCAAGTGACACGACCCAGGCGCCGAACATCAGGAAGCCGAGCAACCAGCCGAGCCGCCACCAATTGGTCCGACGCCGCGGGAGCATGGGCGACGGCTAGTGGTCGCGTACTCGGTATTCTTTCATGGGCGCGAAATTAGTAGTTTGCGCGCCATGGACACCACCCCCGTCTTTCCGACGCTGCGGATCGTCTCGCACCCACTCGTGCAGCACAAGTTGGGGATCCTTCGCGATCGAGAGACTCCGACGAAGATCTTCAAAGAGCTCGTCGACGAGATCGCCATGCTCATGGCCTACGAGGCGACGAGCGATCTCCCCCTCGAGGACGCGGTGGTTGAAACGCCACTCGAGCGCACCGTCGGCCGCCGCGTGAGCGGAAAGAAGCTCACCCTGGTACCCATACTTCGCGCCGGGCTCGGAATGGTCGAGGGGATCTATCGCCTGGTCCCTGGTGCGCGCGTCGGCCATGTGGGGCTCTACCGTGATCACGACACGCTCGAGCCGGTGGACTACTACTTCAAGGTGCCGGGCGACGCTCCGGAGCGTGACTTCTTTCTCCTGGATCCGATGTTGGCGACGGGCGGAAGCGCTTCCGCCGCTGTTTCGTCACTCAAGCGCGCAGGCGCGACTCGCATTCGGTTCATGTGTCTTGTCGCCGCGCCCGAAGGCGTCAGGCGACTCGCGACAGCACACCCGGACGTGCTCGTCTACTGCGCGTCACTCGATCGCGAGCTCAACGACCAGGGATATATCATGCCCGGTCTTGGCGACGCGGGCGATCGATTGTTTGGAACAAGATGAGCGAGGGCGTCCAGATCGCGTGCGCCCTCGTCGTCGATCAACCAAACCACTCGCGCGGACAATCCCGCTGTTGGCGCGCGGCGTCGATGACCCACTGCTGCGTCTGCGAATCGGCGATTTCCGAGGCCACTCGATCCAGCCAGGTCACCGCCAGCTTCGCCTCCCCAACCCGTCTCCACAGCTCGCCGACCAAGTAGGTCAGCACCGCTCGCTCTTCCCGCGCCACCCCGTCGAAGCCTTCGAGCGCCTCTTCGAATTTCCAGGCTGCCTTGCGGCGGAAATACCGCTCGGCCTCGATGTCCCCTTCGTCGACGCAACACCACGCAGCGCGAAGCAGCAGGTCAGCGACATGTCGCGCTTCCATTCCTTGCCACTCGGCCACCTTGGCCGCGGCTTCGTATTTCTCTGAACCGCTCAGCGTTCCACAAGTGATTGCCGGCGCGAGCTCGTTCCAGACGCGCTCCTTGAGGACCGGCGACACTTCTGCGTCTTCGGTGAAATCCCGGTCGGCGCCGGAAAAACCGCATCGGTTGCAGGTGTGGATCAGATACGGCAGCGGCTGCGTGCCCGCGGCGCGTTCGTGAAAATCAGTTCGCTTGCCACCGAACGAGTTCGTCGACACCACGGATTGTGAGCGGAATCGCGTCTCGCAAATGGGGCATTGCAATTCAATCTGCTGTAGCGTGGTCATCGGTGCTTTCCCCCTGCGTCCTCGCCTTCGCAATGGCCTAAGGGAAAAACTGTGCCATGCACTGTGCCATGCATAGACACCCGGGGCGCTTTTCGCGCGCGCGCTTCGTCGAGTGTTGTGGTTCACTCCTGCGTTCGTTCACATGTTCGTTTGTCTTTTCGCAATCCGAGTGCTTCACCGTGTTTGCTCTTGTTCGCGTTTCCTGAGATCACTATCATTCCGCGTCCAAAGTACGAGTCGCGTCGCCCTCCCCGCGTCCGGTCGAATGCTGATCAACCTGCTGCCCGACTTTTTTTCCATTCTGGATAGCACCGATCGCCTCGCCGCCTACCAGCGTTACTTCGACGCCCACCGCAACATCCTCGAGCCGTACTGGCACAACTACGTCATCGATCCCGACAGTCCGCATTTCGTGGACATCGCTCGGGCAACGGTCAGTGCCGCTCGAACGGACCTCACGACGATGCTCGAGCGCACCGACGTCATGTCGCTCGCGCGGGAGACGGAGCAGCGGTGTCGGGAATTGCTTCTCATGGATTGCGACGTGGACGTCGTGCTCATGGTCGGGGTTGGCGCCGCAAACGCCGGTGAGCTCGTCGTCGGTGGGCGCGGCATTGCGTTCGTGTGCCTGGAGCATTTCACGGGAACGACCAACGCACAGACCGACGGGCTTGGTCTCGACCCGGAGCTCATCCCACTCTGGCTGGCGCACGAGATCGCGCACGTCGTCCGGTACACCTCGCCATCGAGCCGCAGCGAGCTACGGAGCATCATCGCCAGAGCCGGAGGCTACTACTCGTACTGGGACACGGGCCGACAAGCAACTCTTCGCGAGTTGTTGATCAACGAAGGCCTCGCGATACACGTCTCCCGCGCCATCAGTCCGGGTCATGCCGCGTGGGAATATTTCGGCTACGAGCGCCGCCAGTTCGCCGACGTTCGGCAACTCGAGTCTGTCATGACGCGCGCCGTGGTGGGTGACTTGGATCACACGGGGCTCGGCCTACGTCTTCGATACCTGTCGGGCGGTATGAGCGATGAAGCCAGAACCGTCGACCGCTACGTGCTCCCCGAACGCGCCGGATACTATCTGGGCGCGCGCATGTGTGAAGCGGCAATCAACGCCGAAGGTCTCGCGTGGGCCCTGCGCGCCAGTGCCGGCGAAATCACGTCGCTGGCCCAGTCGGCCGCGATGACGGCGTAGCGATTCGCGCCACGCGTCATTTCCCGACGCAAAAGCGTTTGAACACTTCGTTGAGCACATCCTCGACGTCAACCGCGCCGATGAGATCCTCCAGCGTCGTTACGGCTTCGCGGAGATGCACCGCGGCTACCGGCGCCGGGATCAGACCCTCGACCCAGAGATCTCGAAAATCACGTACCTCGCTGAGCGCGCGGTCGATGGCGTAACGGTGTCGCTCGTGGGTCAAGAGCGGCGCATCGACGTGCGTATCTGCCGTTCCTGACACGACCTCGGCGATCGTCGACAACAACGCCCCGAGGCCGACCGCTGTCTCGGCGCTCACCGCGAGTACGGCCGCCGCGCCGAACAATTCACGATTCTCGCTCAGCTGCGCCGCGGTCGCCGGCATGACGTCGGTTTTCGTCCGAACGACGATGATCGGAGCAGCCACGCGGCCGCCGAGGGCGTCCTTCATGCGTAACAGCGAATCGTTGTCGTCGGCGCACACGAGCACCACCGCCGCACGCGCGACGTACGACTCGCTCATCTCGACGCCGAGCCGCTCGACCGGATCGAGCGCGTCACGAATTCCCGCTGTGTCGACCAGACGAAGCGGTAGAGTCGGTGTGTCGATCACTGCCTCGATCGCATCCCGCGTCGTTCCGGGAATGTCCGTCACGATCGCCCGCGCCTGCCCGACGAGTGCGTTGAACAGCGACGACTTGCCGACGTTCGGCGCCCCGGCCAGCACGACGAGCGCCCCTTCTCGCACGAGCTCGCCCGTTCTTGACGTTGCCAGCAACTGTTCGAGCGCCGTCACGATTCGCTGCGCCGCCGAGAGAATTCGGGCCGGTGCGATGGGCCCGTCGTCCTCTTCCGGAAAATCGATGTCATAGGCGATGAGCGCCTCGAGACCAATCAGCTCATCGCGCAATCCGAGGACTCGCCGACTCAGCCCGCCGTCGAGCTGGCGCAACGCCACGCCTTGTGCCGCGCGAGAACGCGCGTCGACCAGATCGCCCACGGCCTCGGCTTGCAGCACGTCCAGCTTTCCATTGAGCACCGCACGCCGAGTGAACTCCCCTGGCCCCGCGAGTCTCGCGCCTCGCGCGATCAGCGCGGCGACAACCGTGGTTGCGACCACCAGCCCGCCGTGCGTGATGATCTCGACCAAATCCTCGCCGGTGAACGACGCCGGCGCGTCGTAGCGAATGATGACTGACTGATCGATGTCGATCGCCGCGGTGTCTCTGACGTGCGAGAGCGTCACCGCGCGCGCTTCGGCCGGCCATCGGTCGACCGCCATTCGGGCGATTGCATGCGCGGCGGGCCCCGACATTCGAACGATCGACAGCGCGCCGCGTCCCGGAGCCGTCGCTTGCGCGACGATCGTCTCCGAAAGGTCCAGCGGATTGTCCGTGCGGAGGCCGCTCACGATGTCAGATCGCCCGTCGCTCGGACATTTCGAGTGACTCGCCCGGTTCGATGATTCGCACCGTCGCGTGCAGGTCGTCTTGGACGACCCGTTCGCGCAGTCGACGAATGGCATCGTGCGCCGTTGCGGTTACGTGACGGAACGTCCCCCAGTGATAGGGCACGAGAACCCTGGCGCGGAGTCGCTCGAAGAGCGTGAGTGCGTCGTCGTGCGTCAGGTGCCCGCGCCGAAATCCCGGCTTCCACCACGGCGCGTAGCCGATCGGCAGCAGTGCGAGATCGAGCTCGCGCTGCTTGGCCCAGAGCGTCCGCTCGACAAGATGGTGCGTGTCGCCGACCAGCGCCGTGTCGCCGGCAAAGAACACCGTCTCGTCGGCGTCGAGTAGATACATGTTCGCCGAGCTTCGCCAGCGATCGTAGCCGTAACGATTGCCGCGATGTGTGGCGCTCGCGGCATGGACAGTTACGTTCGCAACGCTGACGGTCTCGCCCGGGGCGAGGTCGATCGCGTGGCCGTATCCCAGGCGGCGCAGCCATTTCGCGACGACCGGCGGGGCAAACAATGGAATCGTACGCGGCAACCGTTCGATCGAGTCGAACGACAGATGATCCGCGTGCGCATGGGTGAGTAGGATTGCGTCGAGCGCGGGCAGCCGCTCGAGCGCAATGCCCGGCGGCGAGACACGCGGCAGGATTCGTCCCAACTTCGAATCGAAGTTGGGATCGGTCAGGAATCGTGCGCCCCCAAGCTCCAACAGGAGTGTGGCGTGGCCAATGTACGTGACTTTCATCGTCCGGTACGTCGTCGCATGGCACGCCGCCAAGATCCTCGCGCCGATGTCGCCGTGTGGCGGCGCCGCGGCCAGTGGATCTAGGTTTTCCTGGCCGCGCTCAAACCTTTCCCTGCAGGCGCCGTTCCCACACCCGCCTTTGCTCGCTCGCGGGTGAGTATCCACTGTTGGGGCAGCGCGGCGATGTTCTGTACCGCGTAATACAGATTGAGTCCGGACGCGAAGTTGAGGAACATGACCGTGAACATCACGGGCATCATGTAGCTCATCATCTTCGCCTGTGGATTCGGCGGAGCAGCGCGCATCCCGATCCACGAGAGCACGAACATCGATGCGCCCATCACAATCGGAATGATGTAAAACGGATCGCGTAGGGAAATGTCCGGCAGCCAGAGGAACGACACGCCGCGGAACTCGATCGTATTCTGGAAAACGAAATAGAGTGCGAACAGGATCGGCATTGGCAGAAGCATCGGCAGACATCCCAACAGCGGGCTGAATGGACTCATGCCGTGCGACTGGTACAGCTTGACCATCGCCTCGCGCTGTTTCTCCGGCTCGTTCTTATACCGCTTCTGCAAGTCCGCCAGCTCGGGCTGAAGCCGCTGCATCTGAATGCTCGACCGCATCGCCCGTTGGTTGAGCGGCCACAGCATCAAACGAATCACGATCCCGAACAGCACGAGCACCCAACCGTAATTCACACGCAGCGTCGCTTTCATCCACAACAACACCCGCATCACGATGGTCGCGAACGGTTGCACCACGGCGTGGAGCCACCCCGCGTACGGATTGACGTTTTCCAGGTCGTTGCCGAGCGCATGCAGATCACGCCATGATTGCGGCCCGGCGTAGAGATCGAACGCGAACTCGCCGTTCGTCAACGGGTAGGCTGTCGTCGCGAACGCCGCGTTGGCGACCTTGCCCGCACGCGGGGCGCCGCGCGTTGTCACGCCGCGGAACACGCCGGCCGGCTTGGGTCCGACGGGCTGCATGAGCGCCACGAGCCAGTACTTGTTCCGCACGGACACCCACTGGAATGAACCGGTGTCCACGCGAACCGCGCCGACATCGAGCTTTGAGAACGGAACGCTCGAGACATCGCGCAGCGGCATCTTGTAGCCGTAGGCGAGGTGGCGGAGATCGTCCGCGGTATCGGCCTCGACCGAGCGCAGCTCGCTCGGAAGATCGATGATCAGCGATGAACCCGGCGGCGCATTGACAACGCGACCCTGAACGGCCGTGCGATATCCGTCAGCCGTTGGCGTGTAGCTAATCGAGATTTGGGGCGCGCTCGACGTAAAGGTCACCGTCGAGCCCGAGCGATCTACCGAAAAGCGAACCGAATCGAGCGAGATGGTATCGGCACCGATTGCCACACGATAATGCAGCAGAGGACCACGAGGCTGCACGATTGCCGCAGCCGTATCGCGACGGTCCGGACGAAGATTCCGATAATCGCCGAGTTTCACCGCCGATGGCACGGCGCCGGGGCTCACCAGCGTGATTTGTTCGCGCGTGGTGCTGAGCGTCGTCGAGTCGGTGGGGCGGAGCATCTGTGCTGCGGTCAATCCGGTCGGCGCGGCGACGGCTTGCGGCGCGTTCGCGGGCGGCGCCGGTTGGCTTACCGACCGCGATGGGGTCGGCGCTGTCGAGGCGGCGGCGCTGGGTGTCGTCGCGGTATCGGACGCCGGTGGCGTTGCCGGACCTCGCGACGCCGATGGAAACAATCTCGGCGTCACGACGATGACCAGCGCCATGAGGACCAGCGCCACAATGGTGCGTTTATCCATGCAGGTGCGAGATCTCGTTAGGGAACCGGATCATAACCGCCGGGACGGAACGGATGACAGCGTGCGATTCGCCGCACCGCCAACCAACTACCGCGAAGCGCGCCGTGTCGCTCGAGTGCTTCAATGGCATACGCTGAACAGCTCGGATAATAGCGGCACGACGATGGGAGCAGCGGCGATAGAGCAACCTGATACCCGCGTACGAGCAATACGAGGAAAGTACGCATCGCGGTTACACGCCGGACCCGGCGCCGGCGAGCCGTTCAGCCACCGAGACGATGTCAGCGCGCAACGCCGCAAATTCCGCCGCGTAGGCTTCATGACGGGCGCGAATCGCGATGTCGCTCGATGCCCGATCATTGAGCGCCGGCAGGAGCTCGACGCGCACGAGCTCGCGGAGCCGACGCTTGAGCCGGTTTCTATCGACCGCCGAATGGCGGTACCGCGGAACGACGACTCCGACGCGCGAATGAGCGAGAGGGGAAGCGAGGGCTCGGACATCTAGATGCATGGTCCGAATTCGCTTCCCCTCTCGAATGACCGTCTGCAGGTCGAGGCTCCGCGTCAGCCGATTGCGCCGCGGAAATCCGAGGCCGTGGTTAGGCGCCTGCGTACTTGCTTGGCAACTTAACGGTGAGGCTCTTACGCCCTTTCTTGCGGCGACGGCTGAGCACTGCGCGTCCCCACTTGGTCTCCATGCGCGTGCGAAACCCGTGAGTTTTGATGCGGCGCTTGTTGCGCGGGCGATACGTCGGCTTACCCATTGACGACTCCAAAAACGTTGCGAACGAACCTGCGGTGCAGACCGGTAAAGTTATTTAGTGCAGAGGGATAGATCAAGACGCCGAACGTCGGTGAAACGGGATTCGGTCACCTCTGACGATCGGCCGCCGCCGCCGACTGATTTTGACATGCTCGATTCGTGCACGTCGCATTGCTCTGGAGCTCCGATCTGCGCCGGCATTTCGCGCCCGTGTCTCGCGCGGCGATCGCCCGAGAACCGGCACCGATCGCGCATTGATTTTTCCACATTGGCGGTCTAGCTTCGCTGCCCCCGCGCTGCGTTCCAGTTCCCACCGTCATGACCCTGACTGCCCACGAAGCTTGGAGTCGGCTGCTCGATCGCGCTCGCCAAGAGCTGCCCGAGCAGACCTTCAGGACATGGCTCGAGCCAACCGAGGCGCTCTCTCTCGACGAGGGTACGATCTACGTTGGCGCCCCCGACCAGTTCGCGGTGGACTGGAACGAGTCGAAGCATTCAGACCTTCTTGCCAGCCTCGCGCCGGTCGCGCTCGGTCATCCAATCGCGGTTGTGTTCAAGGTGAGCGAGGAGCGTCGGTCGCGAACGCAGATGGACATGTTTGTCGCCCCGCCTGCCCAGCGGCCGAAGAATCAATCACAACAACAAGCCACTAACTCGCCACCATTAAGCGATCGCTATACTTTCGATTACTTCGTGATCGGGAAGTCAAACGAACTGGCCGCCGCTGCCGCCCACGCCGTCGCTCAAGCCCCGGGCAAGGTCTACAATCCTCTCTTCATTTACGGCGACACCGGGCTCGGCAAAACCCACTTGATGCAAGCGATCGCGCACGAAATCGTGCAGCGAAAGCCGGAAACCCGGATCACATTTATTGGCACCGAGCAATTCACCAACGAGCTCGTCGCCGCCATTCAGAACCGAACCACGGCCGACTTCCGACGCCGCTTCCGCGAAACCGACCTCCTCCTCGTCGACGACGTGCACTTCCTCAAAGGAAAAGAGGCCATGCAGGAGGAGTTCTTTCACACCTTCAACGCGCTCTACGAAGGCGGCCGACAAATCGTGCTCACGAGCGACCGACCGCCATCGGAAATTCCGGGGCTCGAGGCCCGACTCGTGTCCCGCTTCCAATGGGGAATGGTCGCCGACATCGAGCTCCCCGATCTGGAGCACCGTATCGCCATCCTTCGGCAAAAGGCGCATCTCGATCATCTCGAGCTCACCATTCCAGAGGAAGTCGTTCGCTTCATCGCCGAGAACGTGCGCTCGAGTGTTCGCGAGCTCGAAGGCTCGATCATCAAGCTGCTCGCCTACGCCTCGCTCAAGCACCGCGAGATCACCGTCGAGGTCGCGCGGGAGGCCCTGCGGGACAAGCTCAAGACTATTGACGGCGTGCCCGGCGGCGGGCCGGCGTTGAACACCTACGCCATCCAGCAGGCGGTCGCCAAAGAATGGGGCGTTACCAACGAGGGCCTGCGGTCAAAGACCCGCACGAAGAACCTCACCGTTCCTCGACAGGTCGCGATGTTCATGATGCGCGAGTTGCTCAGCATGCAGCTCGTCGAGATTGGCGCTGCCTTCGGAGGTCGCGACCACTCGACGGTCATTCACAGCCTGGAACGCGTTGCAGCGATGATGAGGGAAGATCCGGCGTTTGCCCAACGGATCGGGAAGATTCAGGCCGCGTTGGAAACCCTGCGGAACTAACAAACGCCAGACCATTTTCCACAGGTTGTCAGTGTGTTATCGGCGCGTCCAGCGTCCCGTCGGAACCAAAATCTGGATAATGTCCGTTGCCCACACGCCGTCCACACGCCGGGCTATAGTCGAAGCGCTTGGTCCGGTGTAACTTGCCTGCGGTTTTCCACGCCTCAACAGGTACTACTACGACTACTAGTTAATTGCTCTTAAAAGAGAACTAGTACGGTCGAGTTGTTTTGCACAACACAGGAGCCGTGATGCGGTTTACGATCTCCCGGGAAAAGTTGCAGGAAGGTCTTGCCGCGGTCGCCGCGAGCATCCCAGCGAAGACCACGCTGCCGGTGCTCGCCAATATCATGGTCGAAGCCACGGAGAAGGGCATTCGACTCTCGGGAACGGATCTCGACATCGCCGTCACGACGGAAGTAGCCGCCGACGTCGAAACGCCTGGTGCCATCACCATTCCAGCCAAAAAGCTCAGCGAGATCGCGCGCGAGCTCCCGCCGGCTCCCGTTCGAATTGCCGCGGTGGGTGAGCAGCGCGTCACACTGGACTGCGGCCGAACGCACTTCAAGATTCTCGGCCTCCCGCGGGATGAATTTCCGGCATTTCCGAACGTCAAGTTCAACGATAGTTGGCGCATTCGCTCCGGCGATCTGCAGAAGCTGATCTCGCACACATCGTTTGCCGTTTCAACCGAGGAGAGCCGTCCCATCCTCAACGGCGTGCTTTGGGAGCTCAAGCCGGACATGATGCGAATGGTCGCCACCAATGGGCATCGTCTCGCAAAAATGGAGATGCCGATCAAGTCGACCGGAGCGCCGGCGAGCGACATGATCGTGCCGCCCAAGGCGCTTGAGCAGGTGCGTCGTCTGTTCCCGGAGGATGAGGAGCTTGAGATCGCCAAAGGAGAAAATCACCTCGGATTTCGTTCTCCGTTCACGGCCGTTTTCACGCGCCTCATCGAGGGACCGTATCCACCCTACGAGCAAGTCATCCCGCGGGACAATAACCGCGTCGCCATCGCCGACCGGACGGCGCTGGCCAGCGCACTGCGTCGCATGTCCATCATCGCATCCGACCAAACGCATCGCATTCGATTGGCCTTCAACTCGGGCATGCTCAAGTTCAGCGTTCAAACGCCCGATCTTGGTGACGCGACGGACGAGCTTGCCGTCCGATATACGGGCGATGCACTCGACATCGGGTTCAACGCCAACTATCTGCTCGAGATCCTGCGATACATTCCCACGGACGAAGTACGACTCACGTTCAAGGCGCCCGAGCGGGCAGCAACGCTCGAGCCCGAAGGTTGGGCTGATCCGGCGTCGTACCTGTGTCTCGTCATGCCCCTCCGCCTGCTCGACTGAGCGCCACGCCCTCCGCATCCGGAGGAAAGGAGGCCGGTCGCATTGTTCAGTTTCATCACGCTGGTCCAAAGTCTCGGACTAGCCTACGCGACGGGCCTCAACCTGTACGCGGCGGTCGCCGTGACGGGGCTCGCCGTGCGCCTGGGTTGGGTACAGGGCGTGCCGACCACCATTGAGAGTTTCGGAAATCTCGCCATCATCGGCATCGCGGTTCTTCTCTACGCGATCGAATTCGTCGCCACGTTGATTCCGGGCGTCGCCTCGGCCTGGGAAACACTCCACAGCCTCATCCGTCCGCCCGCCGCCGCGGTCGTTGCGGCCGCGACCGCGTGGCACGCCGACCCCATCATTGTTCTCATCGCCGCGCTGCTCGGTGGTGGTCTCGCCATCACCACGCACACCACCAAGCTCGGCATGCGCTACGCCATCGACGCGTCCCCGGAGCCGGTAACCAACGGGTTCGCCAACGTGATCGAGCTCGCGCTCGTCAGCGCCGTCACGATCGCAATCTGGCACCACCCGATCATCACGCTCTCGGTTGCGCTCGTGCTGCTCGCCGGCATGGTCATGATGGTGCGCCTGATCTGGAAGGCGCTGCGTCAAGTCTTTTCGGGCCGGTGGATGCCCGCGCCCGGGCTGATGCAAGCGCCGCGCGTGATGGAGCGGCGTGGCGGCGCGCACGACGACATCGAGCACGAGCCCTAACGAAACGCAGCGAGTCGGACGCAACGAATACGGCCGCACAACTCCTGAGAGTCGTGCGGCCGCACACGGAAACGGTCGCGAAACCTGTAAGCCGGGTTCTGTGAGACGGCGAACCGTCCCGGCGGTCATTCCTCTCCGAGCGTAGTCGCCTACGCCCTCTAGCAGCCTACCCGCAGCGTCTTGATCGAGGTGGGCACCTCTCGCTGCTTATTTGGCCTTGCTCCCGCTGGGGTTTACCCTGCCGCGTCTGTTGCCAGCCGCGCGGTGAGCTCTTACCTCACCTTTTCACCCTTGCCCAACCTGCGCCCTCGCTTGCGCTCGGACAGAGGCGTCGGCGGTGTGTTTTCTGTGGCACTATCCGTCATCGGTCCGACCGAAGTCGGTGACGCCCAGGCATTACCTGGCAGCGCGCCCAATGGAGCCCGGACTTTCCTCGAGCGGCTCGAACTCGACACCGCTCGCGACCACCCGGTTGGCGACCTGCAAGAAAGATAATCGTTCTTCTCGAGCGCGGCGATCGACCGAGCGATCAGCATTTGTTGACGATCGCATGACTCCGCTCGCCTATATTCGCCGCGCTTCGAGTCGAAGAAGGCTCGTTGCGTAAAATATCCTCGCGGAAAGAGGCGATTTCATGCACCAGCACCCAGCAGCGGCGCCCCGCAGTCCTCTCCCCATCGCGACCATGCTCACGCCCAATGAGCGGATTCGTGTCGATGCGGCGGGAGATGGCTCGTACCAAGCGATTCACCGCGATTCCGTCGCGGAGCTCGTGCAGGATCTGAAGTCGAATCGTGCCGGTGCCGTGCTCGTGTCCGTCGCACGGTACGACCACCACGCGCGCGCCGGTGTCGCGGCGCTGGTGCGCGAATTTCCGCGCGTGCCCACCGTTGCGCTGCTCACGCAGCTCGATCGATCCACGCCACAGTCGGTGCTCTCGCTCGGATCCACGGGGGTGCGTCAACTCGTCGACGTCCGCGAGGCCGAAGGATGGCGCGAACTGCGAAACTGCCTCTTGGCGGCGCGCGGCGACGACATTCAACGCGAGGCCATGAGCCAGCTCGCCATCGATCTGTCGGGCGTTCCGCACGACTGCTGGCGCTTCTTCGAGACCTTGTTCCTCGCGCCGGCGCGAGTCGCTACGGTTCGCAGTTTCGCGCGCCGACTCGATGTGTTGCCCAGTACGCTCATGAGTCGGTTCTTCCGCGCCCGTCTCCCTGCGCCAAAGCAGTATCTCGCGACGGCGCGACTCGTGCGCGCGGCCCGCTTGTTCGAGAATCCTGGTTTCTCAGTGGCCAATGTCGCGAACCATCTCGACTACTCGTCCCCGCAGAGCTTCGGTCGCCATGTGCGAACGCTCATGTGCATGACGGCCGTCGAGTTCCGGGAGAAGTACGACGGCGCCGGCATGCTCCATCATTTTCGCGAAGCGCTGGTGATCCCGTACCTCGACCGTCTCCGCCATCTCCGGCCACTCAGTCCATCGTGGGGAGCGAGCTATCCGCGAAACACCATCAACTGACGCCCGCTAGCCGGCACCAGCCGGCACTCGCCGCGCGCCGGTGACCCCGCGGGCTACGCCGCTACGAGGGTATGCGCGCGGTGATTTCGCTCGCGCGCGCCAGCGAGATCACCGCGACGCCGTCGCTCTCCAACGATTCGCGACCGCCTTCCTCACGGTCGACGAGTGCGAGAACTCCAACGACGATCCCGCCGCCCGCGCGCACCGCGTCGATCGCTTTTCGCGCGGACCCGCCAGTCGTGATGGTATCTTCGATCACCACCACGCGATCACCCGCGCGAAACGCCCCTTCGATCAGTCTCGCCGTACCGTGCGCCTTCGGTTCCTTGCGAACGCTGAACGCGCGCAGGGGACGCGACGTCGACGCGCTCGCGTAGCCGATCGCGCATGCGATCGGGTCCGCGCCCATGGTCAAACCGCCGATCGAGTCCACAACCCATCCCGCCTCCTCGATCGCCAGCAGTCCGAGTGGCCCAATGAGCGCCAGGCCGTCGGGGCTCATCGTGGTGACGCGGGCATCGATGTATAGCGAGGACTGTCGTCCAGATGCTAACGTGAACGTGCCGCGCCGTGCGGAGCGACTCGCCAGTATGTTGAGTAGGTCGTCTCGTCGGGACATAGCGCGTTGGAGTGGATCGACGCCGGAATTAACACGGGTGGGTTCTCAAACAGAATATGGTGCGTTCGTCGCTCGCACGGATTTCGGCCGCCGGCTTCTCCATTCTCCTCACGGTCGCATTGCTGTCCATGATCGGTGGCCTCATCGCCAGCGACCGCGCCTTAGCGCGCTCGACGACCACGGAGGTGCGAATCGACGCCGAGCAATCGGCCGTCTTCGTGGCGCAGGTGCTGAGCGCGCGGCTCGAGAGTGGTCTGACGCCCGCCGATCTGCGATCGGACTTCTTCCTGCACGCCGCCGTCGAACGCGCTCCGATGGAGCGGGCAGCGGCGGGCCTCATCGCCGGCGCCGATACCATTCTCGTCGTCGGCAATCGCGGGGCTTTCTCGAACGGCGTCACGCGAGCCGTGCCTCTCGCGATTCCGGGCGCCGTCCGCTGGACGTTCGTCGTCGCGCACGACAGAGGAGCCGACGCGCTTCGTGTCGCGCTGTGGGTCGTGAGCCTCACGACCGTCGCTCTGCTCGGCTTCGGATTGATTCGAGAGCGGCGGCAGGCACGTCGCGTCGCCGAACGCTCGGCGGAGTTGGAGCGTCTCTACAGCGAGGTCGCGCGCGCGAACACGGCGAAGAGTGAATTTCTCGCCAACATCTCGCACGAGCTGCGAACGCCGCTCAACGCCATCGTCGGTTTCGTCGAGCTCCTCAAAGACGGCGTCTACGGCGATCTCTCGCCACGGCAGGTGCCGCCGGTCGATCGCATCGCGGCGTCCGCGACGCATCTTCGCCACCTTGTCGACCAGGTGCTCGACATCGCCAAGATCGCCGCCGGTCGCCTCGAGGTGCATCCGGAGACCATCGTCCTTCGACCGTTCGTGCTCAACATCGCGAGCGAATTGGAGTCGCTCGTCAACGAGCGTGGGCTGAGCTTCTCGATCGCTGTCGGCGCCTCGCTGCCACGCGTGCGCACCGATCCCGCGCATCTGCGCCAGATTCTCGTCAACCTGATCGGCAACGCGATCAAATACACGCCGTCCGGCGCGGTCGCCATTCGTGCGCGCCTCGTCGGCGCATGGCCGCACAACCCATTGCTGTCGCGTCGCCACACGCCCGACGACCCGATACTCGCCGGCCAATCGCCGGACCAGCGACGCGTGTGGGTCGCGCTGCAAGTCGTCGACACGGGCGTCGGCATCGCCCCCGCGAATCAAGCGCGCATCTTTGAAGAATTCGAACAGGTCAACGCCGGACCGCGCGGCGAATCGATGCAGCGCGGAACAGGACTGGGACTCGCGATTTCGCGCCGCCTTGCGCAATTGCTGGGTGGCGACATTCGCGTCGAGAGCCAAGTCGGCAAGGGCTCGACGTTCACGCTCTGGCTCCCCGTGCATCCCGCCGATCTCGAGCCTGCGCCCGAGCCGTCGGCGGACAATGCCGAAACCGCCGTCTAATCAGGTCTTCTTCGAGCGAAACATCGACGCCAACTTCGCGCCCAATCCCGTCTTTTCCTTTTCAGCCGGCTGCTCGGCCGCGCGGCAGAATTCCGCGGCGAACGCCACCACATCGGGGTAGCGCTTGGGCGGCTCCTTGCTCAAGGCGCGCATGACGACCGCTTCGATGGCCGTCGAGAAGCGGAGTCCTGGCTTCGCTTGACTGAGGGGGATCGGCGGCTGCGAAAGGAGCTGGGAAAACATTTCTCGGGGCGTCTTCGCGGGAAACGGAAGACACCCCGTGAGCAGGAAGTACGCGATCGTCGCGAGGCTGTACTGATCGGCCAGCGGACCCACGAGCTCACCGGACAGCGCTTCCGGCGCGACGTACATCAGCGTGCCCACGAAAAAGCCGGCACGCGTGAGCCGCTGCTCCGGCGCGATATCGGTGTCCGTCGCGATCCCGAAGTCGAGCAATTTCACCTGCCGCGTGGCAGGATCGTACATGACGTTGTCCGGTTTCAGATCGCGATGCACGATGCCGGCGGCGTGCGCCGCTTGCACCGCGTCCGCGATCTGCCTCACGATGTCGCAGACTTCATCGACCGGCAATGCGCCCAAGCGCTTGGCGTACTTCTCGAGGAGCTCGCCGGTCGCCCACTCGATGGCGAGAAAATGCATTCCCGGACCCGCTTCGCCGATCTCGATCGTGCGGACGACGTTCGGGTGCTGCACGCGCTCACCGTATCGCGCTTCGCGGAGAAAGCGCGCGACCGCGGTGCGATCCTGGCGCAACTTCTCGCGGAGCACCTTTACGGCAACGATTCCATGATCGTTGTGATGTGCGCGGAAGACGGCGGAGGTTCCGCCTTCGCCCACTTCGCTCTGCAGCGCATATCCGGCAATCGTCTGTCCGACGAGATTTTCACGAGGCACGCGGCGAACCTAATGTCCGCCGCCACCGGTCGCAAGCGAACGGATCGAATCTCTCGCGGCGTCACGCACGGCTCATGCTCTGTTTCCCTCCTGCTCGAGGGGCCGCCTCGTGTCGCCGTATGGGCTCCGGAGGCGAATTTGCCGTCGGCGGCGGCGCGGGCCGCCTTGCTTGACAAATGGACAGGTCGCTCCTATATAGGGCCGCGCAAGCCGGTTGGGCTTGCCCAGCACCGCAGTGCAGGATCGATTCACCCCGTAGGAGGCAGCTCGAATGGCCAGAGGGAAGGTGAAGTGGTTCAATGACGCCAAGGGATACGGTTTCATTGAGCAAGACAGCGGTGAGGACGTGTTCGTGCACTTTTCCGCCATCAGCATGGAAGGGTTCAAGACCCTCGCCGAAGGACAGGAAGTGGAGTTCGAGATCCGCACCGGCGAAAAGGGCCTCCACGCCGCGAACGTCGTCCGGGTCTAGCGCGACCGCCTCCACGAATCCGGTCACCCCTGCATCCGCCCGCCAGCAATGGCGGGCGGTGCTGTTTTTTGGCCGCTCGTCGGGGATTGAATGCGCAGCGGCACGCCCTGAGCTTTCCTCAATGACTCCTGCCCCGCGCCTCGGCGACACGCGCCAGTGACCGCTCCGCCACCGCCACCGCGGCTGTTTCTGATCGACGGCTACGCGTTGATCTATCGCGCGTTCTTTGCACTGATCTCGCGGCCGCTCACCACGAGCCGCGGCGAAAACACCTCGGCGGCGTGGGGCATCGTCAACTTCATCCAACGTCTCCTGCAAACCCATCGGCCGGAGTACCTCGGATGGGTCCACGATTCCGGACTTTCATTCCGGCACGAGCGATATCCCGCGTACAAGGCGACGCGCGAGAAGCTGACCGAAGAGCTGCAGTCGGATTTCGATCGCGGCATGGAACGCATCTCGACGATCCTCGCCGCCCACAACATTCCAATTCTATCATTACAGGGATATGAAGCGGACGACGTCATCGGTACGCTGGCGAGGCAAGCCGTCGAGGCCGGCCTGAACGTCGTTGTCGTGTCGGGCGACAAAGACTTCCAGCAACTGGTCCGGCCCGGCGTGTGGCTGCTCAATCCGGGCCGTGGTGGGCCGGCCAGCGTCGAGGAACAGTGGGTCGGTGTCGAGAACGGCAGCGAGCGACTGGGCGTCCCGCCGGCCCTCGTCACGGACTACCTCGCGCTCGTCGGCGATAGCTCCGACAACGTACCCGGAGTCAAAGGCATCGGCGAGAAAACCGCCCAGGAGCTCGTGAACTCCTTCGGTGCGCTGGAGAATATTCTCGCGCATGCAGCGGAGCTGACCAAGAAACGCCCGCGCGAAGCACTGCTGAGTCAGCGGGACTCGGCGCTCCTCTCGAAAGAGCTGGTCACCATTCGCGATGACCTTCCGATCAGTCTCGACCTGAACGCAATGCGGCTGTCGGAGCCCGACTATGCGCGCCTGCGCACGCTCTACGTCGAGCTCGAGTTCCACACGCTCGCCAAGAACATCACCGTCGCCGCGCCTTCGGTTGCGCCGGTCGAGGCCGAGGTGCAGGTCGGGAGCGCCACGGAGTACGCCGTGGTCGATACGCTGCCCGCGCTCGCGAAGGTCGTCGCCCGCGCCCGCCGGGCGCCATACATCGCTCTCGACACCGAAACCGTCATCGATCCGACCGCGCCGCAAGAGGTCGACCCGCTCAGGTCCACGCTCATCGGCCTCACGATCGCCGTCGCCCAAGGGGAGGCCTACTATTTCCCGTTCGCGCACCGACATCGTGCCGACACGCAGGTGGACCTTGCCCTGGGCGACGAGACTCCCGCGGATTCAGCGTCACCCAAAAAACCTCGAGCCAAGAAGACCGCCGAGCCGACGAGCATCGCTGGCCGAGCGCTCGCGGCGGGCGAGCAGCGCGTCAAGAACCTGCCGCCGCTCGACAGTCCGGAGTGCACTCCGCTCAGAGCCTTGCTCGAAGACCCGAGCGTTCGAAAGGCGGCGCAAAACGCCAAGTACGACATGCTGGCGTTGCGCGTGGCGGGAGTGACGATACGAGGCCTCGACTTCGACACGATGATCGCCAGCTACGTCCTCGATCCCGGCCGTCGATCGCACGGAATCGATCTTCTCGCCCTCGAGTTCCTCGACCACAAGATGACCAGCCTCGAGGAGCTGTGCGGCAAAGGCAAAGACGCCATCCCATTCGATCAGGTACCGATCGACTGCGCGCGGGCGTACTCGTGCGAGGATGCCGACATGACGTGGCGACTCCGCGCGATGTTCGAGCCCCAGCTCGAGACGCTGCAGCTCACGCGGCTCTTTACCGAAGTCGAAATGCCGCTGGTCGAAGTCTTAGCCGAAATGGAATGGCATGGGATCAAGATCGACGTGCCGTGGTTCGCATCGCTCAAGGAACGGTTCGAGCGCGAACGCAAGCGGGTGGAGCAGGAGATCTACGCCATCGCGGGCGAAGAATTCAACATCAACTCCAACCCGAAGCTGCGCGAAATCTTATTCCAGAAGCTGCAATTGCCGGTGCTCAAGAAGACCGCGAGTGGCGCGTCGACCGACGCGAGCGTGTTGCAGCAGTTGGCCGACGAAGGCCACGCACTGCCCGTGCTCCTCATGGAGTACCGTGAGCTCTCGAAGCTCGAGAGCACGTATATCGATGCCCTGCCCTTGTACGTGCATCCGCGAACCGGGCGCGTGCACACGTCGTTCGGGCAGACGACCGCGGCGACGGGTCGACTCTCGTCGAGCGATCCCAATCTTCAAAACATTCCGATCCGCCGGGAACTGGGTCGGGACATTCGCCGCGGCTTTATCCCACAACGCGGATGGAAGCTCGTCTCCGCCGACTATTCGCAGATCGAGCTTCGACTGCTCGCGCATCTGTCCGGCGACCCCGCATTCGTTCACGCATTCAACTCGGGCGGGGACATCCACCGTCAGACCGCGGCGCTGATCTTCGACGTTCCGCTCGAGGCGGTCACCAAGGACATGCGCGCGCGCGCCAAGACGATCAACTTTGCGACCATTTACGGCCAGGGTGCGCACGCGTTGTCGCGCCAGCTCAAGATCACGCACGCCGAAGCGAAGGAATTCATCGATCGCTACTTCCAGCGGTTCCATCGCGTGCGTGAGTATCTCGACTCGATGGTCGAGTTCGCGCGGGAACACGGATATGTCCAGACGATCTTCAATCGGCGCCGCTACATCCCCGAGCTTCGCGACCGGAATTTCAACATCCGCGCGTTCGGCGAGCGCACAGCCGCCAATTCGCCGATCCAGGGATCGGCGGCCGACCTGATCAAGGTGGCTATGATCCGCATCCACTCCGCCCTAGCCTCCAGAAAGTTGAGCAGCAGAATGCTGCTGCAGGTGCACGACGAGCTCGTCTTCGAGGTTCCGGGACCGGAGCTCGAGGAGCTTGCGCAGCTCGTGAAGCACGAGATGGAGCATGCGGCGACGCTCTCCGTCCCGCTCGTCGTCGACCTCGGGGTCGGCGAGAATTGGCTGTCGACGAAGATGGAGAGCTGAGCGCGAGCTCGATTTGGGCCCCTCGCAAGGTGCGACGGGTCTCGCAAATCAACCCGCTATTTGACCAGCCGCAGCCGGATTTATTCGGTGATGCTTCTCAGAAGTAATTGCAGCAACGTCACTTACCTCAAGCGAGCTCGCCTGGCACTGGCCTTGCCTTACCGAGGGGTGACTCGTCATCGAGGAATCGGCGCGATGACTCGCCTCTTATCTGTCTGCACCCTCCCCGCATTCCAGGTCTACCGCCAATGCCTCCTAACCGACGCGGCTTCACGCTCATCGAGCTGCTCATTGTCGTCGTCATCATCGGCATCTTGGCAGCGCTTGCAATTCCCAGATACCAAAGCACCAGAGGCAAAGCATACTTCGCTGGTATGCGGAGTGATCTTCGCAACCTGACGACGTCTGAAGAGGCCTTCTTCTACGATCACAGTAAATACTCGACCGCACTCGATTCGTTGAAGTTCACGCCGTCGAACGGCGACGTCGTGACGATTACTGAGGCGACGATTACCGGATGGTCTGGCACCTCCCAGAACCCCGAGTCTTATCCGCACTTCTGCGCGCTGTTCGTCGGGAGTGCGGCTGCGATCGCCCCGGCGACGGCAGCAGGAGTCGTCGCCTGCCAGTGATTCAACCGCGCGCATGACGCGTGTCCCGCCGGCGTATCGGGAGTTCGCGAAACGCCGCGACGGGATGATCTACGCCATGGACGGCGGGCTGTGGTTGCATCGCCACATGTGGAGAGGTCGTCCGATGGCTCACCTCGTATCCACGAACAAAGCCCTTCTCGTCGAGTACGGCCTTGCGGTCGGCATTCCGATCGAGCGCCTGCAGTTCAAGCCACTGAAAGATCCGCGGAGCGCGACGCGCCGCGACGCATGGCATTGGGATCTCGGCGGCCCGTATCTCCCACCGCAGGGCGCAGAGTCCTCTACGCCGTAGTCGCCGTTCGCTCGGGCCCAAGCGCCCGATCGAACGCCTGCACATCGAGCCGGAGTGACCGGAGCTCGTCGTTCAAGCGTGTCTGCAGCCCAGGATCGCGTCGAAAGCGCCGGAACGCCCGGGCGCGGTGCAGCGCACGGTGCAGCCGATCACTGAAATAGAAGTTGATGTCGGCGGCGATCGGTAAGCTGACCAGGTAGGCGATCGCTACCGGGCCGCCCCACACCACATCCACCAACGCCGTTTGCGCCGCGTACGTCAATGCGACGAACGCTGTGCCGGCAACGAGCGTTCGCATGGCCGGATCAGCCGCGCTGTCGATCGATCGCATGGCGATCGCGCGAGCGGCCCAAAACGGAAGCCAGTGATTGACGCGACCCCAGATCGCGATCGGTCCCGCCACCGCGAGAAGCCAACTCTCGCGAACGACGAATCGAAGCGCGCTTGGACCCGACACCGCGATGCCGACGTCTTCGATCAAGATACCGTGATTCGCCGCCACGCTTTCAACGGCATCGAGGCGCCGCACGAGTTGGTCCGCCTGACGCCGCAAAGTGTCATCCGCGTCCTGAAGTCTGGCCGATAGCTCGTCGATGCGCCGTGCAATCGCCATCTCGACGCCCAGACTCCGGCCCCCGACACCGATGGCTGGTACATCGTCGAAGAGGGCAGCGATCAAGGACGCAAGCCGAACCGCTCGTGCCGCGTCGTCGGCTGTGGGATAGTTCGACGTCACCGCCCGAAGCCGCGAGTCGATCTCCGCCGTCAGCGCGTCTGCCGCGGACGACCCGGCTGGCGCTCGCCAGGAGCTCAGGAAAATCGGTTCACCGACTTGCACGAGTACACGAGTGCGCGGTGCTTCTTTGCGCTCGAACGTCAGTCCAATGGGAACGATTGCCAAATCGGTGACGCCCCCGGTTTCGTGCGCGTACAACGCCATGCGTGCTGCGCCGGTCTTCAACGGCGCAAGCGAAGGCTCGTCGTGCGACTTCCCTTCGGGGAAGATCAACACGGTTCTTCGGGCTCGAAGCGCGTCGTACACCGCTCGAAAAGTCTCTTTGTTGCGAGCAGGGCTCGACGAACCTCGGCCTTGCGACTCGTCACTTGCGCGCCGAAGTGGAACAACGCCCACCCAACGGAGCAGCGCGTTGGCTACCGGATTGCGGAAGATCGTCGCCTTGGCGGTAATCAGAACGCGACGCGGCACGAGCCACGCAACGAGCATGGCGTCGACCAACGCATTCGGATGATTCACGACGAGCAGCAAAGGTCGCTGTCGTGGAATGCGAGCAAGCCCCTCGACCTCGATGTCGCGGTAATACCAACGAAGCGCCAATCCGGCGACGGCGCGCAGCAGCGGGTACACGACTACGTGGCGCGTGACCGATCCGGCACGCCGCGGAAGATGGCCGCCGAGATGACGAACATCAGCGCCACCGTCATCACGGCCGCGCGATATGCGATCGCTGTGCCGAATCGCCCCTCCAGCCCATCGACAGTCAGTCCCCAGATCAGGGGTCCGGCGATCGCGGCGGCCCGCGACGAGAGCAACATGAGACTGAAGTAGCGGCCCGCCTCGACGTCCGGCACCAGTCCGAGCAGCACCGGACGCTCCGCCGTCGGAACACCGCCGAAGTTGAGACCGATCGCCAATCCCACGATCCAAAAGGCCGTCTTGCCCGGCACCACGATCATCACCGCGAGCAACGCGACCCAAAGAAGGAGCGTCGTCATCAGCGTGCGTTTGGCTCCGATGCGATCGACGATGTGGCCATAGATGTAGCTGCCGAAGATCGACGGGATTGTGAGCACGAGGAACAACTTGATCTCGGTCCCCTGCGTGAAGCCCACCGCCTTCACGGCGTACAATGTCATGAAGCCCACGATGGTGCCGATCGCGTCTTGATAGACGAACGACGCGAGGATGAACCGCAAGGTCCCCGGATGTTGGCGAGCATCGCGCAGGGTGTGCCGGACTTCGCGCACGGCGCCGCGCCAACTGACACGCGTCCCAGCCGGCGCGGGATTGTGATCGCGGCAGAATATGATCAGCGGCAACGAAAAGAGCAGGAACGCAAGCCCGGTCGGCACGAACGTCGACACGCGTCCACCATGTTTCGTGAACGGCACCAGCGCATGAAGGGTCGAGAGCACTCCGCTCGGCAGCTTGCCGACGACGGGAAGCGTTCCGTCGAAGAATGGCAGAACGAGCAGCACGCCCGCGATGGAGCCGACATATCCCAGCGCGGTTCCAAAACCAGACAAGCGGCCTTGTTCCTGAATGGGAACGAGCTCCGGCATCATCGCGTTGTAAAACGGCTGCGCGGCTTGGTACGCGTAATTTGCGATGACGTATGCCGCCAGGACCCAAAAGAGAGGGAGACCGCTCGCATGCCATCCAGGCGGAAGCGCGACCGCATTGTCGACTGCGGTCCCGGTGATCGGCAGCCCTCGCTGACCGAATACGCCGATGAGCGCGACGGCGATACACGAAGCAACCGTGAAACCAACGACCCAGCTCTTACGGCGGCGGCGTCCGTCCGACAGTGCGCCCAGGAATGGAATCGAGATGAACACGAGCGCCGAAGAGATCGCGCTGGCGACAGCGTCCATTGTGTTCGAAACGCCGAGATCGCTGACGAGCCAGACCGCGAAATACAGCGACACGACGTTCATCGAGAAAATCGTGTTCGCGAAATCGTAGGACGCCCAGCTCAAGCGCTCGATCGCCGGTGCTCGTTCGACGGCGCGAATCTCGCCGTCGGAGAGAATGACCGGTATGGCGTGCTGAGGATGTGCCATCAACGCTCCAAAGGGTGAGTTCGCCGACCAACGTCGCATCATGCTACCCCCGGCGCCGGGAGCCCGGCATACGTCGCCTGACGTAGCGTCCGCCCCCGCTGTTGACGGATGCCTGGGCGGGTCCAAATTACGACAAATGAATCTGTTCTGCCGCTCTCTGTGGGTCGGCGCCGCCGTCATCGGCGTTGCATGTGAGCGTGCGAAAGCTCCGCCCCGGGTCGATTCGACGACCGCAAAGCCGATCACCGTGCCCGAGTCGACGGCGGCTGTGACACCGCGAAGCTGGGATTCGAGTGCCGGTCCGCTCCTATTGGTCGCCGCCGAGTCGCCGTCGCGCGCCTTTGTCGTCGTGCCCGATAGCGCAAATTCCGCCACGGAGCTCTCGACGATTCCACACCCGGCGTCGGTCACGCTCCTCGGCCGCGGCGGAACCGTTCAGACGGCCGATCTGCCGACAGTGGTGGATAGTGGCGCATGCACGATGGCCACATTGTCGGCGGCGCCGCCGCCCCGACCGTGGAGCATCGGCTTCATCGGCGGTGTCGTGTCGCCGCTCGCAATGGATTCCATTCAATCGTTCACCGCGGCGGATTCGATGTCCGTCGTCGCAACATTGAACCGCCTCGCGTCGGCGCTTCCCAATGATTCCGCTGGACGTTTCAGCGGCTTGCCATTCGTCGTTCGCACCGCGTGGCGGTTCACGCTTCCAGGCAACGTTCAGGCGATCGTTGGCACGCTCGCCCGACAGATCAACCAGGAGGCGACACCACTCCAAGAGCGTACGCTGCTCATCGCCGAGCGTCGACTGAAAGGCGATGACACGACCTTCGCCAAGGCGTATTCGGAGCGCTTCTACGGCGCGGAGGAGACGATCGAGAGTCCCGACGTTCTCGCCGCCGTGCTGCTCGGCGGGAACCGGAACGCAGCCATCGTCCTGTCGCGCGATTACGGCGACGCGACATCGTATGGCCTGCTCGAGCGGGGCGACGATGGCCGATGGCGCGCGCCCTGGACGAGCGCACGTCGGCACTGCTGACGTCATCTGTCGTCGATTTTGGCCAGCGCGGCCGGTGCTCGCACGCGGCCCGCCACCCCGGCGAGTGCTGCCAATGTCAGCACGTACGGCAGTCCCAGGAATAACTGATACGGAAGCGCAAGACCCAGCGCCTGCAGAAGGAACTGAAGCGCGCTCGCGGCGCCGAACAGGAGAGCGGCGAGCGCGACGCCGATCGGATTCCACCGGCCAACAACGACGATGGCGATCGCAATGAAGCCTCGCCCCGCCGACATCCCTTCGGCGAATGTTCCTGCCTGGGCGAGGACCAGGGTTCCGCCGGCGAGGCCGCCCATCGCCCCGCCGAACGCGGTCGCGAGCCATCGCGCGCGAGCGACGCGGACGCCCGCAGCAAGTGCGGCCGACGGAGCCTCACCGACGGACCGCAACGCCAGCCCGGCGTGGGTGCGATACATCCACCACCAGATGATTGGAACGAATCCGTACGTCAGGTACGTTACGATCGGTTGATAAAAGAATCCTGATCCTACCACGGGCAGCGACGACAGCCACGGAATCGCTTTGGGGCCGCTCGTCGGAATCGAGAGCGCCGCCCCGGTGACGCCATACAACGCGCGGTAGAGTGTGCCCGTCAGGCCCAGCGAGAGGAGCGTCACCGCCGTTCCGGTGATGATCTGATCGGCCCGAAACGCGATGGCGAACAACGCGAAGACGAGTGCGAGGAGGGCGCCGCTGCCAACCGCCGCCGCGTATCCGCCACCCACACCGCCGTGACCGGCCCCGACGAGCGCGCCGAATGCCCCGGCGAGAATCACGCCTTCAAGGCTGATGTTGAGGACCCCGGCGCGTTCGACGACCACTTCGCCGAGCGCGGCGAGCGCGAGCGGGGTCGCGGTGCGCACCGTGGCTTCGAGAAACGCGGACGCGGGCGAGCTCACCCCGCTGCCTCACCGGCTCGAGTGCGCACGCGGTCGGCGGCAACGAGTGCAAGAATGATCCCCGCCTCGACCACCGACACCACGACCGATGGCACTCCCGCATCGCGCTGCATTGCGGTCGCGCCGGCTTCGAGCGCGCCGAACAAGACACCCGTGACAATGACCAGCGCCGCGTTCAGTCTTGCCAGGAGAGCGACGGCGATCGCGGTGTATCCGTAGCCCGGCGAGATGTTTTCATAGAGTGCGTAGGTCACGCCGCACACCTCGATCGCGCCGGCGATTCCCGACAGAGCGCCGCTGGCCAGGAACGCCCTCATGGCCACGCGCGCGACATCGATCTGCCCCGCGGTCTGCGCGGCCTGCGGATTCGCGCCGACCACACGGAGTCGAAATCCGCCGGCCGTATATCGAATGAGCCACCAACTCGCGAGGCACGCCAGAACGGCGAGCGCGAACCCGATGTGCAACCGCGTGGTTTCGCCGAATCGCGGGAGCCGCGCTGCCATACTGATCGTGAGGGTCTGCGGATAAATGTGCGTGGGCTCCTGCAACGGCCCGCGCACGAGATATGAGATCAGATACGCCGCGATGAAATTGAGCATGATCGTGCTGATGACTTCGAGCACATGGAATCGCGCGCGAAGGGCTGCGGCGATCCACGCCCATGCCGAGCCGGCGACGGCGCCCGCAATGAGGATGGCAGGTATCAAGAGCGGTGACGGCCACGTAGGAAATACGAGTGCCACGGTTGTCCCGGCCGCCGCGCCGACGAGAAACTGCCCTTCGGCACCGATGTTGAACACTCCGGCGCGGAATGCCACGGCGACCGCGAGTCCCGTCAGAATGAGAGGCGTCGCGCGGACCAACGTCCCCGAGCCGAACGCGTACCACGAGCCCAAGGCGCCGCGCAACAAGGCGTCGAGCGCCGACGCGGCCGCGAATCCTGAGACATGAAGCAACGCGCCAACGCCAAGGATGATCGCGGCAATGAGACCGCTCGCGATCCAGCGCGAGTCGCGTCGTGCTGCGGTCACATTCATCTCACGCCAACACGGCTGGATGTCGAACGCCGGCGAGCCGCCGGATCGCCGCGATTCCAAACGCGGGCCCCAGCGCGAGAATCGGAAAGACCCACTTCCACCCGATCAGGCTCACGAAAGGCGGAATGAGCTGTATCGATACCATGGTGAGGAGAAATCCCAGTGACGTCTGGACCGTGAGCGCGGTACCGACGGCATGTGGAGGAACCGACTCCGTCACGAGAGCACTGAACTGCGCCGAGTCGGCGATCACGAAGAAGCCCCATGCCCACGCGAGCGGTGCCAGAATCCACAAGCTGCGGCCGAAGGCGAACGGAATGACAAGCGCGCAACTTCCGCTCAGCATCATGGCCTGAACGACGAGACGCTCCCGACCGCGACGATCGGCCACGAGCCCGCCCCAAATGCACCCGAGCCCACCGATGGCAATCGTACCGAAGGCAATCAGTGATACGCCTGCATCCACGCGATGGCTCGCTGGAATTCCTTCGGCCACGACGCTCGCAGCGAGAAACAGCGGAATCCATGTCCAGAAGGAATACAACTCGAACATGTGCCCGAGGTAGCCGCCCGTTGCCAGGCGCCACTCTCGTCGCTCGAACACTGTTCGCACGAGTGTCCACGAAAATCGCCTGGGCGGAAAAGGATACGGGCCGTCGAAATACCCGATCCCGACCAAAATCGCCGCGACGGCGGCAAAGCCGGACGCCGTCAGGATCACCGTCGATGCTCCAGCGTTCGGAATCGCATGGACGAGGTACGGCGTCGCCTTCCCAACCGTCAGCGCGCCGACGACCGTTCCGATGGCAAGACCGCGACGCGCGCGAAACCACGTCGACGCCATCTTCATCGCCGGCGGATAAACGCCGGCGAGTGAGAACCCGGTAATGAATCGGAGGACGAGCGCCGTCGCGAAGCCACCCCGTGCGGTAAGGCCGGCGTTCGCTATCGCCCCGATCGTTGCCGCGACCGCAAAGTACCACCGCGATGGAATCACGTCGGCAAGGTTGAGCACTGCCGCGGCCGCCGTGCCGCAGACGAAGCCCAGTTGCACGACCGTTGTCAGCCACGCCGCCTGTCCGCTGGTCAACGACCACGTTCGAGCGAGCTGCGGTGCCACCGCGCTCGCCGCGAACCAGAGCGACATCCCGAGTAGCTCGGCGGTCGAAAGCAACGCGAGCATCTTCCAACGCGCGGGATCGTTATCGATCGCCGGATTTCCCTCGAGCGACGTCATGCGACCCCGAGCATCGCCCGACCCACCGCATCCCGCTCGAGGGAGCACGGGTGGAGGCGTCCCGCGTGCAGCACGAGGATCCGTGTTGCCAGCTGCAGGAGCTCATCGAGATCGCTGGAATAGAGCGCGACTGCGGCGCCGGAGGCCGCGACCGCACGGAGTCGGTCGTGCACCGCCTGTGTCGCGCGAATGTCGAGCCCGCGCGTCGGGTTCTCGACCACGAGCAGCGTGGGTGAGTCGTCCAGCTCACGAGCGAGGATCAACTTCTGCTGATTCCCACCCGACAGCGTACGAGCCGGCGCCCTCACGTCGCTGCCTCGAATGTCGAAATCACGAATGAGTGTTTGAGTAAGTCGGTCGAACTCGGCCCACCGCACGCGGCCGCGACGGAGACCGGCGCCCTTCAGCGCGACATTCTCCGAAAGAGAGAAGTCGAGCACGAGCGCGTCGCGATGTCGGTCTTCAGGAACGAACCCGGTCGCCGGCGGACGCCGGATGGTGCCGCGGTGAGGTCGACTCCTCATCGCGAGCGCGCGCAGCAACTCGCCCTGACCCGCCCCCTCGACGCCGGCGAAGCCCAGGATCTCCCCGCCTCGCAACTCGAAATCGACATCCCGCAAAACCGTTACCCCTCGTTCGTCGACGAGCTCGACATGTTCGACAGACGCGACGACACGATCCGTAGCCCGTGTTTGCGCGACGTGTGGTGTCGACGCCGGCTCCTCGCCCAAGAGCGCAGTGGCCAGCCCCCGAGCCGTCAAGTCCGCGGCGGCCGCGTCGAGGACGACACGGCCGCGACGCAGGACGGTCACGGTATCCGCTACGGCGAGCGCTTCACGAAGCTTGTGCGTGATGAGCACCACGGCATTTCCCTGGTCGGCGAACGCGCGTAACCATCGAAGCAGATCGTCCGCCTCCGTGGGAGCGAGCACGGCGGTCGGTTCGTCGAGGATCAACGTGCGGGCGTTTCGGGCCAGCGCTTTCACGATCTCTAAACGTTGCTGTGCGCCGACGGACAGACTCTCCACGCGCGCGCGCGAATCCAACGCCAGCCCAGTGCGCGACCCGATGTCGGCCACCTGGTGCTCGGCGCGTTCCACATCGAAACGCCCACGCCCGCCGAGAGCGACGTTCTCGGCAACAGTCATGGCAGGCACGTTACTGAAATGCTGATGCACCATTCCGATTCCGGCATTCATCGCGTCGACCGGAGACACAATCGGTCGCGGGGCACCAGCGACGGTGACTCGTCCGGCGTCCGCCCGAGTGATCCCGAACGCGATTCGCATCAGGGTGGTTTTGCCGGCGCCATTCTCTCCAACGAGGGCATGCACCGTTTGGCGGTTCACGTATAATGAGACATCGTCGAGTGCGGTTACATCACCGAACCGCTTGCGAATCCCCGTGAGCGCGAGCACCACATCGCCGCGACTTTCAGCCGGCGACAGGGTCACAGACCGGTGGGCGCATCGATGAATGTCGACGTCATGTCGAAGTGAGCGGCAAGAGCATCGCCCAGTGCGCGCACGCCGAGCGTTTCGGTTGCATAGTGACCGGCGTATAGGACGACGATCCCGAGCTCTCGCGCCTCGACGGCGGTGTGATGCGGCCCCTCACCCACGATCAGCGTGTCCAGTCCGCGTTCCGACGCCTCGCGAAGCGTCGACGAGTCGGCGCCCGCTCCCGTGCACACTCCCCATCGACGTGTTACGCGATCGTCGGCAAATGGCGTGGCAACCATGGTGCCGCGGTACTCGGACGCGAGCTCTCGGGCACGAGCCGCGAGCACGCCTGTGGCAATTTCGCATTCGCCACTGAGCCCCACGCTGATTGTCTGAAAAGTCGCAAAACCGCCGGATGCCTCGAGGCCGAGTCGCTTCACCAACAGCGCGTTGTTGCCGAGCGTCGGGTGGACATCCAACGGGAGATGGGCCGAGTACACCGCGACGTCGTGAGTCAGTAACGCGCGGAGTCGCTGTCGCCGCGCGCCGACGATGGGTTGCACGCCGGACCAGAACATACCGTGATGCACGATCAACAGGCCCGCACCCGCGGTGATCGCTCCGCTCACCGCGTCGCTCGAGAAGTCCACCGCTGTGGCGATGCGGTGAATCTCGCCGGTGTTGGCAAGCTGAACGCCGTTGACCGCATTCGGGTAGTCGGGAACGCGGGCGACGTTGAGTGCCGCATCGAGAAAGTCTGCCAGCGGCGAAAGCGTCGGCATGATCAGCGTTTCGTGACGACGCTATCGTGAGACGGCGCGACGGTGTACTCGCCGCGAAGCATCAGCGACTGCAGCGAGTCGATGCGATTCCGCGCCGAGGCTGGAATCTTCTGCGACAGGGTTGGGTTGAGGACGAGCGTGACGACGTGGCTCTTCTCGCCGAGCTCGAGAACCCCTGGTGTGAAGGTCCCCGCTTTGATCTCCTTCGCGATGGTGAGGAACGCGAGCGGAAGATCGATCACAACACTCCCGAGCGTCACTTCGGGCGCAACCGAGTTTTGATTGGAGTTCGACCCAATAATGAAGGCGTGGGTCTTCTCTCTCACGGCTTGGAATACCCCAAGTCCGGCGGCATCGGCGTTCTGAAAGATGACGTCGACGCCTTGCGATAGCTGGGCGAGAGCTTGCTCCTTGCCGGCGCTCACGTCGTCCCAATTGCCGATATAGGACGTGATAATCTTGATATTTGGATTCACTGCATGAGCTCCGGACTCGAACGCCCGAAAACTCTCGACGACAGGCGGTAGCTCCGTTCCGCCGATAGCACCCAACCGATTCGTGGCGGTCATTGACGCCGCAAGGATCCCGGCGAGGTACGAGGCATCGGCGAATCCAAACGCCATGCTGGCGAGGTTGGGTCCGGACGTGGTGCCGGAGGTCATGACATAGATGGTTTTCGGAAATTCCGGCGCGACGCGTTTGGCTGCATCCTGAAACTCATAGCCGTGGCCGAAAACCAGCTGGTATCGCTGAATCCCGTACTGACGAAAGTTCTCGTCGAATTCGGCGGGCGTTCTAGTTTGAATGTGGCTTATTTCTGCTCCGAGACTGTCGCGAATTCGGAGCAGCCCCTCGTATGCGCCAGCGTTCCACGATTGATCCGAAATCGGTCCCGGCGTCAGCAGCGCGACTTTGAATGCCGTGCGACCGGTGCTGTCGCCTGACCCGGACTCATGCTTCCGTGAACAGGAGGCAAGAAAAGCCAGAAAGCCTGTTCCGACAATTGTGGAAAAAGGAAGCCGACGGGAGCGAAAGCAATGCTTAGTCAATGGCAGATAAGATGTTAGCTGATGTTGAGTCTGTTGATTACGCGCGTCCGTCACGAAGCGGCGAGGGTTAGAAAAGCGCGCACAAAAACTCGGATACACGCCTGCGGTGCCGGGCGGCGTTGAGCCAAGGCTGTTCTGCTGCTCAAGCCATACTGGCGCTATACCGTCGCTTTACTATCTAGAAATCTCCCCTCTTCTCTCGAAGAATTAGATCAAGGATCCTTTCCAGGTCCTCGGCGCTGTAAAAGCCGAGTTCGATTCGACCCTTGGATTCGCTGTTGAGGTGAACGCGGACGTCGGTCTGCAAGAATCGCCGAAGATCGTCCTCGATGCGCCGTACTGCTGGACTCGCGGATCCGGGCGCTTTTGCGTTTGACCGTTGCTCGGCTGGCGTCGAGATTGACGGCTTATCGGCGAGTTCTCGCACCCGCTGTTCGAGCTGCCGCACGCTCATCCCGGTCGAAATGGCTTCGCTGGCAAGCTGAGAGACGGAAGCTTCAGCCTCGAGCGCCAACAGCGCGCGCGCATGGCCCGCGCTCAAGACCCGTTGCTCGACCATCTGCTGAACGGCCTGCGGGAGAGAGAGCACGCGGAGGAGATTCGTGATCGTCGTTCGATCTTTTCCGACGGCCTCGGCCACTTGCTGCTGCGTCAGTTTGAAGTCGTTGATCAGCGTGCGGTAACCGCGAGCCTCCTCAATGGGATTGAGGTTTGCCCGCTGCAGATTCTCGACGAGCGCAAGCACAAGCATCGTCTGGTCATCGAAATCTCGGATCACGGCCGAGATTTCTGTCCAGCCGATATTCGCGGCGGCTCGGAGCCGCCGCTCGCCGGCGACGAGCTCATAGGCGTCCCCGCGCCGACGCACGGTAATGGGCTGCAAGAGGCCGCTCGCCGTGAGGGATGCCTCGAGTTCAGCCAGGTCCGCAGGATCGAACTCGCGGCGAGGCTGAAACGGGTTGGCGCGAATTCGGGAGAGGGCGATGCGTTGGAGGTCGCCGCCCTGCGCGGTGGATGGACCCGGAGCGCTCGAAATCAGCGCCTCGAGGCCTCGGCCGAGCCGGCGGGGCTTTTCGGCGCTCATTTGCTCCTCCGCAACAATTCCTTCGCAACGTTCATATAGGCCTGAGCGCCGACAGACGCCACGTCGTAGAGGATAATCGGCTTACCAAAGCTTGGCGCCTCGGCGAGTCGGACATTTCTAGGCACGACGGTTTCAAACACCTCGGCGCCGAAGTACTCTCGTGCTTCGGCTGCCACCTGCCTTGAGAGATTGAGGCGGGCGTCGTACATGGTCAGCAGGACGCCGAAGATGGCCAGGTCCGGGTTGATGCTTCTCTGAATGAGGTGAACCGTGTTCAGCAACTGCGACAGCCCCTCGAGAGCGTAATATTCGCACTGAAGCGGAATCAACAGGGCGTCCGCCGCTGCCAGCATGTTCAGCGTTATAAGTCCGAGCGAGGGCGGACAATCGATCAGGACGAAGTCATAGTTCGACCGGACGGCCGCGATCGCGTTCCTGAACAGTCGCTCCCTATTCGGCCGCTCAACGAGCTCAACCTCAGCGCCCGCGAGATCCGGCGTTGCCGGA
>DASVYG010000344.1:0-1921 GCA_036392315.1 Gemmatimonadaceae bacterium
CGGGCGACAAGCGCCGCTCTCGGGCGGCGGCACCGTGCGCACCGAGTATCGGTTCACCGACCGCAACAGCCTCTCGCTCGACGGATTCCTGTACGGCGGGCGATATGGCGGCGATCAAGCGTCGGACTACACGGATCTCGATGCGGCGCGCTCGGTCATCGGCCTCTTCGACCAGCGGACGTCGCAGATCTCGAGGAACCTCTCGCAAGACTACGATCTCACGTTTCGACACTTCTCTAAGCAGAACACTCCAGTCTTTTCCGCGGAATTCGAGTTTTCCACCAACAACGGCACAACCAACATCGATCTATCCGGCGACGTCCTTCAGCCCGATGCGTCCACACCCTCGGCGATCCCGACGGAGCACGATCATACCGTTGGCAAGTACCCGTATCTCAACTGGAAGACGGACTACACGCGCCAATTCGGCGCGGCGACCAAGCTGGAGTCGGGTCTCAAGGTCACGCAGCGAACGACGTCGAACGACTTCGATGCCGCATACCTGAACGCCGCCACCGGCCTGTACGATCCGGCGCCATCACGCACCACCGCGTTCGATTATCACGAGGACATCAGCGCGGGGTATCTCCTGCTCTCGAACAGGATCAACAAGGTGCAGACGCAGGCGGGCCTGCGCCTCGAGGACGCGGCGACGTACCTGAATCTCAAGACTGTCGGCGAGCGCTTCGATCGCCGCTACGCGAGCGCGTATCCGAGCGCCATCCTCTCGTACAACTTCACGCCGCTTCGCCAGGCAAAGATCAGCTACTCGCGCCGCGTCAGCCGTCCCAATCCGTATCAGCTCAGCCCCATCGAGTTCCGGCAGGATACACGGAATGTGTTCCACGGGAATCCCGGGCTCCGCGCGGAATACACCGATGCGCTGGAGTTCGGCTATCAGGAATCTCGTTCCTGGGGCTCGCTGCAGCTGAATCCATATCTTCGTCACACGTCGCACGCCGTGCGCAACATTCAATTCGTGGATTCCGCCGGCGTGTCGGTGAGCACATTCGACAACGTGGCGAGCACGTTCACCGTGGGCTCCGACCTCAACGTGAACGCGCACCACGGTCCACTGCAATTGGGCGGTGGCGGCAGCGTCTATCATTACACGAGCGACGCGTCGAATCTGTCCGGCAATCTGTCGGCGCATGCGGTGGTATGGTCGGCGCGCACGAACGCCACATGGAAGTTCTCGACGCTTGCCGACGCACAGGCGTTCCTCTTTTACCGGGCGCCGTATGCCACTGAAGGCGGATCGCAGCTCGCGTCGGTCTCGATGAATCTTGCGACGCGCTACAAGGTGTGGGGCGACCAGGGCAACATCTCACTGCGCATTTCCGACCCGTTCAAGTTGCAGAAGTTCGGCTATCGCACGGCGAACGGTACGGTGGTCGAGTACAGCGAGCGCTTCTTCGGGTCGCGTGCGGTGTACTTGACCATCACCCGCAATTTCGGAAAGGCCCTCAAGCTGCAGCCCAAGCAGCAAGATCCCGACGCGGCCGCGCAACTGCCGCCCGGGCCGCCGTGAGCACCGCTTCGCTGCCATCGTGAGGCAGCGGCGGATCCTATTCCCGCGGGCCACGCTCAGCGAGTATGATACGCGTAGCGAAGCAGTAGCGTGCGTGGACACGACGGGGGCGATATGGCAGGCGACGAGCTCGAACGATTCGAGGCCATCTTGGGCGCCGTTTCGCGTAGCCTCTCCGACGAAGGCAACGACGATCGGCTCGCCGACGCGCGCTGCCCCAAATGCGAAGCTTCCAGCTTCATCCGCGTATCCGATCTGTATGAAGACGCCGTACGCCGCCTGAGTGAAGGCGCCGCCGCCGACGTCGTCCGCGAAGGCGGCAGGACGGATTCGCAAATCGTTGCGCGTCTCGCTCCTCCCGAGCGTCGCTCGGCTCGGGTTATTGTGGCC
>DASVYG010000345.1:0-19088 GCA_036392315.1 Gemmatimonadaceae bacterium
TCCTGCTCCAACTGCGACGGTACACGTTGTTTCGTCGCGCGCAGCAGCTGCTGCTCCTGGCATTGCCGTTCGCCCTCCACATCGCCCTCGGGGGATTCGTCGGGTCGAGCTTCGTGATCGTCTGGGGTTTTCTGTCCGTGCTCATGGCCTTGCTCTTCGGCAGCGGGCGCGAGGCGATCGGCTGGTTCGTTGCTTTTGCATTGGCTATTGTCGGGGCTGCCGCGATTGAGCCGGCGCTGGCCGTCAGCAGCCGATTGCCCCACTGGTTGGTGCTTCTGTTCTTCATTCTCAACGTGGTTGCCGTGTCCTCCGTCGCGTTCGTCGTGCTCTACTCGTTCGTGAGCGACCGGCGCAAGCTACGGCAGTTAGAGATTGCGTATGTGAACCAAGAGGTGATGCTGCGCCAGTCGGAGAAACTGGCGACGTTGGGCACGCTCGCCGCCGGGGTCGCCCACGAGCTGAACAATCCAGCGGCGGCGGCAGGACGGGCCGCAGCACAGCTTCGCTCGGCGCTGGCGCGTGCAGACGACGCCTACGCGCGATTTGCCGAGGTGGATGTGTCGCGCCAAGGGAGAGACGCGCTCCGCGCGATGCGGGCAGCGAATGGCACGACGCGCCCCAAGATCATCGATCCGCTCGCGCGCTCCGACGCGGAAACGGCGGTCGAGCAATGGCTCGAGCAACACGACGTTGCCGACGTGTGGGAGGTGGCGCCCGCCCTCGTCGACCAGGATATCGATCCGCAGGCTCTGACCGAACTCGCGCGGGACATTCACGGAGAGGCGCTCGCGGCCGGACTCACGTGGGTTGCGTCGGCGCATCGTGCGCAGACGCTGCTCCGCGAGATTGGCGAAAGCTCGGCGCGCGTGTCGGACATCGTGGCGGCGCTCAAAGGCTACACCCATCTCGGGCAAGGCGCGGTGCAGTCGGTCGATTTACACGAAGGAATCGACAACACGCTCGCTGTCATGCACCACCGGCTCGACGCGGGTGTCGCTGTTCGTCGCGACTACGACGCCGAGCTACCGAAGCTGCAAGCCTACGGCAGCGAACTGAATCAAGTGTGGACGAACCTCCTCGCGAACGCGGTCGACGCGCTTGGCGGCAACGGGGAGATCGTCGTGCGAACGCGGCGCGAGAACGACTGGGCGGTGGTCGAGATCGAGGACAACGGTCCCGGAATTCCAGATGACATCGCGCCCCGGATATTCGATCCGTTCTTCACGACGAAAGCGCCGGGAAAGGGAACGGGACTCGGACTCTCGATCAGTCATAACATCGTGACGCAGAAACATGGCGGAGAGCTTCGCGTGGAGTCGCGACCCGGCCGCACGCGATTCACGGTCCGGCTACCGATCCGGACGGAGACCGCGGCGCAGACCAGGGGCTGACCTCGAGCGTTCGCTCGAATCGAAGCGACTTTCTTCAGGTAACGCGGGTCGATCAAAGCCGGTCGGCGTTCGCGCGCCAAAGCGCGAACGTGAGGGCGGCCGCGTACGTGACCCATACCAAGTACGGCACGAGCAACCACGCAGCGACTCGGCCCATGCGGGCGAAGAGCGCGATCAGCCACGCGATCAGGAGCCACAGCGCGACGATCTCGACAGCGCTCAAAGCGCCCCGCTGCCAGCGGAAGAAGAGCCACGTCCAGAGCGCATTGAGGACGAGCTGCACGACGAACAACACGAGTGCCCGCCCGCGAAGAGTCGTCGTCGCGTTTCCGGCAGGCGCCGGCTCACGCCACACGAGCCAGGCAGAAACTCCCATGAGCACGTACAGGACCGTCCACACCGGGCCGAAGAGCCAGCCCGGCGGCGCCCAAATCGGCTTGTTGAGCGTCGCATAGAACTCTCGCGCGTTCAGTGACGCGACCGCGCCGACGGCGCCGGCCGATAGCGAGAGCGCAATCCAGCCGAAGAGCGCGAGCCAGTCGCGAACGTCCCCACGCGTTTGACCTCTCGCGCGTTCGGGCGACATCACTGGAGCGGCCGGCGAAAGATGATCCCTCGCACTGGGCGAGCTCTATGGAGCCGCGGCGGCCCGTTGCTTCGCCAGCTCGGCACGAAACTCCTCTTCTTTGATGCTGACGAATCTCTTGTAACCGTCGGGATCGACGAATGCCGTAGGCTCGCCCGCTTGGAGTCGAGCGTATTTCGGTTCCATGCCGAAATAGTCGCCGTGCGCGCCCAGGAAGATGTCGCAAGGTAGCGATTTGAGAACTCGAAACATGCGCTCGTAGTCCGCCGCGATCGTCGGATAAAGGGTATTGCCGACGAGCTTGTAGCCCGGGTTGACGTTCGGGCTGCCGACGATCACGACGTTGTACTCTTTGCCCTTGTCCTTGACCTTCATGGTCCACGTCGTGCAGCCCTTCGTGTGGCCGGGGGTCAGATGCGCCACGAGCACGGCGTCGCCCAACGTGACCTCGTCGCCGTCGTGCAGCACGCGATCGACCTTCGTGGCCGGATAGAGAGAAGTCGGCGTGTTGCCGTACTGGAAATCGGTCTTGCCTCCCGATTCGACCACCGGGACATCGGCGTCCATGACCATGTATTTGGCGCCGGTGGCCTGTTTGATCATGGCGCTGCCGGCGTCGTGATCCCAATGCGCGTGGCTGATCAAGAGGACCTTGATGTCGCCAAACTTGAACCCCAGCCTCTCGACGCTGGCACGAAGGAGCGGGACGTTCGCCTCGAGATCGCTGTTGATGAGGATGTGGCCCGCCGGCGTCGCGATCAGATAGCTCGCGAGACCCTTGCTACCGACGTAATAGAGATTCCCGGCGATTCGGAACGGAGGGAACGACTGCGTCCAATCAGAGCTATTCTGTCCGGCCGCGCTGCCGGTCAGCGCTATGAACGATAGCAGCGCGCCGATCGCGATCTTTGATAACGTGTTGCGGACCATGGGTGCGCTCCTTAAGATGCCGCGCCGGCGAGGCGCCGGTACTCCCGCAACATGCCGATGCGCCAGCGTAGGATCATTCCAAACGCGAGAACGAAGAACAATGCGCCCGTTCTGAGAGGCGATATGAACTGGTCGATGTAGCTGCGCAAGGCGAATCGGATCGCGACGAGCACGAGCAGGATGACGAGAAAAGCCGGCGAGCGGCGCATGATGATGGTCTTACCGTCGCGCTCGAGCCTCGATGTTCTGGCAAGCGGGATGGCGAAAACGGCGGCGCCAATCACGAAGGCAACGAGTGCCCACCAGACGGGGATGCGCATCTGGGGCGCCACGAACATTGCGAAGCCCGTGCTCATCCCGAGCGGCGGAAGCACGATGGCGCGCGGCCTCACCGGGCGTCCCGTCTCGTGAAGACGCCATGCGATGATGCCTCCTGCACCGACCAGCGAGGCCGCGGACCCGAACACTGCCTGCAACTGCATGTAGGGAAAGGTAATGCGCGCGATTCAGTGGCGTAGGGAGCGAACGTACCCGACGCCGGCCACGATTCATTCCCGCAGCGTTACGGCTGCGTGCGATGCTCGCTCCGGAACCGATCCATCATCCGCACCAGCTCGGCGTTCGTCATCGGTTGCCACCCGTGCGGCTTCATTGGCCGACCGTACTCGAACGTAAAATTGGCTTGCGGGTTGGTGAGCTTCATCGCCTCCGCCTGCATCGCGTACACGGCGAGATTGAGATAGTGATTGTCCATGTCGCCGACGTACATGTGGATCTTGCCGGCGAGCGACGGACCAATCTTCGACCAGTTGGTCTTCATGTTCCAGGTCAGGTCGTATCCCTTGTCGCGCCAATACGCCGCGACCGTTTTGTCGATGTGACCCGTGCGACGATCCCAGAGGCGAATCGGATAGCCGTCGGCGCCGATCGGACCGTAGGCGGCGTCCCAGGCGTCGAACTGTTGGCCGCTTCGCGCATGACTGCCAAGTACCGCCTCGAGTTGGCTCATCTGCCGTTGCGTCACCTGCGGCTGACCCTCGGGCGTGCGCATCATGTATCGCTCGGGGATCGGCGGCGTGCTCTGGTTCGGGATGAAGGCGTTGGTGTCCGCGTAATTGTCCACGAGCTGGTTGCGACGAAAGTCGACCGGATCCGGATAGAGACACCAACCACCGCCGAAGAAATCGGAGCGCTGAATCTGCAATGCGGCACACTCCCAACCGCCGGTCGAGCCGCCAGTCAGGAATCGGGCGTTCGCTTCGGGAATGAGACGGAACTGTTTCTCGAGTAGCGGCACGAGCTCCGTGAGCAGCGCGTCCTGGTAGGGACCGTTGTTGACGGAATTCACCGCGTAGGAATCGTCATAGTAGGGCGTGGGGTGTTGCCACGTGATGGCGACGAAGCGCGGGAAGTTGTCACTCATCCAACTCTGGGCGAACTCGTAGCCCGACTCTCGCGCGGATGCCGGCTCGTTTCCGAATGGGCTCTCCGGCGCCGCGCCACGTCCGCCGCGACCTCCGCGCCCGTCGCTTTGCTGTTCAGAGAATCCGAACGGCGCGCCGAGGCCGAAGTGGCCCTGGCTGTAGATCGCCGGGTATCGGCGCGTCGGCTCCTCGTCGAAGCCTTTTGGCAGGAGTACCGTGGCGCCGATGTACATCGGTTGGCCCCAGAACTTGGAGAGCAGCTCGCTCTTGATTCGGATGCGCTTGACCCAGCGCGTGTCGGGCGGCACCTCGACTTTGGGTAGCGCTTTCCTGAGCACCAGTCGAACGGTCGCGCGCGATTTGGGATCGAACGTCACACGCTGGACATCACTCACGAGATTGCCGGGCGACGTGTTGAAGTGTTGTCCTTCCCACTGGTCGTTGTGCACCCAGACCACGTGGCCGTCGGCGCGATTGAACTTCGTATAGACGTTCATCAACGCCTGCACGTAGTACTGTCCGGCGGGCACGCGAGATAGGCTCTCGTATGGATAGCCGAGCATGCTCGCGTCGATCGTCGCCGTGCCGCCCGGACCCAGCGCATCGACGTCGATACCGAAGAATGGCACGCTCCCGCCGTACGATCCGCCGAGCAGGCGAGGCTCGTGGGTGCTGTCCTTGGCGAAGAAGACGAAGACGCGTCCAGTCGTCGCCTGCTTGACGACGCTTGGGTCGAGTGTCACCTCAACGCGTTGGGCAGCGGAGATGTGTGCGAGCAGCAACAGTGCCAGCGCGGCGGACGAAGGAAGGGCGGTCGACATGGTGGCATCTCGGGAAAGGCCAGGACAATCGATAATGGTGGGCATCCAGATCGGGCGCCAGTTGGTGCGTTGCGGGCCTTGCCATTTTCCAGGCGTGTAACCAGCGTAAAACAGGCTGGGTTAGGACCGCGAAGGGAAACCGCAGTCGGTGAGGTCGTTATGCGCAGTCGAGCTCTCGTCATGGTCGCGCTGCTCTTGATACCGTCAGGGTTGACCGCACAGCGGATTCGACTTCCCCGCGGTGGTCGCGGGGCCGAACCGCGACCCGCGCCGCTCCCGCCGGAGGCAGGGCCGGTCACACGCGCGCTGGCATACAGGCGATCGCGCTGGTCCGTCGAGGGTTATTCGCTGATTTCGTCGCTCCAAGTGCCAACGGCGGCCGGCGGAGTCACTCGCTACACGATGCCAGGCGCCGGAACGCGCGCCGACTACCGCTACACCGATCGTCTTTCGGCGACGCTGGACATGACGGCGTCGTTGCCTGGCAGTCCCACCACCGCCCAGACGGCAGAAGTGGGGACGCGATACTCTCCGCTCCCGTGGGATCGAGAGCTCCGCCCATTCCTCGACGTCCGAGCAGCGTACATGCGGATGTACGACATGTACGCGATGCCGTCGCCGGCGTCGATCATCGCCGGCGCTCCTGATGTCCAATATGTCGAGGGCGGACGGTACAGTCGCGGGTTCGGCAGCGTCGCGGGCGCCGGCTTCGAGTATTCTCTAACGCGCTCGCTCGCGCTCACGACGGAGCTGTCCGCGATGCGTGGCCGGATGACGACCTACCGCTTCACCGGTCCGGCGACGATCCCGAACGGCAACGCTTACTGGATGACGTCGTTCCGGTACATCCTCGGGCTCAAGTTCAATCCAGTGCGTAGCGTGCATCTCGCACAGAATCCCTCGCCCGTGAGCGGAGCGCGGTAGTCGGAGAGCGATCGCGCCAGCCGGATTCAGACGTGGTACACGGTGTCGCCGCCGACCACCGTGCGAGCGATCTGAATATCCTTGATCTTGTCCTGGCTCACGGTGTGCGGGTCGTCGGCCAGCACGACGAAGTCCGCCAGCTTCCCGGCCGAGATGGAGCCTTTTAGAGATTCCTCACGCGAGGCATAGGCGCCGTTGATCGTATTGACCTTGAGCGCCTCGTCCACGCTGATCCGCTGGTTGGCGCCCCAGGTCGCACCGTCCCACCCGGTGCGCGTAACCATGCCTTGAATGCCCATGAGCGGGGCGAACGGACCCGGGCTGAAATCCGAGCCCGCCGCCGCGGGGATGCCGGCGTCGAGCAGCGTGCGATACGCCATGCTCCGCTTCATCAACTCTTCGCCGTAGAACGGAAACTTGTCGCTGTTGTAGTAAGCGTACGTGGTGAACATGGCCGGTACCGCGCCCGCCGCTTTGATCCGGCGCACCAGATCGTCGTTGATCAGCGTGCAGTGCGTGATCTTTGGTCGCGCGTCGGGCCGTGGAAACAGTTTCTGCGCGCGCTCGAACGCGGTGAGGTACATGTCGATCGCGACGTCGCCATTCGCGTGGCAGTTCACCTGAATGCCGGCGCGATGGACTTTCTCGACCCACGCATCGAGATCGTCCTGCGTCTCGGTGACGTTGCCCTTGTACGACGTGCCCGGATACGGCGTACTCAGTGCCATCGTTCGTTCCGAGAAGGACCCGTCGACGGTGTGCTCGGACGTCGCGCCGAATTTGATCCACTCGTCTCCGAACCCGGTCATGATGCCGCCGGTGAGCATCGAGTCCAACACTCGGCCGCTCGCCTCGTAGCTCACGCGATGATGCAGGTCGCCGCGCGCGCGGACCTCTTGCAGCGCCGAGAGATCGCCACCCTCGTGGTGCACGCTCGTCAGCCCGTACCGCACGAACTGCTTCGAGATGTACGCGAGGCCATCGCGATCGCGCTGGGCGCGCTGCTCTGGCGTGAATGTCTGACGATTGCCGACGCCGCTGAAGACGCCGCGCGCGCGGTCGGTCACGCGGCCGTTGAGCTCACCATTCGTGTCGCGATCGTACGTCCCGCCCGGCGGGTTCGGCGTGTCTCTAGTGATGCGCGCCAGCTCGAACGCTTTGCTGTTGTAGAACGACGTGTGGCCGCCGCGATGTTGAACCACGACCGGATGCTCGGTCGACACCTGATTGAGGTCGTGCACGTTGAGCGGACGCTTGTCCTTGAGCTTCGTGTCGTCGTGGAAATAGCCTTCGACCCAGGTGCCGGGCGGCGTCTGGCGCGCCTTGGCCCGCAGCTTCTCGATGATGCTGGCGATCGTGACGAATTCGACCTCGAACGGATTGCCGACGAGGACTTCATAGAGCAGGGTGCTCCCGCCCGCGTGGTTGTGGCAATCGGTGAAGCCGGGTACGATCGTCATCTGCTTCGCGTCGAAGCGCTGCGTGCGCTTCCCGGTCAGTCCCTTGATATCGGACGTGCGTCCCACCGCGATGAACCGTCCGCCGCTCGTTGCGAACGCCTCGGCTCGCGGTGCCGCGGGGTCCATGGTGTAGACCTTGGCGTTGAACACGACGAGATCGGCGTCGGCGCTCTGTGAGCCGCTCAGCCCGTCCTCATTGCGCCAGCTGTGTGCGACCCCACTGGGACGTGCATCGCCGAGCCACGGTCGAGTGAGAACGCCGGCGACGCCGGCCGCCGTGAGGCCCATGAATTCCCTACGGCTCGGGCGATCGTCCATGACTCCTCCACGATTCAGTTACGCCAGTCCCACGCTCGGTGAATGTGAGATAATCGCGTCGCGTCGACGCCGGCGGAAGTACACTCGGGTGCCGCGACGCCGCGCGTCCGCTCGACTGATCCAATATGTGATGCTAGCCGCAGAGTGTCGATCGCTGCAGAATGGTGCCCACTGAACTGAACTCCGTCACCGACTCTCACGACATGAACCGCGCGATCATCAACATGACACGCCGCGAGACATACGCTGTGCGCGCCATATCCGGCGGCGCGCTCGGCGCAGCCATGCTGCTCATGAGCGCTGGCCACTCGATCGCATCGGCTCGCCTACAGATGCCAACGGACAGCGGCGCAATTCGGGTCCACCTCCTGGGACACGCAATCGGGAGCGAGCGGTACCTCATTCGCCCGAACAACGGCGCGCTCGCGCTCACGGACACGTTCGAGTTCGTCGATCGCGGCGGACGCGTGCAGCTCGCCTCGGATTTTCGCTTCACGCCTGGGTTCGAGCCACTCCACCTGCGTTCGGCCGGACGCACGTATCGTTTCGTGAACGTCGACGCCGACGTGCTCGTCGACGGCAAGCGCGCCCACGTTCGAAACCTCGATGACTCGGTCACCATCGCTGTTCCGCGAGACTTCTTTGCCATCGCGAGCTACGCGCCGCTGCAACTCCAGGCGCTACTCGTACGTTACTGGGATACACACGGGCGACCGAACAACATCGTCACCGCGCCTGGCGATCCCACCACGTCAGTGACGGTCGAAGACCTCGGCTCGGCGCGCATCCACTTCGGCAACCGGGATGCGTTGGCACTGCGGCGATTCTCGATCGACGGCGTGGCGTGGGGCCGAGAGATCATCTACTTGGATGGCCGTTTCCGGTTCGCGGCCATCGTCACGCGGGCCAACCTGCTTCCCCTGGAAGGCGTTCGTGAAGATCTCGTGGCCGCGCACGCGGCATTGCTCGACTCGGTCATGGCCGACGCGTCACGCGCCGAGCTGGCGTCGGCATCGCGCACGAGCACGTCGATGCCACGACTGGCGGAAGGAGACTATGCGCTCGTCGGCGCACGAATCGTCGATGGCACAACGCAGCCACCGATCGACGACGGCGTGTTGTTCATTCGGAGTGGACGCATCGCCGCCGTTGGTGCGCGACGTAACGTGACGCTCCCCGCGGGCGTCCGGACGATCGACGTGCGCGGCAAGACGATCATTCCGGGCCTCTGGGACATGCACGCCCACATCGCGCTCCCCGAGTGGGGCCCGGCATATCTCGGCGTCGGGGTCACCACGGCGCGCGACATGGGTGGAGAGCAGCATTCTCTCATGGCGCTCCGTGACGCGATCGGCGCGGGGCGTGTGCTCGGGCCTCGGCTTCTGCTCGCGGGGCTCGTCGACGGAAGTGGCCCCGAGGCGTTCGGGACTGTCTACGCCGACACGCCGGAGCAGGGTCGGGCCGTCGTCGATGTGTATCACGCGGCCGGCTTTCAGCAGATGAAGTTATACACGCTGATCAAGCCCGACGTTGCCGGCGCGATCATCCGTCGCGCGCACGAGCTCGGGATGACGGTGACGGGTCATGTACCGCGCGCGATGACACTCATGTCGATGGTGGACTCGGGCACGGACAACGTCGCACATCTTCCGGTGCGCGGTGACACGTCGAGCAATGCGGTGAAGGAGCAGATCCGGATGCTCGCCGCCAAGCATGTCGTCGTCGATCCGACTGTGTCGTGGAACGAGTTGCTCGGCCGCTCGAAGCAAACGGCGCTGACGAGCTTTCAGCCGGGATTCGTCGAGGCGCCGTGGCCGCTGCGATCGGCGTATGGAAGCGTTCGCAATGCGAACGACTCGGCCACGACCAATCGCGCGCTGCGATCCCAACTGGCGGTGATCAAAGCGATGCACGATGCCGGCGTGCGCATCGTCGCGGGGACGGACTACGGTCTTCCGGGCTTTAGCTTGCTTCGCGAGTTCGAGCTCTACGTCGACGCCGGGCTGTCGCCACTCGACGCGATCCGCGCGGCATCCGCCGTTCCGGCGGATGTGATGGGATTGAGCGCGGACGTCGGGACCATCGAGTCGGGCAAGCGCGCCGATCTCGTCGTGCTCGACGCCGATCCGCTGACGGACATCCGCAATGTGCGCGCGGGTCGGTGGGTGGTCGTCGACGGTCGCATGTTCGACATGTCAGCCCTCAGGCGCGCCGTTCACTTCGGTCGATAGCGAAGACGAGAGCAGCGGGAGCGAATCACGATCGACCACCGCGTCGACGATCGCTCGATTGGTGACGAGCACGCGACGCCGCTGGACGCGCCGCTCATCAGCCCGACGACGCCCCACCAGATGGAACCGCGGGGAGGGAATTCGTCATGCCGCGCGCATACCGCCATTGCCCGTCCGCTCCGCGCCTGAGAATGAGTAGCGCGCGCTGCGTCATCGTTCGTGCATCGCCTCCGCCGACCGGCGTGACGGTCATCCGTTCGAGCCCACGTTCAAAGGCCCAGTCGCCCGCGACGACGGTTTCCACGGGCTCGAAGCTTTGCTCGATATGATAACGGTCGAGGGCGGCGCGCATGGCACTGACCGCTGCCTCGGGACCGGAGAGCGGCTCGGCCGCATTGGCCCACACCTCATAGTCGTCGGTGAGCAGCGGACGAAGCGCGTCGGGGTCGCGAGCTGCCACGGCGGAGATCCACGCTGCGCGCACCGCGGCTGGCGTCGAGCGGTCGCGATCGCTTGTGGCAGATGTCACAGTTCCCTCGAGAGCGTGACCGCCACCGAGTGAGATCGGTGGCGGTACGGTCTGTGCAAATCCTTGGCGGGACGATTGATCACCAGACCCCGTTGTCCGAGAGTGGGATGAGCAAACTACTGCGTGGCATAGCTGCCGGATATGGAGCGAAGAGGCTGGGCGGAGGCTGTTTCAGCACCGTCATCATTTTCATTATTCTGTGGTACATCCTTGGACACTTCGGAATCTTCAAATAGCCGCGCCTCGGCGACGCATTTGATACTAGAATCCAAACACCCGCCACACGTAGCCGGCTCGAATCACCTCGCGTGCCGGAACGAAATCTCCCGTCACGCCAATCAGCAAGTCCGCGAGATCTTTCCGCGCCGACAGGCTCCGCGCCGCGCGGTTGATCAGCGGCACTGAGCCGACAACCGCGCCGATCACGCGCTCGACGACCCATTTGCCGCCGAACTCCCGTCGCCGTGCCTCGTCGTAGCCCGCGAGCGACGCATCGATCGCGCTCTGTGATGTCTCGCGCAACGAGTCGCGAACCGACTCCGCCAACATTTCTCCGCCACGAAGCGCGGCATAAATTCCTTCGCCAGTGAAGGGATCGAAGAAGTCCGCCGCGTCGCCGACGAGCGCCGCGCCCGGCGACCACGCTCGCCGTGCATGTGAGGCGAACGGTCCCGTCACCACCACGGGCGACACGCGCTCGGCGCGCGCGAATCTCGGCGCCAGATGCGCACGCGCGAGCAACCATCGGTCGAGAAACGACGCACGGTCGTCCGATAGTTCGCGTGCACGACTTGCGGGCACGACCAACGCCACCGTCGTGATCCCATTGCCAACGTCTGCGATCCCGACGTAGCCGTCGCGCTCGACGTGCATCTCGCCGTGACCGCTGATCTCCGTCACGCCGGCATAGTGCGTCACCAGCGCCAAGCGACGCGGCCAACGCGCGGCGCGCGCGAGTCCGAGCCGGCGCGCAATGACCGAACGAAGTCCGTCGGCGGCGATCACGAGCTTCGCGCGAAGCTCTCCCGCTGTTCCATCGATCAGCGTGCGAATGCCAACCACTCGTTGCGTCGCATCGCGGACGACGTCGGTGACTCGTACGCCTTCGCTCACGCGTGCGCCGGCCTCGCGTGCGCAGTCGAGCAGAATCGAATCCAACAGCTCGCGCCGTACGGACAGACCGCGATCGCGATAGCCGCGAAATCCATGCGACGCGACGAAGTCGCCCTCGATGACGGCGCCGCTCGGTGCACGCACGCGAATGCCCGAGAGCTGTGCCGCGCCGGTGTGCTCCAAACGCTCGAGGGCGCCCATGGCCGCGAGCAGGCGTGACGCTTCAGGACTCAGATATTCCGCGCACGGCTTCGGTCGCGGAAAATGCGCTCGGTCGAGAACGTGAACGTCGACACCGGCGCGAGCGAGGAAGCTCGCCACCGACGATCCGGCCGGTCCACCACCGACGACGAGCACCCCCGCATCTATCATCCGTTGCGCTCTATCGTGACAGAATGGCGGCGATCAGTGCGCCGCCCGCGTTGCTCAGAAAGTTCACCATGTCGTTGTCGAGCCAGACGAGGCCCCGAATGTTGCGCGTCGGCGCTCCGCAGTCGTGCACCGTACGCTCGGTCTCGCGCTCGCACTGATCACACCAGCGACGCGATTGAATCGTCGCGCCGAGGAGCGAGTCGAGGAGCGCGCCCGCCAATCCACCAACCATCACATTGCGCGCCACGATCCACGTCCAGCCAAGCGCGACGACAACGAGCGCGACGAACGCGGCTCCGGCGAGCGCGGCCAATGTGCCAATCGCCGAGATGCCACCGGAAGTTCCCGCCGGAACGCTGCGCCACGTGAGAATCGAGCGTGGCACGCCACCATACAGGGTCCCGATCTCGGTCGCCCACGTGTCCGCCGCCGATGCCGCGAGGGAACCGGCGCCGAGCGCAATCCAGCGGACGTCGGGCTGCACGGTCATCACAAACGCGGCCGCCCCGAACATCGCGCCATTCGCCAAGACCTGGGTCGCGTCGCGCGCGCCGCCCTTGGCGACGATCGACACCGTCCTGCGTTCCTTGACAGCCCTGCCAAGACGTGAGAGTGCCGTCGACGTCGCGAAGTAGACGATGAGCAGCACGCCCCAGCTCCAGCCGGCGGCAACGGCGAGCGTTCCGACCGCGGTCGCGGCGAGCGCTCCGGTCGAAGTGAGCCATCGCGCCCGGTGCGCGACGAGCGCGGTCACGGCCGCGAGCACGAAGCCCGCCAACGTGCGCTCAATCACCGCGTTGCGGCTTGAAGGAGACGTGCTCGACGGCTACCTTCGCTCCCTGTCCCGTTCACGGCCCACATGCTTGCCACCGTCGATGCGCTCCTCCCACTCAGTCTCCTCGAAGCGGTCCGAAATGTCGACACGCCGAGCGATCAAACCGACGCCGAATATGTCGATGAGCTTCGCAACAAGCGGCTTGGGTTGAGTGATACCATCTATGCACAGATCAAGCGACACAGCGAGGCGGCACGGCGCGGTCACCGGATCAGCCAGGACGAAGCGATCGCGCTCGCCAAGCTGATAGGCCGGCGCCCCGACGCCGAGACGGTGTTTCGAGCCGCCGGTCGTTACCTGGCACTCCAATCGTACCGCACGATCTCGCCGGTTACCCGCACGATGCTGCGGCTCTTGCCGTCAGCCATGGCGCGACCGCTGGCGTATCGCCGCGCGCGGAAGATCGCCGGACGATACCTCAACGGCAACGTCCGGCGAGTCGGTAGCTTTCTTTTGCTCGACGTTCCACGTTCGATCACGCTGGGGACCGCCCCCGGGGTGGTCGGATGCACGTATTATGAGTCGTCCCTGCGCGAGCTGCTGCTCTTGTTGATCGGGAGCATCGGGGCCGTGGAACACGTGCGTTGCAGCGGACGTGGCGAAGGCACATGCGAGTGGCGCGCCGACTGGCGCTCGTTCGACCGAACCGCGGGTCTTTCCTGATCGCTCATGCTCACACCGGAAACCTTACCCACTGTCCAACGCGCACTCGCCGATGCGCGCGTCGACGGCTGGCTCCTGTACGACTTTCGCGGGCTCAATCCGATCGGCGCGGCGATGATGCGCCTCGAGGGCATGACGACGCGCCGAGTGTTCGCGTTCATCCCGACTCGCGGGACGCCCGTCGCGATCACGCATGCCATCGAGCAAAGTCAATGGCGACACTGGCCCGCGTCGTGGTCGAGAGAGATCTACTCGTCGTGGCGAAGCCTCGAGGCCCTGCTCGCCAAACATGCCGGCGGCAAACGCGTCGCCATGGAATACTCGGCGGGCGACGCGGTGCCGTATCTCGATCGCGTGCCGGCCGGCGTGCTGGAGATGGTGCGTGAAGCCGGCGCGACGGTCGTGTCGTCGGGCGAGCTGGTGAGCCGCTTCTATGCGTCGTGGAATGCCGAACACATCGCGTCGCATGTGCGCGCGGCCGAACAGATCGCGATGATCGCGCGCGAGGCGCTGCAACTCGCCGGCGAACGTGCGCGAAGGTCCGACCCGCTCGCCGAGCACGAGCTGATGGCGTGGATTCGCGAGCGTTTCGATCGCGCCAAGCTCGTGACCGATCACGGGCCCAACGTGTCGGTCGGATTGAACGCGGCAAATCCGCATTACGAGCCGTCCGCCGATGCTCCACACGTGATCCTCACCGGCGAGATCCTGCTGATCGACCTGTGGGCGAAAGAAGAGCAGGGCGTGTACGCCGACCAAACATGGATGGCGTCGATCGGCCCGGTCGACAAAGAGAATTCACAGATCTGGAATGCCGTCCGTGACGCCCGCGATGCGGCCATCGCGTTGGTTCGTGAGCGAGCCAAGGCGGGCGACGCGGTGCCCGGCGCCGAGGTCGACGACGCGGCGCGGGGCGTGATCGAATCGCGCGGGTACGGGCAGTATTTCACACACCGCACCGGCCACTCGATCGACCCGCGCGACCTCCACGGATCGGGCCCGCATCTCGACAACCTCGAGACGCGCGAAGAACGACTCCTCGTTCCGGGCATCGCCTTCTCGATCGAGCCGGGAATCTACATTCCCGGCCGCGTCGGAATGCGGACGGAGGTCAACGTCTACATCACGCCGGGCGAAGCGGTGATCACGCCGCGTGAATATCAGCACGATCTGATGATTGTCTGAGCGCCCTAGGTAGCGCTTGGCGGACTGCGTGCGCCTTCCCAATGCCGCTCCGTGTCGTTCCGTCGATTCCGCGGAGTTCGCGGCTACGCTCTCGGAATCTTATTTCCCCAACACGCGCCACACGCCAGGATCCTCGAGTCCCAATCGCCACAGCGCGATCTTAGCCACGCCGAGCGAGGCGACTTCGTCGCGCAACGCGCGGAGGAGCTCAGCATCGCTCTGCCAAAGCTCCCAATCGCCGGGCCGAATGGCGTGCAGCGACCGCGATGCCGGATCGCGAACCAACTCCACACTGGCCTCGGTGGCCGCTCGTCGCGCGTCGTCGAAGCTGAGTGGCGTCGCCGGCTGCGCAGTGCGCCATTGGTAGCCGTAGACCGGAAGCGCGGCGACGATGCGGCTGGCGCCGACGTCGGCGACGCGCTGTCCGAGCGTACGGCGAACCCACGTGGGCGTCGCGATCGGACCGGGAGTTGATGTCGACCAGTGCTCATCGTAGAGCATCACGATCAACAGGTCGACGATCGGCATGAACGTACGCGTCGGATACGCGGCGGTGTCCGCGGCCGGAATCGCCATCGCGATGAGTGACGCCCCGCGGCCGCGCGTGCTGTCGGCCAGGGCACGCGCGACTTGGACCGTGAGCACCGTATCGGCCGGGGCTTGTGCCTCGAAGTCGAGCACGATGCCGCGATATTGTCCCTTGGCCATAATTTCAGCGACGCGCTGCGCGGCGGCCGCGAGCGCGCGATCGTCGGCAGCGAGCGCACGGATCGCTTCCGGATGGAAGCGCTGTCCCTGATAGCTTGTGACGAGCGCCAGTCGCGTCGTCGTTGGCGACCTGGAGGCTGGATCGTCAGGATTAAGAAGGGTCGGTCGACCGGTGATGCTGTCGAGCTGAATCCATCCGGTGACGCTCACGTCGAGACGTGATGCGTTGGCTCGCAAGCTGGAATCGCTGCGTGAGTCCCACGGTGCCGTGAATGCCCAGACGGCGGGCGGCTCTGCCGCCGGTGACGGACCCGTGGCCGGTACAATGGCGGACGACCCGCATGCCGCCGCTGCGGCGAGGCAGACTGCGAGTGAGCGTCGCGCGGTACGATGGCGAAGCAGATGTCGTTTCACGATAGCGCGAACGATCACATCGCGGACTTCGAACGGGAAGGGCAGTGGCGTATGGCGCGTCGTTTGCCCCGAGAGGCGGCAGATCCTTGCATTTCGAACCTTTACGAGAATCGTGATCCTACCGCCAACCTGCCGTCTCATCACTGCTCTGTTCGCCACGACGTTCCTGCTCGCCTGCTCGACGGACGCCGCACCGCCCAAGCGGAGTTCGTCGGCCAAAGGAGCTCCATCCGGCAAGGCCGCGACGACCCGCGTCGAAGACTCGTCCGCGGGGACTGTGGACCTGCGGAGCGGAGCGTACAAACCCGGCTCGCTGTCGGCCGTGGGGTCGGTCGCCGGCAACATCAAGCTCGATGGGCCGGTGCCGCGCGACACGACGACGATCACGACCGATCAACCGATCTGCGGCACGACGCCGGAACCAGCAGCCGTCGCCAACGCGAAGGGCGTGTCCAACGCGGTCGTGTGGATCGCGGGCGTGACGACCGGCAAGGACCTGCCGGTCGAGAAGCGCGCGGAGCTTTCGAGCGAGAGGTGCGCCCTCGACCCCCGCGTGCAGGCCGTGACTACGGGAACGACCGTGAACGTGTTCAATGAAGATCGGCTGATCCACAGGCTGGTCTTCATCGGTGGCGTGCACGACACGCTCACGAAGATGCCGTTCTTCAATGGCGGGCAAGTGGTCGCGAGCGAGCGGCTGGCGAAAAAGCCGGGCATCGTCGAGGTACGCTGCACGCTGCATCCGTGGACCCGCGGCTACATCGCCGTGTTCGATCATCCGTACTTCGCCGTCACCGACGCCAACGGTGCCTTCACGATCGACTCGCTCGCTCCGGGATCGTACACGATGATGGTGTGGCACGAGGGCATGTCGCAGCCGGCGTCACAGCACGTGCAGGTCGCGGCCAACGGGACCGCGAAGGTCGATCTCGCTATACGGGTTGTGCGCTGATCGTGTAGAGCCGGGCGTACAATCCGGATTGATCGAGCAGCTGCCCGTGAGTTCCCTCTTCGACGATCCTCCCTCGATCCAGGACGATCACACGGTCGGCGCGCCGGACGGTGCTGAGGCGGTGGGCGATGATCAGCGTCGAGCGTCCTCGCAGCAGATCCTCCATGGCCGCCTCGATCGCGCGCTCGCTTTCCGTGTCGAGGCTCGACGTGGCTTCGTCGAGGACGACGATTGCCGGATCCTTGAGAAAGACGCGGGCGATCGCCAATCGTTGGCGCTGTCCACCCGACAGCTTGACGCCGCGCTCGCCCACGGGCGTGTCGAAGCCGAGCGGCAGGCGTTCGATGAACTCCATGGCGTGAGCGCCCCGGGCGGCCGCGACAATCTCGTCTTCCGTCGGCGGCGGCCCGATCTCGCCCGGGCGCGCGTAAGCGATGTTGTCGCGAATCGTCCCGCTGAATAGCGCCGGCTCTTGCGGGACCATGCCGATGGCGCCGCGCAGGTCGGCGAATGAGAGATCTCGAATGTCGATGCCGTCGATCGAGATCCGGCCGGCGGTGACGTCCCAGAAGCGGGGCAGGAGCGACGCGATCGTCGTCTTGCCGGCGCCCGATGGTCCCACCAGGGCCACGACTTCCCCCGAACCGATGCGCAGGTCGATGTGACTCACCGCGTCGGGCATCGTCGGCGCGTAGCGGAAGCTCACGTCCTCGAACGCCACTTCGCCGCGCACGGGTCGCACGAGCGGCCGCGGATGTTCCGGCTCGGCGACGGTCGCGCGCACGTCGAGCAGCTCGAACACGCGCGTCGCGGCGCCAAGCGCTTCCTGGTAGCTGCCGAACAGCGATGCCAACGAGCCGACCGCAGCGGCGACGGTGATCGCGTAGAGGAGGAACGAAACGAGCGCGCCGGGCGTGAGCGCGCCGATGAGGACGAGCTGTCCGCCTTCCCACAGCACCGCGACCACACCGCCAAAGGCGACGAATCCCACGATGCCGAAGAAGAGCGCGCGGATCTTGGCCCGTGCGATCGCCGCCACGACGACGCCGGCGAGCTGCGACGAGTAGCGACGCGTCTCCTCGGCCTCACGATGGAAGCTCTGCACGGTGCGGATCTGCGAGAACGCTTCGTCGGCGCCGGCCATCGCCTCGGCGATGCGGTCTTGCACGCCGGTGCTGGCGCGACGCAAGCGGCGTCCGAAGACGAATGCGACGGTCACGACGACAGGAACCACGGCGAGCGTGGTCGTGGTGAGCCGCGGATGGGTGAGTGTGAGCAGCACGATGCCGCCGACCAGAAACAACACCTGGCGCGACATTTCGGAGATCCACGTGCTCAACAGCGACTGCAGCACCGCGAGGTCGGCCGACAAGCGGCTGGTGAGCTCGCCCGTTCGCCGATCGGTGAAGAAGCCCGGCGACAACCGCACCAGGTGCGAGAACACGTCTTCGCGCAGGCGCGCCACGACGCGCTCGGTTGTCGACGTGAGCAGATACACTTGAATGAAATTCATCAGGCCTTGCAGCGCGAACAGCGCCAGCAAGCCGAGCGCGACGCGATCGAGCAGCGCGCGATCATGGCGCTGGAAGGCGGCGTCCAGCAACGTGCGAACGACCTGTGGAAATGCCAACCCCACTCCGGCGGCGACGACGAGACAGAGCGCCGCAATCGCGAGCCGCCCGCGATACGGGCGCACGAGCGGGAGCAGACGGCCCAGCGGTTTCGGCGAGCGGAGGCGCCGCGAGCGCTCAGCGGCGGGCGTCGTCAAGCGAGGATCCCGCGGTCCACGACCATCGCGGCGAAGATCAACGCGAGGTAAAGAAGAGAGAACTTATACAAACGCCACGCCGGTTTGGTGAACGTCGTAGCCCGCATGACGCGAACGACGTCGGCGAGAAAGAGCGCGCCGAGCACCGCGGCCGACGCGAAGTAAATCGGCCCGAGCACGCCGAACGTGTACGGTAAGAGCGTGAGCGGTATGAGAATGACGGTGTACCACACCATCTGGCGCTTGGTCTCGCGCTCGCCCCAGACGAGTGGGGCCATCGGAACGCCGGCGCGCCCGTAGTCCTTCTGCTTGAGCAGCGCGAGCGCCCAGAAATGCGGCGGCGTCCAATAGAAGATGATCAGGAAGAGATAGATCGCGAGCAGGTCGATGCGGTTCGTGACCGCCGCCCAGCCGACAAGCGGCGGAAACGCGCCCGCCGCGCCGCCGATGACGATGTTCTGCGG
>DASVYG010000346.1:0-25824 GCA_036392315.1 Gemmatimonadaceae bacterium
GGTTCCTTCCTCGAGCTCGTCGATCACGTCTTGGGTATTGAAGAACGCGATGCGATCGCGGTCGACGTCGCCGGCGAGCGCCATCAACTCGCTCAGCTGATTGTTCTCGCAGCCGAGTCCCAAGATCAACACGCCGCCGGCGTTCGGGTGCCGAAGCAGTCCGGCGAGCACGCGTTGAGTGTTCTTTAAATCGTCGCCCAGTTGGCTGCAGCCGTATGGATGGCCGAACGCATGGATGCCATCGATGCGACCGGCGTACCGTTCCGCGGCCTGCTTTGCGATACGCTCCGCGGCGTGATTGACGCAGCCCACGGTGTTGAGCACCCACAGCTCGTTGCGTGTTCCCACGCGACCATCGCGACGCCGGTACCCGAGGAACGTGGGCATGGCGCCGCGGTCGGACACCGTCGCAGGACGCGCGACCGGATCGTAGCGATAGTCGAGCAGTCCCGACAACGACGTGCGAAGATTGTGCGAGTGCACCCAGTCGCCGGGCGCGATCGGTTCGGTCGCAACCCCGATCGGCACACCATACTTGATGACATGCTGATCAATCTCGAGCGATGCCAGCGAGATCTTGTGGCCGGGTGGCACATCCTGCCGTGCGATAACCTGCCGGCCGTCCAGCATAACGCTCTCGCCGGGGGCGATCGGGCGAAGCGCCACGGCCACGTTGTCCTGGTCCGCGACCCGAATGATCGACGGCCGCTGAGCCGCGTCCACGAGATCGCGCTCGATCGTCCGCGAGTTGGTCATCGCGCTCCCGTCGCTCCGATGGCCGCGGGCGCCTGAAACGTCCGCGGCTCCGTCGGCGCGCCGAGCCGATAGGTATCGCGCGCGAGCTCGTACGCCATGGCGCGCGCCAAAACGCGGGCGTCATCGATGTCGATGATGTGCCGCGCCACCAGGCGACCGAGATAATTGGCATCCACTCGACGCGAGAGATCGTGCCGGGCGGGGATTGAACAGAACGCGCGTGTATCGTCGTTGAAGCCCGCCGTGTTGTAGATGCCGGCCGTCTCCGTGACCTGGTGACGGTAGCGCGTCATCCCTTCGATCGAGTCATGGAACCACCACGGCGGACCCAGGCGCATCGCGGGGTAATGCCCGGCCAGCGGGGCGAGCTCGCGAGTGTACGCCGATTCGTCCAGTGTGAACACGACGAGCGTGAGCCGGGGATCGTTACCGAACGCGTTGAGCAGCTCGGAGAGATTGCGCGTGTACTCGGTCGCGACGGGAATGTCGGCGCCCTTGTCGGGCCCAAACCGCTGGGCAACAAGGTGGTTGTGGTCGCGATGCGCGCCCGGGTGAAGCTGCATGACGAGTCTGTCGTCGACGGACATGCGCGCCATCTCCACCAGCATGTGCGCCTCGAAGCATCTCTGATCGGCGGCATTCGCGTCGCCATCGAGCGCGCGACGAAAGATCTCCTGCGCTTCGTCCGGCGCGAGCCGCGCCGTGTACGGCTCGACCACCGCATGATCGGTTGCGGCTGCGCCGAGCGACTTGAAGTAGCGACGGCGCTCCTCGAGCGCGCCGATGAACGACGGGAAATCGGAGATCGATCCGCCGTGGGCGGCGGCGAGTGCGTGGAGCTCCGCATGCCAATCAGGCGACGCAATCCGGAAGACGGCGTCGGGCCGGAACGTTGGAATCACACGCCTGTTCCACTCGCCGTCGCGGATGGCGCGGTGCGCATCGAGCGGGTCGCTCGCTTTGTCCGTCGTTGCCAGCACTTCGATGTTGAATCGGTCGAATAGCGCGCGGGGTCGAAATTCCGATTGCGCGAGCCGTTCGGCGATCTGGTCGTAGACATAGTCAGCGGAGCCGCCGTCGAGCTTGACCTGGACCTCGAACAGATCGTGGAGCTCATGGTCGAGCCACGCACCCGTCGGCGTCCCGCGGAAGAGATAGTAATGCTCGGCAAAGCACTGCCATATCTTTCGCGGATCGGCCTCGACAGGCGTACCGTCACGAGTGGGAATTCCGAGCGACTCGAGCGGCACGCCCCGCGAGTAGAGCATGCGGAGGATGTAGTGATCCGGAATGATCAGCAGCGCCGTCGGCTCGGGGAACGGCGAGTTCTCGGCGAGGAGCGCCGGATCGACGTGTCCGTGCGGACAGATGAGCGGCAGCTCGCGGGTCTCGTCGTAGAGGGCCCGGGCGACGTATCGGACGCTCGGATCCGAGTCGAAAAAGCGGTCGTCGTGGAGGACGAGCGGCTGATGGATGCCGCGTCTCATTTCGCGTGCGCCGGACGGCGCATCTTGATGCGTGGCCACATTTGTTCAAATTAAGAACAAAATCGGGGTTTGGTTAGGGTTCAATGGCCAGCCGCCGCCGGAAGGTCGTCCTCGGGGTCGGGCCCGGGGGCGCTGCCCGGCCCCGCCCGCTACGCTTCCGTCACACCTGGTCAGCTTTCGGCATGAGAAAGATCAACACCCACAGCTTCATTCGCGCCACACGGTCGACGCCCCGCGAGATCAACCGGCAGATTCTGCTGAATCTCGTTCGCGAGCACCAGCCGATCTCCCGGGCAGACCTCGCCCGGCGGATGCGTGTGGGCCGCGGGATGGTCACGTCGCTCGTGAGTGAGCTGTTGACCGACGGCTCGATCTACGAGGGAACCACGGTCGACGCGCCGCGCGGCCGCAAGCCGATGATGCTTTACGTGCGCACGCACGACCGCCTCGTCATCGCCGTCGACGTACGCTTCAGCAAGACGTACCTGATGCTGAGCGACTTCAATGGAACGCCGATCGCCCTGGAGACGTTCGACACCGTCGTCGAGCCCGAGGCGCTCGTCGCGGCGCTCGCGCGTCGCATCCCGCGGCTCTTGAAGACGCACAAGGCGATTGGAAAGTGCAACGGGATCGGCCTGGTCGTGCCAGGAATGGTCGATCAGCTCACCGGCCGCGTGCTCAATGCGCCGCAGCTCGGCTGGCGCGACGTCGACGTCAGGAATGCGCTCGCCGACGCGACCGGATTCTCGGTCCAGATCGAAAACGCGCCCATCGCCTGCGCGCTCGCCCAGATGTGGCTTGGCCAACGCGGCGGCGATGCACCACGGGACTTCGTGTACGTCACGGTGTCGGACGGCGTCGGTGCCGGGGTCGTCGTAAACGGCGAGGTCGTTCGCGGCCACAACAATACGGCGGGCGAGTTCGGCCACGTTCCCATCGACCCGTTCGGGCCAACATGCCTCTGCGGATCCCGCGGATGCCTCGAGGCGTACACGTCCAACCTCGCGACTCTCTCTCGCTATTTGGGACACGAGTTCTCACCCACCGAAACGCGGCACCTTCTCCAGGAATCCGGGCTAACAATCACCGACGTCTTGGCGCGGGCGCGATCGGGCGATCGGCGCGCGGTGGCGGCACTTCACGAGACCGCGGAGCATTTGGGTGTTGGCTTGGCGGTCATCATCAACACGCTCAACCCGGCGCAGATATTCGTCGGCGGTGAGATCACCGAAGCGTGGGATCAACTCGCGCCAATCATGCGGAAGATCATCGCCAAGCGCGCGCTCACGTCGCTCGCCGCCGCAACGCCGATGATACCGGAACCAGCCAGCAGCTATCCGCGGCTACGCGGAGCGACGGCACTCGTGGCGGCGCCAACCTTCGCTGCACCACAGGTGGCGTAGGCGACCTTCCGCGTTTCTTCCGGCGGGGCGCGATCACCGTGTCCGCCGGCGACGATGGTGCAAGCGTTCCGCTGAACGTGACGAGCGAGTCGAGCTTTGCGAGGAGACCGGGACCGACACCGCTCACGCGTCGCAGGCCCTCTTTGCTCATGAATGGGCCGCGCATCATCCGATCGGCGATGATGCGCCGGGCGATCGCGGGCGTTATGCCGGGCAACGAATCGACTTGCGCCGCGGTCGCGACATCGAGGTCGAGCTTTCCGTTGACGTAGCCGCGTCGATCCGACGGCGCGGATTGCTCGCGGCCGCGTCGCACGCCGCCGCGACCCTTGGATCCCCCGCGCCCGCGACCTTGTTGCACGCGCGCCGAATCTGCCGCGGCGAGCTGATGATCGAGCGCGGGCTGGGCACCGACGGCGGCTTCGCCGGTCACGGCGCGCATGACGCGGACCCCGGCGCCGAGTACGGCGATCGAGCTCACGAAGACGAGCGCTTTGTGGTCTGGACGTAGTGACATGGGCGCAACGTAGGCGCGCGCGGTGAGCGAGCCAGCACCGTTTCGATGCGCTTGTGGTCAAAGGATTGCGCATCGGGATGCGCCTCTTGCGCGGGCTGACGAACTTTGAGCGCACCCCTGGATTTGGAGAATCGATTATGCGAATCGGGATACTTGGCACCGGCGTCGTCGGTCAGACCCTCGGCACGCGTCTCGTCCAGCTCGGCCACGACGTAAAACTCGGCGCTCGCTCGGCGACGAACGACAAGGCGGCGAAGTGGGCGAGCGGCGTGGGCGACCACGCAAGTCAGGGCACGTTCGCCGACGCCGCCGCGTTCGGCGAGATCGTGTTCAACTGCACCGGCGGCGTGGTCTCACTCGACGCGTTGAACCAGGCGGGCGGCGCGAACCTGAAGGGCAAGGTGCTCGTCGACGTGTCCAATCCGCTCGACTTTTCGCGCGGATTTCCTCCAACAATGTCGGTGTGCAACACCGATTCCGTTGGCGAGCAGATTCAGCGCGCGTTTCCGGACACGCTAGTTGTAAAGGCCTTGAATACCATGTCGTCCGCCGTGATGGTCAACCCAGCCGCGGTTCCCGGGCATCATGACCTGTTCCTCTGCGGGAACGACGCCGGCGCCAAGGCACGCGTGACCGAGCTCCTGCGTTCCTTCGGCTGGCCCGGGGTTTTCGACCTCGGAGACATCACGGCGGCACGCGGTATGGAGATGATCCTGCCGATCTGGCTGCGGCTCATGGGCGTGCTGAAGACGCCGGTGTTCAACTTTCACATCGCCCGAGGGTAGTACGGTGCCGTGGCGCGTATGCCGCATTATTGTTCAACGATGTTCTTCATCCAGGGATCGCCAATGAAGTCGTTGTCGTCGCCGCTCGTCCTTCTGTCGCTCGCCATCGTCGCGTGCGGCGCTCCGGCAACCATCGCCACATCGCCGACACCGGCAGCCACATCGTCCGCGTCATCGCCCAACGCCTCGACGCCGTCGACCGCCCTGACGACTCTGCCCGCGGCCCTGGTGACCGAGGCGCCACGCAACTGGCAGCTCCTCGACGAGACGAACGATCACATCCCGGGCATCAGCGTCGAGCGCGCGTATCGCGAGCTACTCGCCGGAAAAACGCCCAAGCAGACCGTTCTCGTTGCGATCATCGACAACGGCATCGACACGGCGCACGTCGATCTCAAAGCGAATCTCTGGACGAATCCCAAGGAAGTCGCCGGCAACAAGAAGGACGACGACAACAACGGCTACGTCGATGACATCCACGGGTGGAACTTCATTGGTGGGCGCGACGGCGAGGACGTCCACTTCGACACCTTCGAGGTGACGCGCGAATACGCGCGCTGCCACCACCAGCCCGCGTCGGACGGCGAGCCGGCCATCACCGATCAATCGTATTGCCAGAAGGTCGATACCGACTACAACAAGCAGAAGGCGGACATCGAGCGGAACGTGCAGACCTACCGCCAGATCCGCGACGTGCTGCAACAAATCATCCCGGTGCTCACGCAGGCGGTCGCGCCCGACACGCTGAGCGCCGATCGTGTGCGTGCCCTGCGCCCGTCGACGCCGCAGATGACACAGATGCGGCAGATGTATCTCGATCTTGCCTCGGAGGGTGCGACGCCGTCGGTGATCGAAGACGGGCTCAAGTCGCTCGAGGGACAACTCAAGTACGCGCTCAATCCCGCGTTCAATCCGCGCACGATCGTCGGCGACACGTACACCGACGTCTCGGAACGTCATTACGGAAACTCCGATGTCATGGGCCAGGACGCCAAGCACGGGACGCACGTGGCCGGTATCATCGGGGCGGTGCGCGGCAATGGCATCGGCGTCGACGGCATCGCGGCCGCGGTCAAGTTCATGATGGTCCGCACCGTTCCAGACGGCGATGAGCGCGACAAGGATGTCGCGAACGCGATTCGCTACGCCGTCGATAATGGCGCGCAGATCATCAGCATGAGTTTCGGCAAAGCCTATTCGCCGTACAAAGCGGCTGTCGACGACGCCGTGAAGTACGCTGACGCGCACGGCGTGTTGATGGTGCACGCGGCGGGCAACGACGGCGCCGATCTGGGCAAAGGAAAGAACTTTCCGACTCCGCTCTACGCGAGCGGCGGCCGGCCACAAAACTGGATCGAGGTCGGCGCGTCATCGTGGAAGGGTGGCGACAAGCTGGCGGCGCCGTTCTCCAACTACGGCCAAAAGGAAGTCGACGTGTTCGCGCCGGGCGTCGACATTCTGTCGACCGTTCCCGGCAATCAATACGAGCGCGATAGCGGAACGAGCATGGCCGCGCCGGTCGTGAGCGGCTTGGCGGCACTGATTCTGGATTTCTATCCGAATCTCACGTCGGGCGACATCAAGAAAATCATCATGGGCTCGGTGACCAGGACCAATCAGAGCGTGTTCCGGCCGGGCACCGACGACAAGGACAGCGTGTCGTTTCAGTCGCTGTCCGTGACGGGGGGAATCGTGAACGCCTACAACGCGCTCAAGATGGCCGAGCAGGTGAGCAAAGCCAAAGCGCTCCCGTAGGTGTCATCCTGAGCGCAGCTGCAGCGTCATCCTGCGCACAGCGAAGGATCTGCTCCCGCCCGATCACTTCACCAGCGTCACGGCCACGTCGCCCACGATCTGCAGGCTCTTGGCCGACAGCTTGTCGAACGTGTCCTGCATCGTGTGGTGATAGCTCGGATTCGACGGCGTGAACGCATCGTGCGCCGCGGGCAGCGGGCCATACTGAATGTCGAGCACGTCGATGACGTGCATGCCCTTTCGAAGGAACGGCATGTGGTCGTCGGTGATCGCCTGGCCGACCTGGTCGATGAAGTAATTCCCGTAGCCAAGATCGGCCGCCGTCTGCCACACCCGGCGAACGACTTCCGGCGCGGTCTGCACGGAATTCGCTTCTTGATAGATCTGTAAGTCGGCGTCGCCGATCATGTCGAAGAGCACGCCGTAGAGCGGCTTGTACGATGGTGATGGCAGATGATCGGCAAAGTACTGCGATCCGAAAAGCGCGTCGGGGTACACGCCGGCGCTGTCGGAGTCGAACGAGCCCCAGTCCTCGCCGTCGACGAACAGGAGATCGACGCCGACCGACGGCGGCGTCTTCTTGAACACGTCGCCGAGCGCAAGGAATAGTCCGACCCCCGACGCGCCGTCGTTGGCGCCGAGGATCGGTCGGGCCTTGTTGCCGAAGTTGGGATCATCGTCGGCGGTTGGCCGCGTGTCCCAGTGCGTCAAGTAGAGCACGCGCTCCGTCGCCGTCGGATTGAACCGAGCGAGGATGTTGCGCATCGGAAGCTTGAGGCCTTTGGCGGTGGTTTGCGTCCACTGTTGCACCGTGACGCTGTCGGTCCGCTTCTTCATTTCGGCAACGATCCAATCGCCGGCCTTCTCGTGCGCCGCCGTGCCCGGCGTGCGCGGTCCGAACTCGAGGTGCGCCTTGACGTAGGCAAGCGCCGCCTGACCGTCGAACGCCGTCTTCGGTCCCGAGAAGCGATCTTTGATCTTGTCGCAGCCAGTGAGCGCAAGCACGGCCGCGCAGAGCACAGGAATGAAGGGCATTCTCACAAGAGTCGGCTCGCCGGAAGATAGGCTATACGTTAGTCGATTGACTGGCCAGCAGGCAAAACGGTCGAACGGTGGAACGGTCGCTCGCTGGCGCTCGCTTGAGCGCTGGAACGAACCAGCAGCCAGCGCGAGGCAGTTTCGTTCCACCGTTCCACCGTTCCACCGTTCCACCGTTCCACCGTTCCACCGTTCCACCGTTCCACCGTTATTTCGGCGTCGCGAAGAATTGAACCTGCAGCACCGTTGAGAACAGCGTCTGCGCAAACCGGCGATTGAGGTTGTTGTCGAACACGATGACGTGCGAGCCCTGGAAGGTGAACACCACATTGTCCTGAAGGTTCGTGTCGGCGGTCAGGTTGTACGACTGGCGCCCGTTGTCCTGCAGCCGGCTTTGCACGACCCCATTGGCGTCGAGCACGTGCGTCGTGTTATGGCTCTCCTGAATTCCGAGGCGCGTCCGAATATCGTTGCGAAGTCCCAGGCCCCACGACTGGGGAACCCGGAACGCCCGGCCGGCGTCGACACTCAGCTCGTTACCGTTGGATCGCGCCACGCTGCCGGGAAGACTGTCGGTCTGTCGCCGGAAGCTGTAGCGCGCGCCGGTGCTCAGCCCGCCCCGCAACGCCCAGGCGATTGTTCCGCCGATTGGGAACGTCTCGACGCGCGTATGACGAATCTCCGGTGGCGCATCGTTGAACGCGTTCGGCAGCGAGACAGTCGCATCGGTCGCCACGTACCCCAGGTTCGCGTCGAAGTTGGCGATGGCGCCGCCCTTCCCCGCGATGGGGCGATACGTCCAGCGCAATGACGCATCGGGAAACTGCGTCTGCACGCCGTTCACTCGCGCCTGCGACAAATCGGGACGATCGATCCAGTTCTCGGTGGTCGTATGGCGATAGCGATTCACGAACGACGTACCGAACGGAAGCAGCAGCGAGCCGGACGCGCTCCACACTCCGGTCTGCCCGGCGCTCGTCGCGTTCACGCCGTTCACGCTTCGAAATGACCCGGGTCCGCCCAGTCCAAGCTGGAATAGGATCGGCGCGCCGACCGGAGCGGCATCGAGCGTCGAGAGAAGACTGCGCGTGTACGAGACGTCGACGGGCGCGAAGAGGCCGCCAATGCGCGAGGCCAGCACCGAGTCGCGCATGTACGTCGTGAACGCCTTGGCTACGTCGATTGCGCCGCCCGCGCTCAGTGTCTGCGCGCCGGTCATTCGGCGCGGCAACGCCGATGCCGCCGCAAGCGCAGCCGAATCGCGCGTCGCGAGCACGCTGTCGATGCCGACGACGCCCGGCAGCGTGGCGAACGACCGCACGTTCGGGTCGCGCAACATCGAATACTGTGTTCCGAGCTCCGCGCGCGGACGGAACCACGCCGAGAAGATCGGCGTCCACGAAGCACCTGTGACCATGCTGCGCTCGCGCTCGAAGCCCGGCCGCACGCTACTTGGCATGCGCGGCTGATTGGGATCGCCGCTCCGTGCCGTCGTGTCGCTGTAATCGCGCATGTCGCGCAGCGATTGAATTTCCCAGCGGAGATTCAACCCGTTCGTCGGCCGAAGGTCGAGCACGCCACCGTTGCGCCACAACCGACTGAGCGCATCGCTTTCGGCGGGTTGATCGTCGACAGCCCCCGACGGCTTGATGAACGAGACGCGTCGATCGGTAGCGTGCACGATGCCGCTGGTGATGCGGAGCTGCGTCGGATTCCACCGGAACACGCTGTTGCGCAGCGCGCTGATCGGGCCGGCCTGCAGCACCGACGGCAGCGCGCCGAGCGCTCCCTCGACCCACGACGGCAGGTGCAGCGTGCGGGCGCTATCGTCGGTGACGAGGTAGTCGACCGCGAACGTGAAGTTGTGCGAGTTGCCATCCTGAAATTCCGTCCGATCGACACCAGTCACGTAGCTGGACGTGGCCGACACGTTGTTGAGCAGCGGACCGAACATGCCACCGTTGACTGGCGTCGTACGCCGGACCGTGAGACTGTACGTGGTGAGATCGTTCTTCGGTTTTCGAAGTCCGGCGATTCCCTTTCCGGAGATGTCCGTCTGCGACAGATACAGCGGATCGGTCGCCAATGAGAGTTTGGTAATGGTCAGCGGCAACGCGAGGCCAAGCGTCCGCGGGAGAAGTTTGTCGAGTCGAATGGTCGACGCGATATCGATGTTCTTCTCCTGCAGGAACGACGGCTGCTCGCCGAGTTGGCGGAAGTTCGGGTCTCGGTTGGCGAAGTTGACGCGGATGTCGGCGAAGTCGGCGGCGTTCAGGTTGAAGCCGATTTGTCCCGCGACGCCGGACGTGTTCACCTGCTGCGCCAGGCGAATGTCGTCGACCCAGAGCTCGAGCGTGTCGGTCGCGAGAAGCGATGACGCCGCGCCCACGCGAACAATGCCGACCGCGACCTCCTGCACCGCCGCGAGGTTGGGCGCCGTGACCGCCGGATCGACGGTGTAGACCATGTAGCCATTGTCGCAGGCGGCGAACCGATGCGCGACGACGTTCGACGGCAAGGGCGACGCCACGATGATCGCCGAATCGGCTCCGGTGCAAGCGATCGATTCGCTCTTACCGGCGAGATACGCCTGTTGAATCTTGGTTCGCAGCGCCACGAAGCGATTGAAGTCGATGGCGAGGTCGCTCCACGCAGCCGCGGTTTGCCCGGCATTCATCGGAGCGCGGTACAGGTAGAAGTTGTTCTCGTCGCGCCCGACCTTGATGTACATCTCGAGGTCGCCGCTCGGGCCCCATCCGTCGCCGCGTTCGCCGTTGCGGCCGCGACCCCAGACGCGAAGCTGCTGGAATCCAAAGAAGTTTTGCGGGCCGGCCGGAAACCGGAAGAACGCCTCGGCGCGATGGAACAGCGCCATGTTGCCGGCTTGGATCCGCATCGACCGCTCGTTGATCTGCGTCAAGCCGGCGGCCAGCTGTCCCGTCTTGGTATCGGTCTGATCGGTCACGCCCGGCGGCGGTTGATACACCACGGCCGCGCTCGAATCGTTGGTGCCGATGGTCGACGTCACGACGAAGCCGCCGTCGGACCGAATGCCGGCGACACCCGCCAGCGTCTGGTTGCTTCGATCCAACCACGGGGCGCCGGTCACACGCAGCTCGGCGATGGGAAACTGCGTCGGCTCTTCCGGGCCCTGCAGCGCACCGGAGACCACGGTGAGTCGGAGCGCGCGGAGCCGGCGACGATTCACGTCGTTGATCGAGTCGGTCGGCGTCTTGAACGGTACGCTGACCAACACCCAGCGGCGCGTTCGAGGCGCGGCGATTCCGTTGATGAACAGCGTGTCGGTAAACGTTCCGCCAATGCGCTTGTACCGAGACGCACTGCTCAGGTCGACGACGTAGCGCAACAGTCGCTCGCTCTCGCGATTGACGCTGAAGAAGTTCATCGCGTTGTCCTGATCGATGTCTTCTTCGTCCAGGTGGTTGTTCGCCACCGTGCAGTTGGATCGCGGATCGCCGATCATCGCGAGGGCGCCCGGCGCGGCGCGACAGATGCGCGCGTTGGGCACGCGCGTGACCGACGTGCCGTCGATCACCACCAAGGTGTCGACAACGTCGCCGGGGAGTCCCGTGTCATTCACGTCGGCGTTGAACGCGTGAGAGAACGGATCGCGCTCGGTATTGAGGACGTCGAAGCCCTGCAGCTTGCTGCCGGTGAAAACGCTGTCGACCGTGCCGTTGTTGTTGCGGACAACGGTCAGTGTCTCGGGTGCGAACACCAGCGAGTTCTCCGACACGTCGCCGAAATCGAAGATCAGCGTCGGATTGCTCTGACGCGCGACGGCGTTCGTGTCGAGCAAGGTCCAGAACTCGAGGAATTCGCCGGTGGTGAGATCGAGACCCGACGGCCGCAGCACCGTCCGGATCGAACGAAAGCGACGGCCAGGCGGCACGTTCTTGCGCGTCCAGTTGAAGGTCGTGGTGTTGCGGCCGCCTTGGTCGAGCGGCAGCAGCGTGAGCCAAAGCACCGGCTCGTTGAACTGGAATCCCGTTCCGGCAAAGTTGGCCAGCGGATCGATGCTGCTGTGCGTGATGACGATCTGCTTTCCGCCCGGCGACTGAACGTTCGATTGCCACACTAGCGTCGACGCCCGATTTGCCTCGAAGAACGACCCGCTGAACGGCTGCGAGCGCAGCGTGTTCCCGTACGCCGGGAGGCTGCTGTAGTACCAGGCCACGTCGCCGATCGGAATCGTGACGCCGCCGTCGGCGTCGAACGTCTCAACGAAAGCTTGGCCCTGGTTGCGCGCGCCGAACTGCGGATGGCTGCTGGCGATCTCGCCCTGCAGCGAGAAATGCGACGCCGTCTTCGTGTCGCCGAAGGGCAGACGATTCACCAGACGCGTGAGCGCCGGCGCGTCCCAGCTGAACGCCCCGGTCACGCCGGCCGTGAGCGTCGAAGTGCCTTGAAAGCCGAGCTGAGGGCGATTGAACTGACTGCTCTGCGATTGATTGATCGCGGTGAAATTCAACGCGCCGTGCGGCAGCGGAAGCTCGGAGACGAAACCCGCCAGCGTCGTCGGCGTCGCGGCAAAGACCGGATTCTCCTCGTACCGCACGTCGATGGTGCGACGCAGCGCGAACAACGTGTCCGGCCGCAGGAACTCGACGCGTCCGAGATCGTAGTCGATTCGATAATCCAGGTCGCGCACGAGCGGGCGGCCATCGAGCGACACGCGCTCGGAGCCTTGCCGCATTTGCGTCGCACCCAACGTGAGCACGCCCGGCTCGTCGATGCCGGTCGTTTGATACTGCATGTGGAGTCGATAGATCGACGACGGATGCTGCGACGAGTATAGGTACTCGCCCGGGATCGTGTAGATGGCCTCGTTCGTCGGATTGCCTGCCACCACGAGGCCCGAATCGCGCGGCGCGAACGGTCGCAGCGACGGAAACACGAGGAAATAGTCGTGGATGATGTGCGCGACGTCGATCGATTGGCCGTTGCGAACGTCGGCCGCGCCCGCGCCGAGGTTGAATACGTTGTCGCTGGTGCGCGGCCAAAGCCGATTCTCGTAGTCGAATTCCGCCGGGCTGGTCGACTTGGCGAGGCCGAACATCTCGAGAAACGTCGCGTCGGAGCCGGCCAGCGGGTGCTCGAGGAGTCCGCTGCCGGCGACCACGCGAAGCGTCGTGGTCTGACGGACGAGGTCTTCGCCGGCCACGCGGTACACCGAGCGGATCTCGTTGCGGAACGCCGGCGAGGACGGACCAACGTTCGGATCCATGACGAGATTCGCTACCTGATCGCGCGACGTGACGACCTGTAGATCCGGCGTGCCACCGGTCGTCGTCCACACGGTGTCGCGGCCGTTGAGGCGCACGTTGTACGCCACAACCAACCGCTCGTTGGTCTCGTTGAGCGGCCGCACGAGCGCGAACCAGAGCAACGATGGATCCATGACGTAGTCCACGCCCTCGCGCAGCAGGTCATACGTCTGCTGACCTTGCGGATCGTCGCGCAGCCGAAAGCGTGGGCCGTTGGGATTCTGCGGCTGCGCACCGAATTGCAGTCGATACAACAACACTCGGCTCGGACGCAGCGTGTCGGGCAGCGCGTTGCGCAGCGCCAGGAGCTGTTGCCGATTCAGAATGTCGATATTCGGATATGCGCGTCCGAACAGTGCGGGATCGACCGTGAAGAAGAACCGCAGCCGCTCGATCTGGTAATCGTTTGTCTCGTGCTCGGTGAGCTGCTGGCTTCGTCCAGGACCCGCGCCCGTGCCGCCGAGTGTGAACTGCCGGCTCTGGACGACGTTGCCTGTTTGCTGCGCATAGATCGTTTTGAGCCGCAACGGCCCGAGCTGGTTGGTGATCTGAATTCCATAATTCCCACTCGGCAACGACGACGTGATGAACCGCGACGCCGGCGGCGCGAAGCTGATGTTGCCGACGTCGACCCGCTGGAGCCGCTCGCCGGGCTTGCCCTCGTAGTAAAGCGACAGCGTTTGCGACGCGTCGAACTCGCGATTCATGTCGTAGTCCACGTTGACGTGGACGCGATCGCCGACCATCCCCGCGCTCTTGATCGTCCCGTTGAAGCCCAAGGTCGGCGGAAGAAACCCGGCGCCGCAGCCCGACAGCGCGCTCACCTGCGCCGCCTCGACCGAGTTGCAGCGTAGATTTCGGTCGCGCTCGGTCTTGGCCTCCAGCCGCAGGTTGACCTGCACGGGCAGCTCGGATCCCGGAATTACGATCGCCCCGGCTTTCTTCACGGAGTCCGTGTCCGCCGGCGGTCTCGGCATTGCGACGCGCCGCGTGGAGTCCGGCGAGCGAGTAGTCGTGTCGCGCGGCGGTCCCTGAGCGTCTAGCAACGCGGGGAGGCCAACCGCACAGACTGCCCAGACTGCAAGGAATCGCGTCGCGGAACGTGACGTAACGGGCCTGCGCGGTTGGAAGAGGGGAAGGGAGAAAGGGGGACGACGGTGGGAGCCGGCGGTCGCACCAAACCCTAGGGGCGGGGTAGGAAACCGCCAGCGGGTCTAGCCGCGGGTCGGTCGGTTTCCCCCGGAGCTCCGCGCCGGGGTCGGGGCCACGAGACGGCTTATATTCGAGTGGGTGGCGGCTGGAATATACAGACCAGGCAAGGCCGTACAACCCTCTGAAATTGTTGAAGTTCCGAGATCGCACGACAGCCCGGGTCCACGTGAAAATAATCAATCGCTACGTCATCAAGGAGCACGTCGGGCCGTTCGTGTTCTCGCTGTCGGCGCTCACATCGCTCCTGCTGCTGCAATACATCGCGCGCAAGTTCGGCGACTTGGTGGGCCGAGGCTTGTCATGGCAGGTGATCACGGAGTTCATGCTGCTGTCGATCCCGTTCACCGTTGCGATGACGCTGCCGATGGCGGTGCTGGTTGCGGTGCTCCACGCCTTCAGCCGCATGGCGTCGGAAAATGAGATCACGGCGCTCAAGGCCGGTGGCATCTCGACCCGCTCGCTGATGCGCCCGGCGTTGGTCGCCTCGGTGTTGCTCGCGATGTTCATGCTCTGGTTCAACGACCAGGTCTTGCCCCGCGCGAATCACGAGCTCGCGACGCTGCAAATCGCCATCGCGCGAACCAAGCCGACCTTCGCCCTCAAAGAGCAAGTCATCAACGGCATCAAAGAGGGGCAGTTGTATCTGCGCGCGGGGTACATCGACCGCGAGCAATCGGGCCGCTTGCGCGACGTGACCATCTATGACGTGAGTGACGCGTCACGACGCCGAACGATCTTCGGCGACAGCGGCTTCCTCGCGTTCGCCCCGAACAAGCGCGACATCGTCATGACCTTGTATCACGGATGGATGATGTCGTCTCCGACGAACCAACCGGATCAGCTCAACCGGATCTACTTTACCCAGAACGAGATGAAAGTCCGCGACGTCGCGAACTCGTTCCAGTCGATCGACGCGGATACCGCGTCGAAAGGCGAGCGCGAGATGTCGATCTGCGAGATGCAGCGCGAGTACGAGCTGGCCAATGCCGCGATGCAACACGCGAGGTCCGACAGCGTCCTCGCCATGGCGAAGCTCCGCACCGGCCAGGCGGCCGCGAGTGCACCGAAATTCAAGGACGTGAAGATCACGAAGGCCGGCGGCATCGGCGCGCTGTATTGCACGATGGTCGACAAGGCATCTCGCCAGCTCAAGTCGTGGGTGAAGGTGAAAGCGGCGCACGCCGAAGTGCCCCCGCGGCAGCAGCCGGACACGACGAAGAAGTCGCAGGACACGAGCAAGAAGTCGCAGGACACAAGCAGGAAATCGCAGGACACGACTCGGAAGCCGGGGCAGGATACGACCAAGAGGCCTGGACAAGCGCCGAAGCAAGATGACTCCGTGACAGTCGTCGTCGGCGGCACCGTCAAGAAGGTGCTGCGCAGCCAGGTGCCGCCGGGCGCGTACATCCCCGAAACGACGCACGTCGTACAGCCGATCGTTGGCCAGTCGAGCGTGCCGGTCACCACGGCCCAGCCGCCGGCCGGCGCGCCGCGCCCGGTGGTGCCGCAGCCTCCCGCCGGCCAAGTGCAAAACGCCACACCCGCGGCCACGCCGACACCGGCGCCTTCGTCGGGTGTCACCGCGCGCGCCACGGACACGGTGTCGTCGGTACCGCCCGAAATTTTCGACGCCAAAATCCGGATCGACGAGGCGCGGCACCGCGTGAATCGCTACGGCGTCGAGATCCAAAAGAAATTCTCGCTCGCCGCGGCGTGCATCGTATTCGTACTCGTCGGCGCGCCGATCGCACTGCGCTTTCCGCGCGGAGGCGTCGGGGTGGTCATCGGCGTGAGCTTCGTCGTGTTCGCCGTCTATTACGTCGGGTTGATCGGCGGCGAATCGCTGGCCAACAACAACCTCATGTCCCCATTTTGGGCGATGTGGCTCGACAACGTCTTGTTCTTCATCGTGGGACTGCTGCTGATCAGCCGCATGGGGCGCGAGGGCGTCACCAGCCGCGGCGGCAACATGAGCGAGAGGCTCGACGCCATGCGCCTGTGGTTCGCTCGACACAAACGCCGCGCCGGCGCCGAGCCTGACCGCGAGGCCCCAGCCCGCGCATGATGAAACACATCGTGCGGCCGCTCGACCGTTACGTCTTCAGCGAATTCTGGAAGATCTTTTCCGTTACCGCGCTCGGCTTTCCCGTTCTGCTCGTCGTGATCGACCTGGCCGATCACGCGCAGGCGTATCTCGATCGGCACATTCCAGGACGCGACCTCGCGTTGAGCTACCTGTTCTGGATTCCCGATTCGATGTTCATGGTTCTGCCGGCAGCCGTGCTGTTTGCGACCGTGTTCTCGATCGGCGCGTTCACCAGGCACGCCGAGGTGACGGCCGCAAAAGCGTCGGGCATCAGCTTTTACCGATTGATCCTCCCGATTCTGCTGGGGGCCGTGTTCGCCTGCGGATTGGACCTGGCACTTGGCGAAGTGGTTCCCCTGGCCAATCGACGGCGGTCGCAGTTGTTGCGCGAAGACCGGGCCCAGGTCGGAAACAATCGCTATAACTTTGCCGTCGCGGGCGAGTTCGGTCGGGTATACAAAGCGTACGAGCTCCGGACCGATTCGGCGCGGATCCGGAATCTCCAGATCGAGCGCAAAGGGTCGAGCCGCAGCTATCCGACCTACATTCTCTCGGCCGACTCGGCAGAGTACAATCCGAAGAAGGCCCAGTGGACGCTGAAGGACGGCGTGCTCAGTATTATCGGTGACACGGGCTCCACGTTTACCGTGTCATTCGCCGTGGCGCATGACAAGCACTTCACCGAGCAGCCGACGGAGATGATGTCAAAACCGCGTGAAGCGCATGACATGCGGTACAGCGAGCTGTCGCGATTCATCGCGGCGCTCGAGCGGTCCGGCGGGGACGCGAACGTGCTCCGGGTCGAGCGCGCGCTCAAGATCGCGATCCCGGTCACCTGCATCATCATCGCGCTGTTCGGCGCGCCGTTGGCCACCAGCACCCAGCGCGGCGGCTCCGCGTACGGCATCGCGGTGAGCCTTGCCACCACCATGATCTTTTTGCTCATGGTACAGCTCACGCGCGCCATCGGCAGCAAAGGCGTGATCCCGCCCGACTATGCGGCGTGGATCCCGGGAGCAATCTTCGCCGCGGTGGGACTCATCCTCCTGGCGCGGGTTCGGACTTGAGCGGACCTCTTCCGGCCTCTCGGGAAACACAGACCTTCCCGGTCGTTCAACGCACGTCGATCCGGTTCTTCCGGCGCATCACACGAACCTGGACCGACGTATTTCGCGACGTCGGCGCCCGTACGTACTTCATGCGCGACATCGCCCGCGCGTTCGGCGATCCCGCGACCTACGCCCCCGAGACGATCCGCCAGATGAAGAACATCGGCGTCGACTCGGTGCCGCTCACCGTGATCGTCGCCGCATTCATCGGCGGCGTGATCGCGTTGCAGACGCGCTATCAGCTCCTTCCCGGCGTTCAGCTATCGATCATCGGACTGGCCAGCCGACTGATGGTCGTGCTCGAGCTCGGGCCGCTACTCACGGGTCTCGTGCTGACTGGTCGCGTAGGGGGCCGGATGACAGCCGAGATCGGAACGATGCGCGTCACGGAGCAGATTGACGCGCTCGAGACGCTGGCCTACGATCCGATGGCGTTCCTGATCGTGCCGCGTCTCCTCGCCGCCGTGGTGATGCTACCCACGCTGGTCGTGCTGGCCGATGCCGTCGGGCTGGGGAGCGCCTACCTGGTGTCAGTTCGGATCACCGACGTCACGCCTTCCGATTTCATCACGGGACTGCGGCTGGGATTCGGCACATTCCAAGTTGTGTACAGTCTATTCAAGGCGACGCTATTCGGGCTGGCGATCGCTCTCGTTTGCTCATATGAGGGTTACATTACCGAGGCTGGAGCGGAGGGGGTCGGCCGATCGACCGCTCGCGCTGTCGTGATCACCTCCACGACCATCCTCGTGCTCGACGCCCTGACGACCGGCGTGCTGGCCCCGTTCCTCCAATCATGAAACGTCGCGACGAAGTCACCGTCGGAATTCTCATCACGATTTCGGTCATCGTCCTCGTTCTCGGGACGCTTTGGCTCGCACGCGGCGGTCTCAAGTCGGGCTATCCACTGTACACGCGATTCGCGTGGGGACAGAATCTCAAACAAGGACAGCCGGTTTTGCTCGCCGGCGTGAGCGTTGGCTACGTTGGCGATGTCACGCTTCGCCGCAACGGCTATCTCGACGTTCAGCTCAGCATCGACGATCAATACACGATTCCTAAAGGCTCGACGGCGAAGGTGAAGTCGGTCGGCATCTTCGGCGATGTCGCGGTGGCACTCACGCCGCCGATCCCGGTCCCCGAAGCGTCCTACTCGAAGGGCGACACCGTTCCACCTGGTCCGCCGTCGGCCGACTTCGACGAGATCATGGGCCGTGTGGACACGATCGGCCAGTCGGTCAGCCTGCTTGCGCGCGCGCTACAGAAGGAAGTCATCGAAGCGGGCACGCTCAAGGATCTGCATCGCACCATCGCATCGACCGCCGCGCTCTCGGCGCAACTGCAGTCGGTTCTCGCGCAGCAGAATCGCAATCTCACCGAGACGATGGCGTCGTTCCGCACTTCCGCGGCACATCTGAGCAGCGTCGCCGATTCGGCGCAGATCCAGGCGACGCTCGTCAACCTTCGTCAGACCAGCGAGAACGCCGCGCGCTTCTCCGCAAATCTCGACTCGACGAACGCCGCGCTTCGCAGGGCGCTGGCGCAAATGCAGAACGGAAACGGGACTGTCGGCAAGCTGTTGACCGACTCCCTGCTTTACAGCGACATCCGCCATTTGGTGCAACAGACGGATTCGTTGATGGCGGACTTCAAGAAGAATCCGCGCAAGTATATCAACCTGAAAATCTTCTAGACGCGTCGTTCAACGGATTGCGACACGGAGCACTTGGGTCTAGGTGATCGGCTGACGGGATGTTGCGGTAGTCGGCACGGCCAGTCGCTTCACGAGCTCTGCGAACCGAGGATCCTGGCGCAGACCGTCCAGCCGCGGATCCCACGACAGATGAACGACGAACATCGAGCGCTCGCCCATCGCTTTGTCGAGCCACTCCATGGCGTGGTCATTCTCATGGAGTCCGGCGTAGACAATGGCGATGTCGTACGCAGACACATAGCCTCGGAGCGATCGATCCAGTAGCTCGGCGAGAATCTGTCGTGCTTCGGCCGTGTGGCCTGATTGCGCCAGCGCGTGCGCCAGCGCTGCCCTCGTGAACGACAACTTGCCGGAGAGGGAATCCGCGTTCCGCATCACGACGAGCGCACTGTCGTTCTGGTTCTTGCCAATGTAGGCCCAGCCCTTGATCACCTGCGCCCAGAAACTCGGCATCATGCGCTGGGCTTCGTTCGCGTACGCCTCCGCCTCGTCGAAGCGCTTGTCGAACAGGCCGTGCCACCCGACGCAGGACGTGAGCATCGGGTTCGCGGGATCGAGCTCCAGCGCGCGCTTCGTTTCGGTGACCGATTCGGCGCGGCGCCCGGTGGCAAGCAGAAAATGCGCATAGTCGTGATGCACCTGCGCATCGCTCGGGCTCAGTGCGAGCGCACGCTTGAAGTGCTTCTCGGCGGCGGTCCAGTCCCAATCGTAATGCGTATTGACGAGCGCCATGAGGCCATGCGCCTCCGCGGAGCGTTCGTCGTGCTCGAGCGCACGACCCGCGGCCCGGCGCATCTGGCTGAACGCTTCGGCCGGTGCGATCTCGCCGAAAAACGCGCGGAAATAGTAGGCGCGGGCGAGAGCCGCGTACGCCGCGGCGTGGGTCGGGTCGATCTCCACCGCGCGCTGGAACTCCGGAATCGCCTCGGCGAGCCGCCACTGACCGGCGAAGTATGAGCCTTTGAGATACGCTTCTTGGGCCGCAGGCTTCACGGCGCGCGGCCGATCAGCGTTCGGCGCGAGCCGAAGGCCGATTTCCTCGGCCACGGCTTCGGCAACGTCGGTCTGCAGGGCGAGCGCGTCTCCAAGTTGGCGTTCGTAGCTATCTGCCCAGAGCGCCCCTTCGTCCGATGCGCGAACGAGCTTCGCTGTGATTCGGACGCGATCTCCACTGCGAACTACCGCGCCCTCGAGCACCGCGTCGGCATGCAGGTCGCGGGCAATTTCGCGCACGGATTTGTGCATCATCCGGTACTGCATGACGGACGTGCGCGAGATCACGTTCAATGAGCCGAGCTGCGACAGGCCGTTGATGAGCGCTTCCGTCATGCCGTCGGCGAAGATGTCGGTGCCCATGCCGCCCATTCCTGGGGACATGCTCGATAGTGGCAGCACGGCCAGCGTATGAATTCCGGACGCGCGGCCGGCTCCTTGTCGAAGCCACAGGCCGAGCGCGAGCAGCGCCGACATCGCGACAGCGGCCGCGCCGAGCATCACCGAACGTCGGTGGGACGCGCGGAAAGATCGACGGTTCGATATTGCCCGTCCGCCCGTCGACGCAGTCGGGCTGGCACACTCCAGCTCCGCCTGTTCGAGGACGGCACGCAGTTCCGCCATCGTTTGGAAGCGGTCGGCCGGCACGCGAGCGAGCGCGTGCGCGATCGCTTGCGCCAGCGAATCGGGAACGCTGTCGCGGATTGACCGAATGTCGGGCGCGGGCGACATCATGCGCTTCGCGATCACCACCTGGGGATTCACACCAGTGAACGGCGGTTCGCCGGCGAGCATCTCGTAGAGCACGCAACCGAGACTGTAGATGTCGGTACGCGCGTCCACGGCGGTTTCGCCGGTTGCCTGCTCGGGGCTCATGTACGCCGGCGTCCCGAGACTGATTCCGGTGGCGGTGAGTCTCTCGGTATCGCCTTGCAGCGCGCGCGCGATTCCGAAGTCGGCGACGAGCGGCTGCCCGTCGGCGAGCAAGATATTCTCCGGCTTGATGTCGCGGTGAACGATTCCGTGCGCGTGCGCGTGTTCCAATGCGCTGCTCACACCGCGCGCGATGCATGCGGCATCGCGGAGCGACAGCTGGCGGTCGCGCCGTAGCCGGTCGCGCAGCGACTCGCCCTCGATGTACGGCATGACGTAGTAGAACTGACCGTCCGCCTCGCCCGAGTCGTGCAGCGGAAGGATGTTCGGATGCGTGAGATTCGCCGTGATCGCGATCTCGCGGTGAAAGCGCTCGACGCCGAGGGCGTGGACGAGGTCCGGATGCAGGACCTTCAGTGCCACCGATCGGTCATTTCGAGCGTCGCGGGCCAGGTACACGGTGGCCATTCCGCCGCGCCCAAGCTCGCGCTGGATCTGGTAGCGATCGGCGAACATCGAGGGCATCAGCGTGGGGTCAGGCACGTGGCGCCTCCAGTGGGAGTATGTTTAACATACCGCCAAAAATGGGCGCGAACAGACTCGGGTTCGCGACACGGAACACCTAGCATGTGCCGCAGCGGGCCCAGGTCCTCCACGAGGAGGAACTCGCGATGCTCCGCTCTTCACTGCCGTTCCCGGCCACGCTCTGTTTCGCGACGGCTCTGGCTGCTGCCGGATGCCGCACCCAGCCCGAGCGACGCGCGTCGGCGGCGGATTCCGGCGCCAATTCCGCCGACCGGAAACCCGAAGGCGACGCGGCACTGATCGACAACGCGCTCTCGGCCGCGCCTGTGGGTATAGCTAACGGCGCTACGGTAGTGCTGCGCCGCGATGGCGTGATGCGAACGCTGCGTGAGGGAAGCAACGGGTGGACCTGTTTCCCGGACAACCCGTCGCTGCCCGGCAACATGCCGATGTGCGTGGACCGCGAGACACGCGACTGGTTCCGGGCCTTCGCTGCGTTGCAGGCGCCGCCAAAGAACCGCCCCATCGGCATCTCATATCTGATGCAGGGAACGTGGTTCCCCAGCGCGGACGATCCGAGCGTCGCACCCGCGCCTGGAATCCGTGGGACATCGACCGGGCCAATGCTGATGATCGTGAACGCGTCGCCCGCAATGCTCGCCGGCTACCCGAAAGGCGCCGCGAATCCCGGCGCGCCGTTCGTGATGTACTCGGGCACGCCGTACGAGCACCTGATGATTCCGATCGAGCGGCCCACGCGCTGAAACTGCTCCAGGCGCTGAACGAAAAGCAGAGCGCTGGAGTCACCTCGAACGGACAACAAACGATGAGAAGCGCTGCTAAATGATGTGAATCATTTTGGCGCGCGCGCTGCGCTCCGTCCCACCGTGGCATAGTACACGGGGATGCCCGCGAGGATCACGCCGAAGATCGCCAGCGTCGCCCACCGACTGCTTGGATCAATCAGCGCGTTGACAAGCAGATACAGCGTCGCCAGAACGAACAGAATCGGCGCGATCGGATAGAATGGCGCCCTGAATGGCGGCGAGTATTCCTCGGCACTCCGCCGGCGAAACACGAAGATCGACGCGACGCCGAGCGCATAGAATGGCAAGATCGCCGTCACAAACGAATCGGCGAGTTGTTCGAAGGTGCGCAGCAAGACGAAGATGATGCCGAGCACCGCCGTCAACGCAATCGCGACGTACGGGGTTTTGAATCGCGGATGCACGTGGGCGATCTTGCGGAACAACAAGCCGTCGGCGGCCATCGCGAAGAACACGCGCGGATTGGTGAGGATCGATCCGTTGAGCGTTCCGAGCGTCGACAGCATCACGGTCAATGCAATGAACGTCACGCCGGCGGGGCCGATCAGTCGCAATGCGACGTCGGCGGCCACGAGCTTCGAGTGCCGGATTTCCCCCACCGGCATCACGCCCAGATACGCGATGTTCGCCAGAACGTAGATCGCGATCACGGCCAGCGTGCCGAAGATGAGAGCACGCGGCAGATTGCGGCCCGGATCTTTCACCTCGCCGGAGATGAACGCGAGATCCGCCCATCCGTCGTACGCCCACAAGACCGACACCAGCGCGAGCCCGAACGGAGCGATCGAGAAACTTCCGGGCGGCATCATCGGCGTGAAGTGTCCGCCCGTTTTCGGAATGCCAATCACGATCGCGGCGATGACGATGAACAACAGTCCGAAATACTTGGCGACCGCCGTCACGTTCTGGATGAGCGAGCCCCATCGCACACCGACATAGTTGAGCCCCGCAATCACCGCGATCGCCACCGCGGCGACGTAGTGCACCCAACCGTCGTAGGGCGCGATGCTCGGATCATAGCCCAGCACGCGAAGCAGATACTCGGCAAACGTGGTGGCGATGGCGCCGACCGCCGCGGCGCGAATGATCGCCAGCTCGGCCCATCCGAAGAGAAACGCCGGCAGTCGTCCCCACGACTTGCGGATGAACACGAAGATGCCGCCGGTGTCGGGAAACGCGGCGGCGACCTCGGCCAGTGTCAGCGCGCCGCACATCGCGACGATGCCGCCGGCGATCCACACGCCAAACAACGGAAGCGGTCCCGGCAGCCTGTTTGCCACGCTCGCCGGAGTGCGGAAAATACCCGAGCCGATCGTGATGCCGACGACGACGGCGATGGCGCTCCATAGCCCGAGTCGTCGCGGAAGCGTCTCGGGCGCAGCGGTCGTCGTCGCCGAGTAGGCGGGCGGAGCGGGAGAGGCGGTGTGTTCCATTCTATATGGTAGCGCCAAATACGGGCCCATGGCGAGCGGCACCGCCAGGTCCGGCGAAAGCATTCTGAAAACTCGCAGTGGCCGAAACTATTTGATTGGCGCGCGCATCGGCACAGCGCGCGCAGTGTGTATGGGGAGGCGGTGGCGGCCGGGTATCGACGGCCGCTAGCTTTCACAGGCGCTCTCTCATTCAATATTCGAGCAATGTCTCTTCGCATCGCTGACGCGATCTTCTGGATCGCGGTCGCGTGTTGTGCTCTCGCCCAGCTGGCGATCCTACAATCCGTCGTCGTCTCGCCGGCTCGCTCCGCCGATCGCGAGCCGGCTTCGGCTACGCGACGCGTGGCCGAGATCGCTTGGGCGATCCTGCCCGGGGTCGCCTTGGCTGTGATGTTCGTGTTCACGTGGCGCGCCATCCATGTCGCGCACTTCGGCGTGCCCATCGCGGTCGGAATGTCTCGGTGAACGCCGTACGTCGTTTGTCGATCGCGGCACTCGTGGTCGCCTGCCTGCACCTGATCTTCGGGGCCATCGTGCGCATCTCGGGCTCGGGTATGGGTTGCGGCGACAATTGGCCCAAGTGTTACGGCTACTGGTTCCCGCCCTTCAGCCGGCCTGATCTCGTCGTCGAAGTCAGCCACCGCTATCTCGCGTCGATTCTAGTCATCACCGTGGCGTCGATGGCGCTCGTCGCGTTCCGTCATCGCGCCGAGGGCGGCGTGGGTGGGCGCGGCGGCGTGCTCCGGGCGGCGCTCGGATCGGTGGGCGCTGTGCTCTTCGCGGCCGTCCTCGGCGGCGTGACGGTGAAGATGGGCAACGCCCCGTGGGCGACCGTTGCGCACTGGCTCGTCGCCATGACGCTGCTCGCGCTCGTTGCGACGACCGCGATCCGCGCCGGTGCGCTGGGTGGCTCGAGCGCCGCGACGCAGCACGGCACTGTGCGCGCGGCGCGATCGGCGCGTGCCGCCGCGGGCATGGCGATCTTGGCCGTTGCCCTCGGCGGGCTCACGGCAAAGGTCGCGGGCGCAGCGGTCGGTTGCACGACGGTGCCTCTGTGCGGACGCAATCCGAGTGTCGAGCCGTTGGGTGTGTACATCCAGATCACGCACCGCACGCTCGCCGTTTTCCTGTTGCTGCATCTCATCGGCGTGGTGATGATGATGCGCAAGCGAGGAGCCGATGAGGCACCCATCGTCGCGCGCGCGGCTGTGATCGCTCTTGGAATGGTGATCCTGCAGTTCGTGGTCGCGTCGTCGATGATCCTGCTGCATCTGCCGCCGGTGCTTCGCTCGTTGCACGAGGCGGCGGGTGTGGGCATCTGGCTGAGTTGTTTCGTGCTGGCGTATTTGGCGGGACGCGTGGCGCCGCGGCCCGTCGGTCTGGCTCTCGAAGCCAACGCCGCCGTACCGCGCTCGGCGAACCAGTTGGGCACCGTGGCCGCACGCGGAGCGGACCTGTGAGCCAAGCCGTCGCCGTCGAGGCACGCAGCCAGTCGTTGGCGCGCGATCTCGTCGCGCTCACCAAGCCGCGTATCATCTCACTGCTGCTCGTGACGACCATCGCGCCGATGTTCGTTGCCGGTCACCCGAGCTGGTCGCTCGTGGTCGCGGTATTCGTCGGTGGATATCTGATGGCCGGCGGTGCGAACGCCGTGAACATGTACATGGATCGCGACATCGATGACCGTATGTCGCGTACGCGTTTACGTCCCATACCGAGCGGACGCATGCAGCCGCGCGAGGTGCTTGCATTCGGCGTGTTGCTGTCGACGACCGCGACCTGGCTGCTTGCGCACATGGCCAACGTGTTGACTGCGGCCCTCGCCTTGGCTGGATTTTACTTCTACGTGTTCGTCTACACGCGTTGGCTCAAGCGGAGCACACCGCAGAACATCGTCATCGGCGGCGCGGCGGGCGCGTTTCCGCCGCTTGTCGGCTGGGCGGCGGTCACGAACCGCATCGACCTGCTCGCGATCTATCTCTTCCTGATCATCTTCTATTGGACGCCGCCGCATTTCTGGGCG
>DASVYG010000347.1:0-1860 GCA_036392315.1 Gemmatimonadaceae bacterium
GGAGCTCCACCGCGGCATTGGCGCCATGGACGGCAAGTATTTCAAGATCGGTAACAAGTACTACTACGCGCAGTCGTACCAGTTCATGCAAGGCAGCCCCGACGCCGACCTGGGCGCCGTCATCTTCGACGTCACCGGCCTCCCCGATCCGAGCAAGGTCAAGGTCGTGGCGCGCATCCGCTATCCGCAGTCGCCGGGCGGGTTCCACAACACGTTCGCCTACAAGCACTCCGACGGACGCGTGCTGTACTTCGCCACGATCAACCAGTCCAAAGCGCTGGTCTACGATCTCGCCAAAGTCGTGAGCGGCGCGCCCGATAGCACGTGGCTCATCGGCTCGGTGCCCAACCCGACTCCCTATCGCCAGATCGGCGGCGGCGGCTATCACGACTTCTACGTCGGCTACGACCCCGCCACCAAACAAGACAAGTTCTACGGCGCGGGACTCGGCGGGTATTCCGTGTGGGACGTGACGCATCCCGAAACGCCCAAGCAGCTCTTCACCATCACCAGCTTGGGAATGGACATCGCGCACACGTTCACGCCGTCGCCCGACGGACACTACGCCGTCACCGAGACGGAGTATCAGTACACACCGCTTCGCATCTGGGACCTGAGCGCCGGCCAGCAGGGCAAGACGCAGAACATCGACTTGCCCATCAGCGCGTGGACCGCGGACTGGCGCGACTTGTCGCACAACCACGAGGTGCGGTGGCCGTACGTGTTCGTGTCGGCCTACGAAGACGGATTGCAGGTCTTCGACCTCAAGGATCCAAAACATCCCAAGACCGACGGCGCGTGGTACACGTGCGAGTGCGAGCACGAGCACGGCTTCGGCGGCACGCCCGACAACGGCTGGCAGAGCACGAACAGCGTCGAGCAGGGCGCGTTCGGCGTCGACGTGCGCAACTACGACGGGCTGATCGTGCTGTCCGACATGCGCAGCGGTCTCTGGCTGTTCAAGATGGATGGATTCAACGGTTGGAATGGGCACGACTACGGCATGCCCAACATCTCGAGCGTGCAGGACTACGATCACGGCCCCGACCTCGCGGCGAAACCGATTGTACCGTAACGCGACCAGGCCGCGGGCAACGCAATGACCGTCGCGCCCTGGCTCGGACGCACTCTCGTCGCGGCGACGCTCGCCTCACTCGTCGCCGCGGCCGAGGGTCCATTCGATATCGCGTTGTTCAACACGCCGAAGACGCCGTCCGCCAAGGGACACGCACGTCTCGTCTTCGCGCCGTCGCCCTTCGGCGTCGCCGTCACGGCCGACGGCCGCGCGAGCTACGACGTCCAAATCGAAGCCTCCGGCCTCCCCGACCCATCGACGCTGGGCGCGTACTCGACGTACGTCGCATGGGCCGTGACCACCGACCTTGAGCATTGGGACCGCCTCGGGCCGGTGACCAACGGCCAGAGCACCGTCGGCCACGCGGAGCTCAACAAATTCCTTCTCGTCATCACCGCCGAGTCGAGTCCGACACCCGTCATGCACGCCGGACCCACGGTGCTGCACGGCACGTCGCCCAGCGGGTGGCTGCAGTCGTTCTTGAGCCACCCCTTGTTCCGCGGCATCCCACCGTGATCTCGTATCCCCACGTGCTCATTCGTCATCCTGAGCGCAGCGAAGGATCTGCTGGTGTCATCCTGAGCGCAGCGAAGGATCTGCTATCCTCGGCCCAGCCACTTGGAGCCGTCGCGCGCAACGGAGCCACCAAAAATCTTTGCCGTTTCCGTTCGTGTCCGTTCAATCCGTTCAATCCGTATCTAATCGTTATGGCCGGCTCGAGCGGCAGTCCGTGAGCGCTTCGCGTGGCGCTCATCTTCATCGCGGCTCGCCGAGCCGTAACGCTT
>DASVYG010000348.1:0-19861 GCA_036392315.1 Gemmatimonadaceae bacterium
TCAGCCCATCGCGGCCCACGAGCCATACGATGCGACTCGCGTCGGCACCGAGCGCCATGCGAATCGCAATCTCGGGGATGCGCTGCGTGACTGAGTAGCCGATGACGCCGGCCAATCCGGTCGCCGCGAGGATCAACGCAACGACTGCAAAGCCGGCAAGGAGCGCGGTCGTAAGGCGTGGCTCCGAGAGACGAGTGCCGCGGATCTCTTCGAGCGTTTGCAGCGCCACGATCGCCTGCTGTGGATCGATCTCGTGAACGATCTTCCGCAGGCCGGCCGCGATCGGTGCGCTCTGTCCTTGATACCGAACGAGAATCCTGATGTCGCCCGGCGGGAACGCGCCCGCCGGAACATAGACCTCATTCGCGACGTCCTGATCGAGACCGGTCTGACGCACGTCGCCGGCGACCCCGACGACCGAATTCCACGTATGGCCGCTATCCGTCGAGATCCGCGTGCCGATCGGATCACGCGTTCCCCAGTAGGTGGTCGCGAGACGTTGGCTGATGATCACCGGGGTTGCGACCGTGTCGCGATCCGCGGTCGTGAACGCCCGGCCGCGCTTGATCGGCACGCCCAGGACCTCGAAGTACCGAGGGCTGACGCTCGCGAAGTCGGCGCGCGGCGAGGCGGTTCCCGACGTGGCATCGATGCCGCCGATCACAAAACCCTGCGATCGCGAGACCGCGTTGTTGAGCGGGAAATTGTTCGCGATCGCGCTCGTCGCCATGCCTGGCGTGCTTTCCAGCCGTTGGAGAAGCTGCTCCTCGAACCTCTGAAGCGCTGGTCGCGTGGTGTACTTCGAGAAATTCAGTGAGACGCGCGCGGTCAGCACGTTGTGGCCGTCGAAGCCGGCATCCACTTGCTGCAAATAGTGCAAGCTGCGACCGACCAAGCCGGCGCCGACGAGCAGCACGAACGCGATCGCAACCTGAACGAACACGAACGAACGCCGAATTCGCACCTCGAGCTTTCCGCCCATCGCCCCGGAGTTACCTTGGCGAACGCGATCCGCGAGCGTCGGTCCATTCGGAAGACGGATCAATGGCCCGGCGGCGGCGGCGAGGCCAACGAGCGCGCACGTGAGCATGGCGAACGCGAGGACGACCCCGTCGATCTGAATCTCTCCTGCCCTCGGCGTCACGCGCGTGGCGAACGAGCGCAAGAGACCGAGTCCGCTCATCGCGAGCAGCGTACCGACGGCGCCGCCGATCACGGACAGGGTGAGGCTCTCGATCGCCAATTGCCGAAAGATGCGCAGGCGCCCGGCGCCGAGTGCTTCGCGCACCGCGATCTCCCGTCCCCGGCGCAGTTGGCGCGCCACCGTGAGGCCGGCGAAGTTCGCCGCAGCGACGATCATGAGGAACAACGCCGTGGAGAACAGGACCAAAAGGAGCGACTTCGATCCCGCGGTGAGCTCCTCGCGCACCGTCTGCGCCTGCATGCGCAGCGTGTCACCGGCGGGATACGCCTCGGGATACTGCGAGTGTAAACGTTGCGCGATCGTCGTGATCTCCGACGTCGCCTGCTCGAGCGAGACGCCGCGTTTGAGTCGCGCGAACACGAACGGCAGGCGCGCGGTTCGCGACGCCATGGCCGCGGGCGCGGAACGGAATGGACAGGCCCCCGCCGGCAGCCAAATGTCGTTGTTGCCCGGATATGCCGGCAGTGGTGGAAGAACGCCAACGATCGTGTGGACCCGATCGTTCATGGTGAACTTGGAGCCCACCACGTTCGGATTCGCGCCGAGCACGCTTGTCCAATAGGTGTAGGAGAGCAAGACGACCGGCTCCGCTCCCACGGCTTCCTCTCCCGGACGGAACAATCGGCCGAGCACCGGCTTGACTCCAATCACTTGAAAGAAATTATCGGAGACCACGCCGGTTTGGAGGCGTTGTGGCTCGCCGAGACCGTAGAGCTGAAACGCCATCGAGTGATACTCGACGACGGCGTCCATCAACCGTGTCTGCGCGCGCAGATCCAGAATCTCCGGAATCGAGAACCGGACGTCGGGCAACAAACGCGATGGCTGCTGAATGTGAACGAGGCGATCGCCGTTCTCGTATGGCAGCCGGCGGAGCAGCACGCCTTCGACCATGCTGAAGATCGCCGTGTTGGCCGCAACCCCGAGAGCGATCGTGGCGATAGCGAGTAGCGAAAAGCCGGGTGACAGCCGAAGACTGCGGACGGCCTGCTTGAGATCCTGCGTGATCATGCTCGCTCCGTGAGTCGGTTCGCTCGGCGCGTCAGCCCCCGCGAAACACCTGCGCTGGATCGGCGCGCAATGCGCGGCGCGACGGGACGAGACACGCCGCCGCGGCGGTTCCGAGAATGACGACGGCTACCGCGCAGTATGTCCAGACGTCCGTTGCCGCAACCTGAAAGAGCATCTTGGTAATCAGCCGGCTGGCCGCCGCCGCGATACCGAGACCCACGATCAGGCCGAGTACGACGATGGCCAGTCCGTCGCGCATGACGAGCCCCACCACACGGGCGGCGTCGGCGCCCAGTGCCATGCGGATCGCAATCTCCGGGAGGCGCTGCGTAACGGTGTACCCAATCACACCCGCGAGACCGGTCGCGGTGAGCAACAGCGCGAGCGTCGCGAACGCCGAGAGGAGCGTCGTCGTCAGCCGCGGCTCGGCGAGCTGCGCGCCGCGCACTTGCTCCAACGTCTGAACGGACGACACCGGCTGCTGGTTGTCGATCTCACCGACCGCCGCGCGCAGCGCCTTGAGCACTGGCGGAGTGGCCCCGGTTGTTCTTAGAAACACGCGGATGTCGCCCGCACCCCTGGACAGCACGGGAAAGTAGACTTCGTCGGTGACGTCCGCGTCGAGTCGGCTCTGCCGAACGTCGCCGACGACACCGACGATGGTGAACCAATGCCTGCCGCTGTCAGAGGAGATGCGCGTGCCGAGCGGATCTCGACCTCGCCAGTAGGTCTTCACGAAACGGCTGCTGACGATCGCGACATTCGTGATCGTGTCTCGATCGGCCATCGTAAATGGGCGGCCTCGCACCAGCGGAACGCCGACCGTACGGAAATAGTCCGGGCTCACCGCCGCCGTGGCGGCGTGTGGACCGCGCGCGCCGGGCGTGGACGGCGACCCGTCGATCTGGAAGTTCACGTCATTCGTCTGACCGTTGCTGAGCGGCAGTGAGCTCGCCAGCGCGACCGAAGTCACGCCGGGTAGTCCGCTCAGTCGATCGAGAAGCGGGGTGACCATCGTGCGCACCACGTTATTCTGGTTGTACTTGGGGAACGCCAACGTCAGCCGCGCCGTGAGCACGTTGCTCACGTCGATTCCGGCATCGACTCGCTCGAGGGCAATCAAGCTTCGTCCGAGCAGCCCGGCGCCGACGAGCATCACGAACGCGATCGAGACCTGGGCGACGACGAGCGCACTGCGCGTGCGCAGATCGCCGCGCGATCCCATCGTGCCGGTGTTCCCCTGCCGCAGAGCGGTCGCGATGTTCCGCCCGCCGAGGACGTGGATGAATGGTGCGACCGCGATCACGAGGGCGATGATGACGCATGCGCCGAACGCAAACGCCAGCACGGCGAAGTCGAGATGAATCTCGCCGGCGCGCGGCGTGAGTCGCGTCGCCAAGGTGCGGAGTAGGCCGATGCCGCTCGAGGCCAGCAGGACGCCGAGGGCCCCACCAGCCACGGTGAGCAGCAGGCTCTCGAGTGCGAGCTGACGATACAGTCGTGCGCTCCCTGCCCCGAGCGCGACGCGCAGCGCCAACTCGCGAGCACGACGCATCTGTCTCGACAAGCTGAGGTTGGCGACGTTGGCCACCGCCGCGACCAGCAGGAACGCCGCCGTCGCGAGCAGCATCAACAGGATCGGTTTGGCGCGCTCCGTCATCTCCTCTTTCGCGCCGTCGGCGGAGAAGCGCGAACGCTCCTGCACCGGATACGCGGCCGGGAAGGCAGCGTGGTACCGGGCCGACACGGCGGCCAGCTCGACCCGCGCTCGCTCGAGCGAGACGCCGGGCTTGAGGACGCCATACGCCTCGACCATTCGCATGGCCCGATCGTTCATCATCACCGGCGCCGAACGGAAGGGACACGCGCCGGCCGGCATCCACATGTCGTTGTCGTCGGGATACCCCGGCAACGCCGGCAGCACGCCGACGACGTGATGGATTTTGTCGTTCATGGTGAACGTGGCCCCGACGATCGATGGATCGCCGTGGAACTGATCCATCCAAAACCTGTAGCTGAGCACCACGACTGGGGGCGCGCCCACTTCTTCCTCCCCCGGCAAGAACGTGCGGCCGAGCAGCGGCTTCACACCGATCATGTCGAAGAACTTGTCCGACACGACGCCCGTTTGGACACGCAGCGGATCGCCGTGTCCGTAGAGTTGGAACGGCATGCTGTGGTATTCGGCAACGGCGCTCATCGTCCGCAATTCGCGGTTGAGGTCCTTCACCTCGATCATGGAGTAGCCGGCGTTGTTCGTCTGCGCCGTCGGCTGGACCAGATGAACGAGACGATTGCCGCTGCCGATCGGCAGGCGATGGAGCAGCACGCCGTTCACCATGCTGAAGATCGCCGTGCTGGCGCCGATGCCGAGGGCAAGCGTCACGACGGCGGCGAGCGTGAACGCCGGCGCCTTCCGCAGCGTGCGCACGGCGTATCGCGTGTCTTGGAGTAACGTCTCGATCAACGCGCGCTGACGATCGTGTCGCTCGTGTCCCTTCGACGTGTCGGACATGCGATCACCTGAAGGCAGTGTCACTGCCGCAGCAGAGACGTGCGCGTCGTTTCTGTGGGATATCCCAGCTTCGACCACTCGTCGTACGAGCCATCGTACAGCTTCACCGGATAGCCCAAGTAGCGCGCCACGAGATACGTCACGCTCGCCCGATATCCGACCGCGCAGTAGGTCACGACGGTGTCGCCCGGCGCCACGCGCTCGGCGTATAGGTGCCGCAGCTCGGCGAGATCCTTCAACTGTAGATCGTTGCCCGGAGCGGTCAGCTGTTCCCATTCGAGCTGTCGTGCGCCGGGAAGGTGCCCTGTGCTCGTGCCTCCGTGCCGCTCGCCGCCGCCGTTGTATTCCGCGTCGGTGCGGGTGTCGATCAGCGAGACGCCGGGCTTGGACAACTTGCCACGCACCCAGTCCGCCGACGCGATCATCTCGCGGTTTGGGGCCGGCGTGAACCGGGCGGCCGCGAATTTCGGGGCTGCGTCGGTCATCGAACGGTGTTCGGACGCCCACCGCACCGCCCCGCCGTCGAGCAGGGAGACGTGCCGCACGCCGGCGTACTCGAGTGTCACGACGGCGCGTGCCGACATGGGAAGCATGTCGGCGTACACCACCACGTGACTGGCCGGCGTCACACCGAGAGCGCCGAGAAGGCGCGCCAGCGAGTCCGCCGCAGGCAGCTCGGTGCTGATCCCATTGACGCGGGCGATCAGACTACTGTAATCGACGTACCTCGCGCCTGGTATGTGCCCTCGCGAATACGAATCGCGGTCGTGCTCGACGGCGAGGACGACGACCGACGGATCATCGAGGTGCCGAGCGAGCCAGTCGGTGGTGACGACCAGCGACGTGTCTGGGCGGCGCTGCGCCGCGGCGCGTCCCGAGGCACAACCCGCAACGAGCGCGAACGCGAGCGCGAAGGATTTGGACATGGGATGATGGGCTGAAAGGAGCGCAGAGATTCTCCCGCAGCGTACAAGCGCGGCCGAAATGACCCAAGCCCAATGCGGCGAATCTGTGCTTCGGTGCAGGAGGGAACGTCCGATCGGCAGGCAGCCGGACCGATCGCTCGAACCCGCAGGCAGGATCTGACCTACCGGCCGGCGAGCACGCGCTCGAGCGCGTCGCGTCGCGCCTTCCCAAGCGGAAGCTTCGTTCCATTCCGCAGCACGACGAACTGATGCTCCGCACTATCGGTGCGGATTTCGGCGACGTGATCGAGATTGACGATCGCCGTCCGGTGCACGCGAGCGAATCGCGCCGGGTCGAGCCGCTCTTCGATCCGCTGCATCGACTCGCGCACGAGGTGTGACTTCCCGTCGGCGGTGTGCAACTGCACGTAGTAGTCGGCCGAACCGATCCACACGATGTCAATCACGCGCACGTACACCACGCGCCCCACGGAGCGGACGGTGATGCGATCGATCCATCTACTCCGCGACGTCTCCCCGCTTTCCGCTGTGCCGTTCGCGGGGGCCAGGCTCGAGCTCCCCTGAAGCAGGGCGGCGAGTTGTGCGAGCTCCATGCCGGCCTTGCCCAGCCGGCGTTCATGCGCCTGGCGGCGCGCACGATCCATGGCCGTCTTGAAACGCGCGTCGGTGAACGGCTTGACGACGTAATCGAGTGCATTCGCGTCGAACGCGCGTATGGCGTGCGTGTCGTACGCGGTCACGAACACCACGACGGGAAGCGCGTCGCGCGACAGCGCTTGCAGCACCTGAAATCCGTCCATCCCCGGCATCTGCACGTCGAGGAAGACGATGTCCACCTCGCCTCGTCGCAATACTTCGACTGCGGAGTGGCCGTCGGCGCACTCGCCAACGATCGTCACGTCGCGCTCCGCCGCGAGCAAGGCGCGCACGCCCTCGCGTGCTAGCCGTTCGTCGTCGACGACCAGGACTCGGAGTGTGGACAGCATCACGCCGTGCGCTCCAACGTCACGCGGCTACGTTCGCGGAAGGGGATCTCGATCACGGCGACGACGCCTTGACGGCTGGAGGCGGTTCCGAGGTGGAGCGTGCCCGCGTCGCCCACGAGCGCGGCAAGCCGATCGCGCAGGTTGCGGAGCCCCACGCCCTCGGACGCATCGAGCGAAAAACCTTCCGGAAGTCCCGGCCCGTCATTCTCGATTTCGATGTGCAACATCGTCCCGCGTCGCTCGGCTGTGATCCGCACTTCGCCGCCCTTGGGTAGATGAGCGATGCCGTGCTTGAGCGCGTTCTCGACGAGCGGTTGGAGCAACAGGTTCGGCACGAGCGCGCGCTCTGCATCGGGGCCGACGGCCACGGCAATGCGCAGCCGCTCTTGATGCCGCACCTTCTCGATCTCGAGGTATCGCCGCACGAACTGGAGCTCCGCGGCGAGCGGTTGGTCGATCGTCCCCGCCTCATCCAGGACGTAGCGGAGCAGTTCGCCGAACCCGATGACGACGTCGAGCGCCTCCTGCTTTCGCTCTCGCCGCACGAGCATCGCGATCGAGTTGAGCGCGTTGAAGAGGAAATGCGGCTGCAGCTGCATCTGCAGCGCCTCGAGGCGCGCGCGCTCGAGCTGTGTCTCGAGTTGGGACGCCCGCAGATCGCGGTCGCGATAACGGCGCGAGTAGTCGAGCCCGACCGCCACCGCGAGCACACCGCCGTAGATCAGGACGTCGAACGCCGGAACGTCCATGAGCCATGGCATGATCCGCGCGACGAATCCCATGTGCGCTGGGATGTGCCCCGTCGCGTGGCCGACGACGAGCGTCAGCCACGCCTGACCGAGCAACACGGCCACCAAGATCCCGACGTGCGCTGCAATGGCAACCGGCCATCCGCGACGGGAAAACGGCAGTCGCCGGTACGTCCAAATGATCGCTAATGAGGCTGGAATCCATACATACCACATCGCGACGTTGTTGCCGATGACGTGCGAGGCGGGCATGCTCCCGCCATCGGCCATGAGGCCGAAGTAATGCCCTGCGGTGCCGATGATCACCGGCACGGTCCAAACGGACGTGAGCATCGCGGCCCGTCGAACCACAAGTCCCAGTCGCGCGTCGGTCATCGTCGTATCCAGAAACTCCGTTTGACGTCAGGCACGCTCGCCTCGAGCGCCCACGCGTACACTACCTCGCGGCAAGCCGGGTCGAAAGCTCGGCGCGAGTTGACGCGCGTGCTCTCGGGACAGCCGGCACGCTCGCCGCACTTTGCCTGAGGACTAGAGGGATGAGCCGGACAATCATGGGGATAAATGCGCGGGCCGTCGTGGCAGTCGCTACCACATTGCCGCGAGCGTGCGGCCGGTGCAGACAGCTTCCAGAACAACGCAGGGAAGCGCCCTAATGCGGCAGCTCGGTCGCGAATGGCGGGCGGCGGATGTTCTTGGTGCACGACACGTCGAGCTTCGCGACCGAGGCCGTTCTGATGAACTGCTCGATGAGGCCCCACGCGCACGGCGAGTCCGTCTGGTGCCCCGCGTACCTGACGATCACCTGGCGGCCATTGCGCAACTCGCGCACGGCACCGGCGCCGAACCAGGGAGGCGTTGACCCGTCCACCGCACCAGAGAACATGAGAACCGGAATCGAAGACTTGACGTAATCGGTAAAGCCTCGAGGCACATCGCCGCGCGGCCACTCGGCGCAGGCCCGCTGATGGGCGCGCACACGAGCCTCGCCCACGAACGTTCCGCGCGACTGCTGGGCGACTTCAGACTCGGTGATAAATGCCACGCCCTCCGAACAGGTGACCGTGAAGTACATGCCCCGCGCGAGGCCGAGGCCCGGATTCGATCGCGTCGCGTACGCGGCAAACGGTGCGAAATCGCCGGCGAATGCGCGATGCACGATCAGCGGGACGAAGCGTGCCGAATTCGTTGTGTAGAGCATGAGGCGCAATCGCTCGACGTAGCTCTCTCGTTCGAGTGTGACGGTCCGCCGCCGGCCGGTCGCAGAGTCGACGAGGCTCATCTCCACGGGCCCATGATCGAATCGGGCGAGCGCGGCGTTGAATTCCGCCTTCAATCTAGGGAAGGCGGCGTGGCAGGCATCATCGGCGGCGCAATCGACGTACAACGAGTCGAGTGCCGCCTGCGCCCCACGCGCAAAAAGGAGCGGCTGCTTGATTCCTGGCGTCGCTATGCCTGTGAGGAAGACTGCGCGAACATGGTCTGGGTGCTGCCGCATATACACTTGCGCCGCGATCGTTCCGTACGACGCCGCGGCGATGTCGATCTTGTCGTAGCCCAGCGCGGCGCGCACGTCGTCGAGGTCGTCCATCGCGATCGGCGTCGTATACATCCTCAGATCGGCCAGCGACTCGAGTTTTTCGCGGCACGCTTTCACGAGCGAGACGGGGAGCAGCTTGCCGAAGAACAGGTCGGGGTTGGCGGGATCGTCGCCGACGTCGCAGTCGAGCGGATTCGACTTGCCCGTGCCCCGCTGGTCGACGAACACCAGATCGTGATTCGCGTTGAGCCGGGCGAAGAATCCGTAGGCGACGCCGCGAGAGGCGCGCGTTGCGCCGGCACCCGGGCCGCCGTCGAGCCAGAAGACCGGATCGCGAGCGTGGCTGGCGTTCACGGCGGGAACGACGACGATGTTGAGCGCGATCTTCCTCCCCGCTCTCGCCGCCCGATCTTCGTACACGTCGAGGGTGCCGCATCGAGCGGCGGCGCCTCCCGCGCTGCACGAGATCAGCGCGCCGCTTGCGGGCCGCTGCGCGGTGACGGTGAGCGTCAGCGAGACCAAGACGGGGTCGTTCTTCGCAAACTTGGTCGTGTCCATCACCCACACACCCGTAAAGTCGGGGCGGACAGTCGACACCTGTGCGCCGGCACATGGCAGCGCGAGTGCGATCGCGACGAGAGCGCCAATGTGCGACGCGGACGCACGCATGGTCGCCGGTGATCGACCGGATAGTGCCGTGAATGCGTCCGTGCACGTAGAGAATGGAACGACGGCGAGGATGCCGGCAGAACGGGACGGCTCAGTCACTCCTGCCTCAGCGCCAGCAATGGGTCAATGCGCGTCGCGCGCCACGCCGGTATGAGGCACGCGGTCATGGACGCGAGCACCATCACCGCCAGCGCGGCGCCGAACGCCAACGGGTCGCGCGGACTCACTCCGTAAAGCAGATCGCCCAGCAGCCGTGTGAGTCCGATCGCGGCCACGGCGCCCAATGCGATACCGGCGCTCGTCAGCACGAGACCGCGCCGCAACACCAGTCGCAACACGCTCGACGCACCTGCGCCGAGGGCCATTCGAAGGCCCAACTCGCGCGTGCTCTGGGAGACGGCATACGACATCACACCATAGAGACCAATCGCCGCCAAGAGGAGCGCGAGCCCACCGAACACCTCGAGCAACGCGACGGCGGCTCGTTGCGGCGACGTCGTGCGGCCGACCTGCTCGCGCATGGTGATTAGCTCACCCGGTGCGAGATTGGGATCGAGGGCGTGGATCTCCCGGACGAGCGCCGGCGCGAGGGCGTCCGGGCGCTGCGTCGTACGGATCTCGACGCCGACGACGCTGGAGAAGTTCTGGCGCAGCGGCACGTAGAAGAACGGCTTCGGCGCCTCCGTGAACGATCCGTATTTCGCGTTCCTGGCAACGCCGACGACCTGCATCCATCGGCCCTTGACCTGCAGCCGCCGGCCGATGGGACTCTCTCCGCGCCAGAAGCGCGCCGCCATCGTCTCGTTCACGACGGCGACGAGCGGAGCCGATTCGTTGTCGTCGCGCGTGAACTCGCGCCCGGACGCGAGCGGTATTCCCATCGTCGAGAAGAACAATGGGCTGACCTCGTCGTAGTCGGCCGTGGGCTGCTGGTCGGGCGGTGCGTCGAATCCGTCGACCGCGATCCCGCCCTCGGAGTAGGGCCGGTAGCTGAACGGCGCGATGCGCGAGTACGCGACCGATTCCACGCCGCTGAGGGATCGGAGCCGCTCGACGAGTTCATCCTGGAATTGCTTCGCGCGAGCGGTGTCGTATCCTGCCGCCGAGAGATTGATCGACGTGAGGAGCACGCGGTCGGTCGAGAAGCCCGGATCCGACGCCTGAATGCTTTGGAGACTCTTGATGAGCAGTCCAGCGCCGACGAGGAGCACGAAGCTCAGCGATACTTGGACGAGCACGAGACCCGACCGAAGCCAGCCGCCCCGCCTACCGCGGCCACCGACCGTCGACTCGTCCTTGATCGCGGCGGCGAGATCGATCTTGCTCGTCTGAAGCGCCGGCACCAGGGCGAACAGCATGGTCGAGACCAGACACACGACGGTGCTGAGTCCGAGCACGCGCCAGTCGACCTCGCCGGGCAAGTTGTACGAGATGCCTCCGCGCGCCGGGAAGAACAACACGAGCCCGTGCCGGCTCCAGTACGCGACGAGGAGCCCGCCCGCCGCGGCGAACGCCGAGAGGATCAATCCTTCGGTGAGCAGTTGTCGCACGAGGCGGGCGCGCTCGGCGCCGATCGCGAGGCGAACCATCATCTCGCGGCGCCGGGCGAACGCGCGGACGAGCAGCAGATTGCCGACGTTCGCGCAGGCGATCAACAACACGAGGCTGGCCACGAGGAACGCGATGCGCAGCGTGGGAAAGAGCGTGCCGGCGTTGTTGAACGGGTTCTTCCACAGCGGCACGAGCTCGAGCGCGTGGCCGCGATTGGTGTTCGGGTATTGGCGCTCCAGCCGCTGGGCGAGCGCCGTCAACTCCGTCTGCGCTTGCGCGCGCGTCACGCCGGGCTTGAGCCGCACCATGCCTTCGATCCACCGAGCACCGCGATCCTCGAGCTTGTATCCCGTCGGATCGAACACGTCTTCCTGCGATGGTGGGACCCAGAATTGAAACGCGTAGCCCACGAAGGTGCCGGTGAACCCTTCGGGGGTGATCCCGACGATGGTGTGCGGCACACCGTCCATCGTCAGCGACTTGCCAAGGACGCCCGGGTCGCCGTTGAAACGCTCTTTCCACAACTGATAACTGATCACCGTCACGGGATGCGCGCCGCTGCCGACGTCCTCCGCCGCCTCGAAGCCGCGGCCGAGCATCGGACGCACGCCGATGGCGCTGAAATAGTTCGAGGAGACGATGCCGCCGGCGATGCGGTCGGCCCGATCACCTGTGTTCAGCGTCGTGCCGGTGATGTTGTTCGCGATGAACGCCTCGACGAGCGTGCTGCTCGTTCGCAGGTCAACGAAGTCTGGCCAGGAGAGTCCGGTGTGGCCTGCGGTCCCTCGCGACGTGCCGGCAAGCGCGAACAGACGATCCTGATTCGCGACCAGCGCATACGGGCGCAGCAGAATGCCTTCGACCCAGCCGTACACGGCGGCGTTGGCGCCGATCGCCACCGTGAGACAGAGAATCGCGAGAAGAGAGACTCCGGGCGTGCGCCGGAGCATGCGAAACCCGAAGCGAAGATCCTGTCCAAGAAAACTCATGGCGTCCGCCGCTGCGACGCGCCGGTGGCGCCGCTGGTCGATGGTGAGGCATGCATCCTCAATCGATCTAACCGACCCGAAGCGACGCTCGGCTTCACCGCCCGCGTCCGCCGGGTCCCATCCCTGGTCGATCAGTCTTTCGGTGAGCAGGTCGATATGAAAGCGCAGCTCGTCGTCGACGTCGGCGCGCAGATTGGAGCGAATCGGGCGGACGGACCGCCGCCAGTTGGCGCTCATCGGAACGTCTCGCTACGCCGGCTGCTCGGTCGTGCGCAGCACTTTCCCCATGGCCTCGACGAACCGCTCCCACACTGCCGATTCTGCTCGCAGCTGTCGCCGCCCTCGGGCCGTGAGACGGTAGAACTTGGCGCGGCGGTTGTGCTCGGAGACTCGCCACTCGGCTTCGATCCAGTCGCGTTCCTCGAGGCGATGAAGCGCCGGGTACAGTGAACCTTCGCCCACCGTGAGCACGTCGCCGGTCAGTTGCTCGATCCACCGAGCGATGGCGTATCCATGCGCGGGACCCCAGGACAGCGTCTTGAGGATGAGTAGATCGAGCGTGCCCTGCAGCAAATCGATCGTGGGCGATCGTGGCATGTCACTCCCATCGGGTCTCGATCTATAGATCGTCCGGGATACATCGAATGTCAATGGGAGAAGCACCCGTCGTCGTCGCGATGCGATGCGGCTGCTTCCATTGACTTCGTGTATAATGAGAACCGACACGTCGAGCTTCGATGGCAGCTCACGACGGGAGCTCGTTCGGTGGCGCTTTCCTTTGGGGGTGTTCGCATGCGACGCTTCAATTCGCTCTGTTCAGCGGCGTGCGGCCTGCTCACGGCCGGCGCCGCACTGGCCCAGTCGCCCGGCACCGGCCGCTACCTCACGATCGACAGCTCGCGCGTCTACTACGAGGAGTGCGGAACCGGCCAGGCCGTCGTGTTGCTGCACGACGGGCTCATTCACTCGGTCACGTGGGACGCGGTGTGGCCGTCGCTGTGCGAGCGATTCCGCGTGCTGCGTTATGACCGGCGTGGCATGGGAAGGTCAACGCCGCCGACGAGCCCCTTCATTCCGACGGAGGATCTCGCTGCCTTGCTCACCGACCGCAAGATCACGAGTGCGACGCTCGTCGGGTCATCGTCGGGCGCGGGATTGGCGATCGATTTCGCGTTTCGTCATCCTGACAAGGTGGATCGTCTCGTGCTACTCGGTCCAGTCGTGCACGGTATGGCTTCGTCGGCACACTTCGTCGAGCGGGGTACCAAAAACAACGCCCCGCTGAAGATGGGGGATACGCGGGCGGCCGCGATGAACTGGGCAAACGATCGGTATCAGATCGCGCCCGGCCACGATGCCGCACGCCGAGTGCTCTTCGAGACGCTCGCCGCCAACCCGCAGAATCTGACATACCCGGGCGACCGCGAGCTGCACTTCATCGTTCCCGCGGCGGCGCGAATCGGCGAGATCCGCGCCCCGACGCTCATCCTCGTGGGCGAGTCCGACATTCCCGACGTGCACGCCTATGCCGGCGCCGTCGAGCTGGGGATTTGGGGCGCGCGACGCGAGGTGGTGCGCGACGCCGGTCATCTCATTCAACTCGAGCAGCCGCAGCTCGTGGTCAACGAGATCACGGAGTTCATCAACGATCACCCCGTGGTCGCCGTTTCACCGACAACACTAGAGGCCTACGCAGGTTCGTACGACTCGCTGATGTATGGACGCAAGGGCGAGTTCTTCGTCAAGGACAATCGGCTGATGGTGCGCGTGCCGACGGAGCGCGATGTCCCGCTGTTCCCGTCGAGCGAATCGAGCTTCTACGCGCTCGTTTGGGGCGGCGTCCGCTTCGTTTTCCGGAGGGACGCCACCGGGGCGGTCACCGGCGTTGACGTCGACGCGAACGGAGTCGCTCGTCGCGCGACTCGGTCGCCCTGACGACGAGAGTACGTGAGGCGCGCACCGTCCGCACCAGCGACCCGAGACGCCACGTTCCAACCAAGCGCCGGTCACGGATGTCGCATGAGAAGAGACGAATGCTTGACGCGCACGGGCGATGATGCTAGTGTATTGACACAAAGCTAGCCCACTAGCATCGAGGATTCGCGAGATGAACAAACCACTCACCGAGCTCGGGCGCCGCGAGCGCCAGATCATGGACATCCTCGTCCGGCGCAAACGCGCCAGTGCCGCCGACGTGCTCGCCGACCTGCCCGATGCCCCGAGCTACTCCGCCGTCCGCGGCATGCTCCGCCTGCTCGAGGACAAGGGCTACGTGAAGCACGAGTGGGACGGACCACGCCACGTATACATCCCCTCGGCCCACCCCGAGCGCCTCCAGCGCGATGCTGTTCGTCACCTCGTCGAGACCTTCTTCGACGACTCGGTCGAGTCCGCGGTCGTCGCACTGATCGGCTCGAGCAACAAGCGGCTCGACCCGCAACAACTCGACCGGCTCGCCAAATTGATCGCCCAGGCGAAGAAGAACGGGGGGCGGCTATGAGTCCGCAGAGCTTCGTCAATGCCGCCCTCCGGGCAGAGCCCGCGGCATTGTTGACCAAAGCCACGCTGGTCCTCATCGTCGCCGGCCTGATCGCGTCCGCGGCGCAGCGCGCGTCCGCGTCGCTGCGGCACCTCGTCTGGCTCCTCGCGCTCTCGGCGTGCGCCGCGATCGTAGTCCTGTCGCCTCTTGCTCCGACGATCTCGCTCGTCCTCGAGCGCGAACCCTCGCTCGTTGAGAGCATCGGCACAGCGAGCCGCTCACCGAATGGCCCGCGATCGCCTTCGCGCGGGATCGAGAGCGTCCAGTCACGAACGTCCTCGATACCCAACCGCTTCGCGCAGGACCCGTCGACCGCGCGCATCGAACCGACGAACCGATCGTGGCTCGCCGACAATGCGTCGGGCCTCATCGTCGCGTTATGGGCGTTTGGTAGCGTCATCGTGCTCGTGCGACGCGGAATCGGACATCTCGCAGTGTCCCGTCTCGTGCGACGCGCCCGTGAGGCCGACGCGACGATGTGGAGCGCGACCCTCGCGTCGTTGGCCCGCGACCAGCGGATCCGACGGCGCGTCCGGCTGTCGCTGGACGACGCGCTTGCCACGCCGATCACTGTCGGTTGGGCCCGACCCGTGATTCTCCTTCCATCAGATGCAGAAGAGTGGACAGACGAACGGCGGCGCGTCGTGCTGGTTCACGAGCTGGCTCACATCGCTCGGGGTGATTACGCCGCGCAACTCGTCGCGACTGTCGCGTTCGCGTTGCTTTGGTTTCACCCGCTCGTGTGGCTCGCCGTAACGAGGTTGCGCGCGGAAGCGGAACAGGCGGCCGACGACTGCGTGATCGCGAGCGGCGTGGCCGGTGTCACCTATGCCGCCCATCTGCTCGAGATCGCGCACGCCATGTCGCGGCCACACCTGTCGGCGGCGATTGCCGTCGGCATGGCGCGGTCGTCGAGGATGGAGCGACGCTTTCGCGCCATGCTCGACGGCCGACGATCGCGCGTCGGTCTGCGCGCCAGAACATACGCGATCGCCACGGTCGCATCGATGTGCCTCATGACTCCGGTCGCCGGGGTTCGCACTGTCGCCAGAGCAGGGCCACGAGGGCCGGCGACACAAATGACAGGAGCGAATCCGGCGACGACGTTGCTCTCGCCAACTCCTGCCCTGCCCGAGCCGCCGTCGCGGAATGCGGGCGTCTCTGTCGCGCCGCCGCCGGCACCTCGCCGCGCGCCGGGAGATCGGTCGAGTGAGGCCGACTCGATCCTCGAGAAGACCGTAGACGCCGTAAGCGGCGGCCGCTTGCGCATCTCCCTTCCGACGGGCGGGGGCGTCATCGTGCACGGCTGGGAGTCCGCGCAGGTCCGAGTCCGGGCGGAGCTCGGCGGTTCTGACTGGCGTCTCGTGCGCATCGCGCTCGAGCGAACTGGACGGGATGTTCGATTGACGTCGACGTTTGCCGACGCCGGAACGCACGGGACTCAGCTCTGGTTCGAGATTTGGACACCGCGGCAGACCGACGTCAACCTGTCATCGGCCGGCGGATCGGTCGAGATTCGCGACGTCGACGGCGACCTCGTCGGCGAGACCGGCGGCGGCGCGCTGACCATACGAAACGCGCGCGGATTTGCCTCGCTGTCGACTGGCGGTGGCGAGATCGACATTGCCGACTCCGATCTCGGCGGGCGCGTCACCACCGGGTGGGGTCGCGTCTCGCTACACAACGTCAAGGGCGGGCTTCGCGGCTTGTCACCGAGCGGCCCGGCAGTCGCGGTGGCCACATCGAGCAACAGCACTGGCGGCGTGACGACGACGAACGGCAGTTGTGTCGCGCTTAGCGTCGCCTCGCCGCCCATCGTCACGAGGGTTCGCAGGGAGGATGAGCGAACGCCCATCCGCGCCAGCGGTCCGCTCTCGCTCGTCAAGCCTGGCGGCAGCATCGACGTTGCCTCGGCGCTCGACGGCGCGACGTTGAGCACCGGCGGCGGACACATCGTCGTCGACGAGTCGAACAACGTCGTCGTCGCGAGCACGGGCGGTGGCGATGTCGAGCTTCGGCGCTCGGGCGGCGACGCGACCGCGTCGACCGGCGCCGGCAACGTAACGATCAGCGTCGTCAACACTGCCGGCGCGGAGCACAATATCAACGTGTGCGACGGTCACGGGCGCGTGATCCTCGAGCTGCCGGCGCAACTCGACGCGACGTTCGAGCTCGAGACCGCGTACACCGACGCGTTCGGGCGTCGCACGAGCATCGAGACCGATTTTCCTCTCGAGCAGAGTGCGACGGCCGAGTGGGACGACAGATACGGGACGCCGAGGAAGTTCGTCCGCGCCGTCGGTAAATCCGGAAGCGGGGCTGGGTTGATTCGTGTGAACACGGTGAACGGCGACATCGTCGTGCGCCGCCGCTGACCGAGGCGTCTCATGAGCAATCTGACGACGGACCTCCAGCGCGTGCTGCGCGCGGTGTGGCGCACGCCGATGCTCACCATCGTCGTGACCTTGACGCTGGCACTCGGCATCGGGGCGACGACGGCGATCTTCAGCGTCATGGACCTCATCATTCTGCGCCCGCTGCCATATGAGTCCTCAAGTCGTCTCGTGCAGCTCTTCGACGTGCAGCGCGACGTTCGCGATCTGCCGGCGTCCTATCCCGAGTATCTCGACTGGCGTCAACGCTCGACGGATGTCCTGAGCGACATCGGCGTCGTGATCGGGCAGGGTGAAGTCCTGAGCGGCGGCGGCGATGCGGAGCAATTGCAGGGCGCCATGACATCGGTGAACGTGCCCGGGCTGCTCGGCCTCAAACCGATCCTCGGCCGCGGGTTTCTTCCGGAGGAGGAAGGGCCGGCCGCGAGTCACGTCGTCATGTTGAGCGAAGGACTTTGGCGACGGCGTTTCGGCGGAGATCCGGGGATCATAGGAAAGACGGTCACGCTCACCGGCGAGCCGTTCACGGTAATCGGCATCTTCCCGTCGTCATCCCGCGCCATCCTTCCGTCGCACTGGTGGTTCGCCCATGGCAAGTCCGCCGAGTTCTGGCGTCCGCTGAATCTCACGGTGCAGGACTCGCCACGCGGCATGCATCGACTCGACGTCGTCGCACGACTGCGGCCCGGTGTGAGCGTGACCGCGGCGGCGGCACGACTCGATGCGGTAGCTGCCGCGCTCAAGCAAGAGGGTGCGACGACCCACGGCATCAACATCGTACCGCTGGCCACGTCGCTCGTTGGTGACCTGCGCACGCCCATCAAGGTGCTGTTCGCGGCTGTCGGCCTTCTCCTTCTCATCGCGTGCGCGAACGTAGCCAACTTGCTGTTGGCCCGGGTGACCGCACGCCGCCGCGAGTTTGCAGTTCGCGCCGCGCTAGGCGCCAACCGAACGCGGCTCGTCGCGAATGTTCTTCTCGAGGGAGTCGTGCGCGCGCTTCTTGGCGGCGTCTGCGGTATCGGGGTCGCCTACGCGATCGTCGTCCTCGCGCGGCGCTGGCTCGGAACGTCGATGGCGCGAATCTCCGATGCGACGCTCGACGGCCGCGTGCTCGGCGCCTCGCTCGCCATCTCGTTGCTCTCGGGTCTCTTGGTCGGCGTCGTTCCCGCTCTTCGTTCGACTCGCGGCGATCTTGTCACCGATCTGCGGGATGGCGCACGCGGTTTGATGGGGAGCGTCTCGCGCGACCGGTTCCGCCGAGTGTTAATCATCGGCCAGATCGCGCTCTCCTTCGTCCTGCTTACGACCGGCGGCCTGCTCGCTCGAAGCTTTGAGAATCTCTTGTCCGTACCGATGGGCTTCGACCCAAGTCAGCTGATCAGCGCGCGCACGTGGTTGCCGTCGACCCGGTATCCCGATTCGCTTTCTCAGATCGCGTTCAACACGCGTCTGATGGACGCGATGGCCGCGACATTCGGGCCGCGGGCGGTGACGTTGGCCAGTGCCCTTCCCGTCGAGGGAGGCACGAGCGGCTCCGTCCAGATCGAAGGCCAGCATTTCGCCGACGGCGACAAGCCGATGGTCGAGATGCGAGTCGTCGCGAACAACTACTTCGAAGTCCTGAAAACGCGTCTCCTCTCCGGCCGATCGTTCCAGCCCGGTGACGTACTTGGCGCCACGCCTGTGGCGATGGTGAATGACGCGTTCGTAAGGCGCTGGTTTCCCAATGAGAACCCAACCGGCCGGCGCATCTCCTTCGGGTGGGGCACGAGCGCCATGCAAATGGTCGTAGGAGTCATCGCCGACGTACGTGAAGGTCCGCTCGATGCGCCGTCGAGACCGGCGGTGTACGTGTCCGCCGAGCAGGTGCCAAACTCGTTCATGTACACGGTGGTTCGCACCGACAGGTCGGAGCAGGACGTGGCGACGGCGTACCGCCGCGCGTTGCGCGCAATCGACGCGGCACTCCCCGCCATGGATGTGCGTCCCGTCTCCGACGTGATCCAGTCGACTGTGCGTCAACGACGGCTGACCGCCGCCGTCCTCGGCAGCTTCGCGATCACGGCGTTGCTGCTCGCCGCGATTGGACTGTACGGCGTCGTCAGTTATTCTGTCGCGCAGCGGACGCAGGAATTTGGGATCCGCGCCGCCGTCGGTGCGCGTGCCGTCGATCTCGTTCAACTGGTTCTTCGCCAGAGCGCGGAGTTCGTCGCCGTCGGCATCGCGATTGGGATTGGACTGAGCGTCGCCGCACGTCGCCTCATCGCGACGCAGTTGTTCGGCGTGACGAGTGATGACGCAGGCATCTTGACGCTGACGGCGATGCTGGTGGCGTTCGTCGCGTTGATGGCGAGCGCGGTACCAACTCTTCGGGCGTCGCGGATCGATCCAGTCGACGCGCTACGGGCCGAGTGAGCGACAACGCCTTCGGACGCCCTCACTCGGCGTCATGGCGATGGCGCTGGCGATAAGCACGCATTGATCGGTGCCGTGCTCCCGGCGCGCTTCTTACTTCTCTCTGCACTGGCAGGACGTTCGCCGCAACGGCCTGAGCGCTGCGCTCTTAAACCGACAACATTATTGTCTTTAGGCCCGCGGAGCGGCTTCGATGCACCGGCTCTACAGAACTCTTGGTATCCTCTCGGTCGCGACATTGGCGCTCGCAGCTCCCCGCAACAACCTGCTCGGGGCGCAAGCGACTGCCGAGGCCGATACATCAATGCCCGCGACCGGGATCGACTTTTCCGGAATCGACCAGTTCTGGAAGATCGTGGACATCCTCTCGCGAGACA